>CAZFVP010000025.1:13364-19322 GCA_964522345.1 uncultured Gammaproteobacteria bacterium | reverse complement strand
GACATCAAACCAACATCAGCGGTGTCTAGCAAACGGTCGTATTCTTGTTGAGCGCAGAGAGGGTTGTCTCGTAAGCTCTGCATATAGTAGCTCGTTTCGGACCATGTACGATGCAAGGCAACACGCGACACATCCAATACTTGTTGCCCATTCACAGTAACCGATACTCGCTCGCCTTTGACCGGCTTACCAATAAAACTTACCTGTTCGGACAGCCCCCATTTTGCGAATATTGCTTCAACTTCGCCGCGATTTACATCGGAAACCTGAATCAGTGCTCCTAACTCTTCATTAAACAACGTAGTAAGTGCATCGCCTTCAGAATTAATGTCCAGTTCCAAACCACACCGGCTGGCAAACGCCATCTCAACTGCCGTAGCAATTAGTCCTCCATCAGACCGATCATGATAGGCACTAAGTAAGCCTTGCTTCACTAGGTCTTGAATTGCAAGGAAGCCATTTTTGAGAAGTTGAGAATCATCGACATCTGGCGTTTGCGTACCCACTTGCTTATATACTTGCGCCAATATTGAACATGCTAAGCGCTGTTTGCCGCCCGAGAGGTCTAACAACATAATGCTCGATTGATTCTCAGTACTTAGCTCAGGGGTTAAGGTTAGGTCAACATTATCAACAGGTGCAAAGGCACTGATTACACACGACACGGGTGAGGTTACACTATGTGAGTCACCTCGCTGGTCTTGCCAAACAGTTTTCATTGACATTGAGTCTTTTCCAACGGGTATCGCAATGCCCAACTCTGGGCAAAGCTCCATACCAATCGCCTGAACTGTCTCATAAAGAGCGGCATCATCTCCATTGTGGCCTGCTGCGGCCATCCAGTTGGCGGAAAGCTTTACTTCAGATAAATCTCGTATGTTCGCCGCGGCTAGGTTAGTTAAGCACTCACCTATTGCCATACGGCCACTTGCAGGGGCATTTACTGACGCCAGTGGGGTACGCTCGCCCATTGCCATCGCTTCACCAGTCTTGCCAGTATAAGCCGAAGTTGTGACAGCCACATCGGCTACCGGGACCTGCCATGGACCAACCATTTGGTCACGTGCAATCATGCCGGTTACACTTCGATCACCAATGGTGATTAAAAATGTTTTATCAGCAACAGCTGGGCACGACAGAACTCGTTCCAAGGCGTCATCAACCGACACACTAGAAAAGTCTAATTCGGGTGCATCGCGGTCAACAGACTCTACCTCTCGCAACATTTTTGGAGGTTTGCCAAACAATGTTTCCATTGGCAGGTCAATTGGAGTTTTCTGGCGATCTGAACCATCAGCAAAATGACTGTCTACTAGTACAAGAACTTCATCATCGGTTGCGGTTCCAACTACGCAGTACAAACAACGCTCTCGTGCACATATTGCTTTAAACTCATCTAAACGCTCAGGAGCTACTGCTAATGTATATCGCTCTTGTGCTTCATTACACCAAATTTGCATCGGCGACATACCCAGCTCATCGTTGAGCACATCACGAAGATTAAACCTACCACCGCGACCCGCATCACCAATTAACTCAGGCAAGGCGTTACAGAGGCCACCTGCCCCAATATCATGAATAGAGATGATCGGATTTTGATCGTCCATCGCCCAACAAGAATCAATAACCTCTTGGCAGCGACGCTCCATTTCTGGATTACCACGTTGCACTGACGCAAAATCTAGCTTCTCAGAACTCTGACCTGATGCAACGCTAGAAGCCGCACCGCCTCCCAAACCAATCAGCATAGCCGGGCCGCCAAGTACAACAATGTATGAACCATCAGGAATAATATTTTTTTCCACATGTTGTTCACGAATATTACCTAAACCACCAGCCAGCATGATCGGTTTATGATAACCACGCACGTCATTCTCATTGGCAATTGCTTGCTCATAAGTACGAAAATAACCAGCAATGTTAGGACGACCAAACTCGTTATTAAACGAAGCCCCACCAATCGGCCCTTCAAGCATTATTTGCAACGGTGAGGCGATACGCGAAGGCTTCGTCTCTGCTCCTTCCCAAGCTCTAGGCGCTTGGGGCAAGCGAAGGTTCGAAACTGAATAACCAGTCAGCCCTGCTTTGGGTTTGGAGCCTCTCCCAGTTGCTCCCTCGTCGCGAATTTCACCACCTGACCCGGTTGCAGCCCCGGGAAATGGTGAGATTGCTGTTGGGTGGTTATGTGTCTCAACCTTACAGAGAATATGAATGTTCTCAGAGTGTCCTTGATATTCATTAGAGTTAGGGTTGGCGAAAAAGCGTTCGCCTTTAGAGCCCACTAACACCGAGGAATTATCTGAATAAGCCACCAAGGTACCCTTACTGTTTTGCATGTGGGTTTCACGGATCATACGGAACAAAGAATGTTCTTTAGATTGGCCGTCGACAACCCAATCTGCGTTGAAAATTTTATGCCGACAATGCTCTGAATTTACCTGAGCAAACATCATTAACTCAACGTCAGTGGGATTCTTCTCAAGCGTATTATATTGAGCTACTAGATATTCTATCTCATCAGCAGATAACGCCAAACCTAACTCAACATTCGCCGCCTCTAATGCCTCTACTCCTTGAGATAACAAAGGTACTTCAAATAGAGGCTTAGGGGGATCATCACGAAACAACGCTTGCGCCTCAGCTATATCACTAACCACCGATTCGGTCATCGGGTCATGAATTAATTCAGAGATAAGCGCCAATGCTTGAGGGTCTAATTCGGAAGAAGCATTAATATAAAAACCTATACCGCGTTCAACTCTTGCAATCTTAGTCAAACCACAATGAGCGACTATGTCACTAGCTTTGGTTGACCAAGGAGAAATAGTTCCGAATCGTGGTAACACAAATAAACGTTGCCCTTGATGCTCAACTTCATGCATTTTAGGGCCATAGCTAAGTAAACGCTTAAGCTTTGCCAACTCGGTGTCATCAAGCTTTTGTTCGTCGTTACATACGGTTGCTAAGTGTTGATACTCTGTGTCGATACTACGTACATTCGGCAGCACAGCCTGCACATCAGAAAGTAGTTTTTGAATTCGAAAATTTGAGTAGGCTTGGCTACCACGCAATCTCAACATGAGGATTCCTGTTTGGTAAAACGCTAAACGCCAGATTGTCTAATGACGAATCTGGCGCGATAAATTGATTTTTAATTTGCTTAGGCTAGATGATCAAGCCTAGGCGCTGTGCAACCTGTTCATAGGCTTCTACAACGCCACCTAAGCCTTTTCTAAAACGGTCTTTATCTAACTTTTCACGCGTCTCGGCATCCCAAATACGACAACCATCTGGAGTAAATTCGTCACCAAGAAAAATACCTGCACCTTGACGGCCAAACTCAAGTTTAAAATCGACTAAGATCATACCCGCATCAGCAAAAAGCTTAGAAAGTATAGTATTAACTTTAAAGGTCTCTACCTTCATTGCAGCAATCGCTTCTTCATCAGCCCAACCAAACGATTCAATGTGGTACTCATTAATCATAGGGTCATGAAGCTCATCGTTCTTTAGAAAAAATTCAAACGTTGGCGGTGCTAGATCGATACCGTCCTCAACACCTAAACGCTTGCAAATTGAACCAGTTGCTACATTACGCACAACGCATTCGATCGGAAACATATCTAATTTACGAACTAAGGCTTCGTCGTCAGACAATAGTTCTAGAAAATGTGTGGCTACACCTTCTTTCTCTAAATGCTCCATAATGAACGCATTGAACTTATTGTTAACCATTCCTTTACGATCTAGTTGTTCAATTTTTTCGCCGTCAAAAGCCGATGTATCGTTGCGAAAATGTAAAATCAGTGCATCATCTCGATCACTGGTGTAAACCGATTTAGCTTTGCCGCTATATAGTTCTTGGCCGCGTTGCATGGTAACTCCTAAGAAATGTTCTAGGTAAAGTGTTAATAATTAATTGTTTAAAATTCGGCTGAATACATCATTACTGTATTCGCCTGAAACTTCTTCGCCGGCCCGATTTAAAACTGACACGACCGTAGTGCCACGCCTCTCAAGCACTTGCAAAGCACAATGTTCTAAATTTTCCTGCTTATTGCGATTAAAGATAGACCATCGCCCAGACTTTACTACGGTAGGTGCCGCGGCGAAAGTCGAACAGCCAATAGAAAATCTGCCAGCCGCTTTATTTCGACTAAAAACGGTAAGGTCAGACTTCTGAAGACTAGAGCTTAAATAATCCCAAGCTTGATCGAAATCCGCCTCAACTTCTAAGCGGGCTTGACCCGATTTAGCGCTAACAACATTAGCATTAAATTGCGGGGCTTGTTTATTTGTTTCGTTAGCAGAAGCAACTGGCTTTTGAGGTTCATTAATTGGTTCAGCTTGGACAACGCTGGGTAGTGAAGCTTCGCCAACTTCAGGCGTGGGCGTTATTGTAGGTGTTACAACAACTCTTGATGACTTCTTTAACGGTGGCAAAGCCTGAGCCGATTTATAGTCTACGCTATTATCCTTAGTTGAAACTTTCTTACCACCACATGCCGATAACAAGAGCACCAATAGCGTCAATGCTAGCGTCGAAAGGCCACGTTTTAATTTTGATTGTTTACTGTTGATAGAAGTCATAGTTAATTTCATCGTAGGCCTCAAACCTAGGCACTTTGTTGTTATATGTGGCTATATCGACAATCACTCACATTCTCCGCAGTCGATATTAACCCGCTTGCTTGATAGCCTCGTCGACTTGTGCTTCTAATTCTAAACTCAACGAGGTTAATGGCAATCTTAATTTGTTCGCAGTATAGCCCATTTTAGATACGGCATACTTAACTGGTATCGGATTAGATTCAATAAATAGCTCAGTATGCAAACCACGCAGTTTCGCATCAATTTTTTCAGCCAGATCGAAATCGCCCGCGAGAGCAGCGGAACACATATCGCTCATTAGTTTGGGAGCAACATTTGCGGTAACAGACACATCTCCTCGGGCGCCTAACTTCATGTATTCAAGCGCGGTCGGGTCGTCGCCAGAAAGAATAGATAATTGATGTCCGCAGAGGTCGATCAATGCTTTGCCACGCTCTAAATCGCCGGTCGCATCTTTGCACCCAACAATATTATCTATAACCGCTAATCTAGCAATTATTTCATTGCTCATGTCGGCCACAGTTCTACCCGGAACGTTATATAAAATTTGTGCAATTGGAACTGCGTCGGCGATTGCCTTAAAGTGTTGAAACAAGCCCTCTTGCGTAGGCTTATTGTAATATGGCACGACTGATAACGCAGCATCGGCCCCAAGTTGCTCGGCTTGTCTCGTTAAATGAATCGCTTCTTGTGTCGAGTTACCACCGGTGCCAGCAACAATCGGCACACGTTTATTGGCAGTTTTAATCGTATGTTCCACAACCGCTAAATGCTCATCAACATTTAAAGTCGATGATTCACCAGTCGTTCCAACGGTAACAATACCGTGTGTGCCTGATTCTATGTGCAACTCGATCAATCGAGTTAGAGCCTGATAATCTACCTCACCATCTTCAGACATGGGGGTGATTAACGCGACTAAACTACCTTCAAATTTCATATTCTTGATTCAATAACGTCTACTAAATAGGTCTATATTACAACTAACATATGCTTGGCATGGTTAATCTTTTTGGGTGTTTTCATTAGGTGCTAGTCAGGTAGCCCTTTTTTATCTCGAAACCGACTCAGAAGATAAAATAATGCACCGCTCGTCATATAGATCAAACCGATTGCAAGGAATGCCGATGGCGGGTCCAAATAAACAAATGCAATCGCGAGTACCAAAATGATCAAACCGACGAAAGGCATTTTATCTCTGAACTCAAAATCCTTGAATGAGCGATACTTAATATTACTAACCATCGCCAAAGCCATTAAAATCATCAGAATCGCAAGCCCAATACTATACTCAGTTGCCTCGATACCGGCATCAACAAACACCCAAACTGTCGAGGCAATCATCGC
>CAZFVP010000025.1:9004-13264 GCA_964522345.1 uncultured Gammaproteobacteria bacterium | reverse complement strand
GCTGCATAGATCGCCAAAGATGCTGCTTCAAAATGCCCGAGACGCGCTTGCATAATCGCATAAAACCCTGCGAATAAGCCTGCTGTAGTAAACAAATTCGGCAAGACATAGAAGCCTTTTGCCGGTTTCTTAGCGGTTTCTTGAGGCTCTTGGTTTGAATCTAAAGAGTGAAGTTTAGGGTGTTCTGAACTCATTTAAAGATTATACAAGGATGGCGATCGAATTTCCCACCTTTGAACACGTTAAAACCGCTTAGTCAATGGCATAAAGGGCTGTATGCTACGGCAAAGATTTAAGCAAAACGGCCTAAAACAGAGGTACCCGACGATACATTATCTCCAAGCGCCACACTAATTTCAAAATCTTCGGGTAAGAATAGGTCAACACGAGAACCAAAACGGATAAAACCATAACGTTCGCCACGCTGACGAGTGTCACCTTCGCTTACATAGCAAAGAATTCGACGCGCGACCAAACCCGCAACCTGAACTGATACAACATCTATACCGTCTTTTGATTGAAACCACACCGCGTTTCTCTCGTTTTCTTCTGACGCTTTGTCAAACGCCGCATTAACGAACAACCCTGGCTTGTACCAAACCTTCTTTACCGTGCTGGCAAACGGTGCTCGATTAGAATGCACCGAAAATACATTCATAAACACACTCACCTTAAACGCTTTACGATCTAAGTATGGGTCGTCAACCACGCCAGTGAAGATCACTTTGCCATCGGCTGGTGATACAACAACTCCATCCTCTTGCGAGATTGGGCGGTGCGGGTCGCGGAAAAATTGTAATACAAACGCAAAAATAACCCAGAATAGTATCGCCACATATGCGGGAAATACAACCGAGGTCAAAACCGCAGCGAATAAGGTTAAAGCAATGTAGAACCAACCTTCACGGGCCAATAACGGGTGCTTATCGATTGTTTGCATTTTATTTTCCAATTAGCAACGCACTTGAAGCTAATACTTCAGGCTATAAAGTCTTGCGGTTTAAGTGTTATATATTATTCTATTATAATCAAAGTCGTTCTTTATTAGCCATTCATCTTTGACCACTCTTGATTTTTTAAACCTTGAGTGCTGTCTCATCCGAGGACAACCCGGTTACCCCGGAACGTGCTAATTCCAAAATCGTCAAACCATCGAGACTCTTGAGTAGTTCATCAATCTTTTCGCTACTTCCGCTCATTTCGACAATAAACTGAGTTTCTGAAATGGTAATCAAGCTGGCATTAAAAGCTTTAACAACAACATCTAAATCGGCTTTCTGTTCGACATCTGCCAGTAGCTTTGCCAACATCACCTCACGCTCGAGATGGCCACCAACGGTGATATCTTGCAAGGCGGCGACATCGACAAGTTTATTTAAATGCTTTTCGATTTGGTCAATCTTTCGATCGTCGCCGGTGGTGACAATCGTCATTCGAGATAAGGTCGGATCATTAGTTGGAGCCACCGTTAAAGATTCGATGTTGTAGCCACGAGCAGAGAACAAACCTGACACTCGCGATAAAGCGCCCGATTCGTTTTCTAATAGAACTGAAATAATATGTCGCATAACTTTTACTTTCCTGGGCGCAATCGCATTTGATGATGTCCTTTACCACTTTCAATCATCGGATAAACGTTCTCTTGCTGATCGGTGATGAAGTCAATAAAAACTAAGCGATCTTTCATAGCAAAAGCTTCTTTTAACGCTCCCTCAACATCCCCAGGTTTCTCGATTTGCATACCAACATGCCCATAGGCTTCGGCTAAGGCTACAAAGTCGGGTAACGAATCCATATAGGAGTTTGAATATCGTTTCTCATAAGAGAACTCTTGCCATTGACGCACCATACCTAAATACCGATTATTCAAATTAATAACTTTAACTGGCAAATTGTATTGCTGACACGTAGCAAGCTCCTGTATACACATCTGAATACTGCCTTCACCTGTAATACAAGCAACATCCGCATCGCGGTGTGCGATCTTAACGCCCATTGCCGCTGGCAAACCAAACCCCATGGTGCCTAGGCCACCTGAATTAATCCATTTGTGTGTGTCAGAGAAACCGTAAAATTGAGCAGCAAACATTTGATGCTGGCCAACGTCAGACGTTATGTAAGCGTCACCGCCAGTGACTTCGTGTAGTTTTTGAACGACAAATTGAGGTTTTATAACATCGCTATCCTGATCGTACCAATAGCTATTCAAACTTTGCCACTCTTTAATTTGTGCCCACCAATCAGAAACTAATGATGGGTTAATATCGTCACTACGTCGACTCAACTCCTGATTAAATAGTGAAAGAACCTCTTTAACATCAGCAACAATAGAGATATCCGCCTTGACATTTTTGTCGATAACAGAAGGGTCAATATCTACATGAATAACCTTAGCGTTGGGAGCAAAGCCATTTAACGTGCCGGTAATACGGTCATCAAAGCGCGCGCCTAATGCGATGATCAAATCGGAATCATGCATCGTCATATTTGCTTCGTAAGTACCGTGCATGCCGAGCATTCCTACAAACAACGGATCGTCATGCGGGTAAGCGCCAAGCCCCATCAAAGTATTAGTGCAAGGAAAGCCAAGTTTCTTGACAAAACTGCGCAACTCTTCTTGCGCGTGAGCCAATACAATGCCACCTCCGGTATATACCACTGGTTTCTTAGAATTTAAAATAGCCTCAACTGCGGTAACAATTTCACTAGGTTGTACTGTTGGTGCTGGCGGATATGAGCGCATCTCCACCGACGTGGGGTATAAGAACTCTGTTACATCAGCTGTGATGTCTTTAGGTATATCCACTAACACTGGACCAGGTCGACCCGTCGTTGCAATGTGAAACGCTTTCTTAAGGGTCTCAGCGATCTCATCGACATTTTGAATTAGAAAATTATGCTTAACACATGGTCGACTAATACCAACTGCATCAATTTCTTGAAATGCATCGTAACCAATCAATGGTTTCATAACTTGGCCTGACAAAACAACCATCGGTATGGAGTCCATATAAGCTGTTGCAATGCCAGTAACAGCATTAGTAATACCAGGGCCAGATGTCACCAATACTACACCAGGTTTGCCAGTTGAACGTGCGTAGCCATCTGCCGCATGAGTTGCACCTTGTTCATGGCGCACTAAAATATGCTCTACTTCATCTTGGCGATGAAAAGCATCGTAGATGTGCAATGCCGCACCGCCAGGGTATCCGAAGACGAACTCTACACCTTCTTCTTCTAGGCTTTTAACTACAATATCTGCACCAGTTAACTGCACGAGGAACTCCCAATAAACGCTAATTCTTTGCTTAGTTAAAGCAAAAATAAAAAATGCCCAAAGTTGGGCGCTAATATCATGGTTAAATTATAAACGCTAAATAGTCAAAAACAACGAACTTATTTACTATTTGTTTGCACTAAAAACAAAATTTGGAATATTAAAGTCAATATTCATAAGCGTTTGTGTGAATATCGAATATAAAACATTCACCTAAAATATGATTGACGCTTGAGAGTGCTTATTGATTGCTCAAGAAAGCCTCTCTCGCATACAATAGCGGTTATGCATACATATATAATTTCTGACCTACACCTGACGCCAGAGCGCCCTTTGATAACGAAAGCCTTTTTTGACTTTCTTTCCAATCAAGCCCCGTCAGCCGAACAACTTTATATCCTTGGTGATTTATTCGAATTCTGGATTGGCGACGATGCGGGAAGCATACTAGGTGCTGACCCAATTTTAGATGCGATGAAGGCGACCAGTGAACTCGTTGACTGCTTCTTCATAGCGGGTAATCGGGACTTTTTAGTTAGGGAAGCGTTTACCCAACGTACCGGTTTTAAAATCCTCCAAGATGAAACAATCGTCGATTTCTACGGCACCAACACACTTCTTTTACACGGAGACAGTCTCTGTACGGAGGATATCGCGCATCAACAATTTAGAAGTCAGATGATGACCAACTCCGCCTTTTGTGATGGTTTCTTAAAGTTAGCCATCCCTGAGCGCATCGAGCAAGCCAAACAAGCGCGCATGCAAAGCAACGAGCACAAATCTGAAATAAGCATGGGCATAATGGATGTAACTGAAGCTTCTGTTATAAAAGCCTTTGAAGAGCATTCTGTATCACAAATGATTCACGGGCACACTCATAGACAAAACACACACCATTACCAAACTCAGAATGGCAATGCAACGCGTTATGTTTTAGGGGACTGGCACTCGACTAACAGTATCATGCGAATTGATCAAGACGG
>CAZFVP010000025.1:0-8904 GCA_964522345.1 uncultured Gammaproteobacteria bacterium | reverse complement strand
TCGGTAACTTGTGCGTGCAGTGTTTCATTTCGATGAATAAGAACCTCATTTCGCGCACGAGCCTGTTCAATATTACCTTGCAATGACCAAAGCTGAAACACACCGTGCCCACCAAACCAAAGCTTTGCTTGTAATAAAATTAATAAAAAAAAAAGTATGCTTGCGACCATTCTCATAAGCTTAAGTTTACACTGTACTTAGTCATTCTAATACTTAAATCATGAACTGGGTAATAACGCTACTCTTAAGTACTAACAAATGATATACACCACATATTTAACCCTAACTCATTGACTTAAACCATTGAAAATTAATAAATCATGGGCTATGTTTATGCATTGTGTAACAATGGAACAAAAACGAGAAGAGAAATGAGACACCAGGTAAATAGCAAATCGACCAAATCAATTGTCGCTGCAACGCTAGCAATATTAGCGTTTGCTGCAGCACAACCATCCTTAGCAACTGAGCCTAATTCGGGCCCATTCTTCGGCAATAATGCACCTGGTAAGTGGATTATTGGCGGAAAAATAGCCAACGTCGATCCAAATACACCAGGAGTTAGCGTTAGTGACGCCGATGCCGCAGGGATTGTTTTAGGTTATGAGTTCGCGACACCAATAGGTAACGGCGGCGGGTCATCGACCGTTGAATTTGAGTACTTTACCGGCGACAGTAGTGGTTCAGCGCTTGACCTAGATTATGATGTTGACATCGCCAATATATTCTTTACTTATCGTTCTCCGGGGAAACTTTACTACAAACTTAAAGGTGGTTTAACCTACACTAACTTTGACATTAACGTATTAGACGTTGAGTCAGACTTTGAAGACGTATCATTTGGGTGGGGTGCAGGACTAGGCTATAGAGTTGGTGACTTAGGTGTCCTAGAGTTAGAATATTCAGCGGATACTGGCGACTCAGACATAGACGTAATTGCTCTTAATGCATTGCTCGAGTTCTAAGCACCAACCAAGAACAACTCCAAAGGTCGCTTGTAATACCTACTCGATTATAAGCGACTTTTTTATTAAGTGATCTTATTCTTTAAAAACGAACATATAACAAGGCTTAAGAGAAGTCTAAATCTTCAATCACATCCAATGGGTCCTCTAAACCCACCGCTATCCTAACTAACCCTTTAGAAATTCCCGCCGCCGCCTTGTCTTGATCCGACCAACGAGCGTGAGTCGTTGTATATGGGTGTGTTATGGTCGTTCTAGTGTCACCCAAATTGGCCGTAATAGATAACAATTCAGTATTATCTATTAGCTTCCAAGCCGCTTCTTGCCCCCCTGCTAATTCAAATGAGACTACCGCACCACCCTTACTTTGTTGGGACTTGGCAAGGTCATATTGTGCATGACTCTCAAGCTCGGGGTAATATACGTGTTCGACCTGCGCAACATTGCTCAACGCTTGAGCCAGTTGCATGGCGTTGTCACAAGCTTGATTAATCCGCAATGGCAAGGTCTCAAGACCTTTTGCGAAAACCCAGGCATTAAATGGGCTCATTGATGGTCCGGCGGTGCGCATAAAGCTAACAATTTTTTCTCCTACGAACTCGGCATCGCCTACCACAGCGCCACCAACGCATCGACCCTGCCCGTCTATAAATTTAGTTGCCGAGTGCAATACCACATCAGCGCCCAACGATAGCGGTTGTTGTAGAATTGGTGTGCAAAAACAATTATCCACCACCACTTTGACGTCAGGGTTAAACGAATGAGCAATCTCTGCAATTGCTTGGATATCACCAATTTCCATTAACGGGTTAGTGGGAGTTTCAAAAAACACCATTTTGGTGTTTGCTTGCATGGCCGTTCGCCAACCATCAAGGTCTGTAAGACTAACAAACGTAGTTTGAACACCAAAATTACTCATTAAGCCCTTAAGTAAGGTTTGATTTGCACCAAATATAGACTGTGACGAGACCACATGATCTCCTGCCTGTAATCCAGCCATACAGGTTGCTAACATGGCAGCCATGCCTGAGCCAGTACCCACGCATGCTTGTCCGCCCTCTAAGGCAGCTAAACGCTCTTCGAATACCCGAACGGTCGGATTAGTAAAACGCGAATAAATATTGCCATCTTCTTCTAATGAAAATCTCGCAGACGCTTGGGACGCGGTTTCAAAAACAAAACTAGACGTGGTGTAGATAGGCTCACTATGTTCACTTTCTGAACTCCGAACTTGCCCGGCTCTAACAGCCCTTGTGGCTGGGCGGTAATCTGACATGCTTTTTTTCATAATTATCAACTACGTATAACTCATGAGTTCCGAGTTATATACAAATTTTAGCGAGCTCATGCGCGAGCGGCGAATTAGTTCGAAACTTGGCTTACATCTCTGAGTTCAGAAGGTTTAAATTGCTGCGCTTGTTTAGCTCCATCACTTCTCTCATTCTCCAACTCAGAGAAATACTCTTGATTAACATCACCAGTTACATACTCTTTACTGAAACAGGAGGTGTCAAAACTGGTAATCTGAGGATTCCCCTCAGATGCCGAGTCGATCAGGTCGTTAAGATCCTGGTAAAATAGGCGGTCAGCTCCAATCGCCTCTTGAATTTGCTCTACCGTACGGTTATTTGCAATAAGTTCTGATGCAGCTGGCATATCGATACCATACACGTTTGGGTAGCGTACTGGAGGAGCAGCCGATGCGAAATACACATTTCGAGCACCAGCATCACGCGCCATTTGGACAATCTGCTTAGAGGTAGTGCCTCGAACAATTGAATCGTCGACCAGCATTACATTTTTACCTTTAAACTCAAGCTCGATTGCATTGAGTTTTTGACGTACCGATTTTTTACGCAGTTCTTGACCGGGCATAATAAATGTTCGACCAATATATCGGTTTTTAATAAAACCCTCCCGGTACCGCACGCCAAGCACTTGAGACATTTCCAGTGCCGAGGTACGACTTGTATCTGGTATCGGTATAACCACATCAATATCATGATCGGACCACTCCCTAACAATTTTCTTAGCGAGCTTCTCTCCCATTCGCATACGCGTTCTATATACAGAGATACCATCGATCATTGAGTCTGGTCGAGCCAGATAAACCTGTTCAAATATGCATGGAGCGTAACTCGAGTCACTAACACATTGATGGCTAGCAACCTCACCCTCTAATGGCAAGATGATTGCCTCGCCGGGCTTTACGTCAGCAAGCACGGTAAAGCCTTGACTATCAAGTGCGGCACTTTCTGACGCAACCATATATTCACGACCGTTGTCGACATCACGGTACCCGTAAATTAGAGGTCGGATGCCATGTTTATCTCTAAATGCCACGATACCAACACCCATCACATAGGCGACTACCGCATAACCACCTCGGCAACGCTTAAAAACGCCTTCAATAGCAGTAAATATATGTTTGTGGGTAAGAGTATAAGTGTCAGCGCCTAAGGCATTATAAACTTCGTGAGCAAAGACATTTAATAAGATTTCAGAGTCAGAGGTGGTATTAACATGTCGCAGGTCATCTTTAAAAATTCGCTTACGCAGACGACCAGCATTAGTCAAGTTGCCGTTGTGCGCAAGAGCGATACCAAACGGAGAATTAACATAAAAAGGTTGTGCTTCAGCGGAAGAGTTCGATCCTGCGGTCGGGTAGCGGCAATGCGCAATACCAACATTACCAGTGAGCCTCTGCATATGGCGCGAGAAAAATACGTCTTTGACAAGGCCATTATCTTTACGCAAATTGACAAAACCGTTTTCATCACAGGTAAGAATACCTGCCGCATCTTGCCCCCGATGTTGAAGCGCTGTTAAACCATCGTACAAGCTTGGACTTACCGACGACTTACCAACTATACCTAACACACCACACATATTATTCGCTCTATCTCTACTGAGATGGTTGTGGATTAAAAATTGTGCGCCACAATCTAAAGATCACCCAGTGATCTCGATCTAGCAGGCGAATAATACATTATTTAGACAGATGGTTTAACGTTTAACGTATTAACTAGCCAACGATTTTACGATATTAACTGGCTATTCTTTAGATTCCGTTAAAACTTTGATTGCCTGCTCGGTTGCCTTTTGCGTAAGATCTCCACCTTCTTCTGAGGGTGTTAAACCACTATTGGGAAATAACTCTTCAACCGTTTCTATAAACGGTTCAAATTTGCCAATATGTTGAGAGTTTTGCCACCAATCTGAACTCTCCATACCGAAACCTTTGGCCACTACTAGCAATGCCACAACAATTGCTGCCCCTCTTACGCCGCCAAAACCCAGACCTAATACACGATCAATCCCTTTAATGGGGCCGCGAACAAAAACTTTGGTAACTATGTAAGTTATTACCGAAAAAACAAACAAGGTTGAAATAAACACTAAGGCAAAACCAGCCCATTCTCTAAACTTAGGCGCTGGTATCTCGATGTACTGGTGAATAAATTCACCAGCTTGATTGCAAAAATTAAACGCCAACCAAATCGCGAGTATCCATGACACAAGCGACAACGACTCCTTTATAAAGCCCCTAAAGATACCTACCAGAATCGAAACAAGAAATATTGCCGCGATAATCCAATCAAATCCACCCATTACATCCTCTCATTTTGACCAAAAAAATTGGTTAATAATTTACTTACTCTGTTTAAGCCTATAACAACGCTTGCAATCTAACTACTAATTAGTAGCTAAGGATAGACACGAATAAACCCTTCTTTACCAGCTTTAGATTTTAAACGATTTTGCTCATTTACCGCAGACGCCCGCTTACCAAAGGGTCCAAGCCACACTCGAGTACCGGTTTTCTTTCCTCGGTTAGTATCAACAACACTACTAGAAGCTTGAAAACCTTTATTCTTTAACTCACCAATCAAGGCAATTGCTCTGCTTTTTTCGGTAAACAAGCCAACTTGAACCACCCAGCCCACATCTACCGTGTTAGCTTTACTTACCAAGGGGGAAGCTACCTTGGTAGACGTTACTTTTGGCTCTTGAGACTTAAGCTCAGCCGCTAACGCTGCTTGAAGCTCTTGCTCACGTTTAGCTTGTTCTTCGTCAGCACTATTAGTGCTAGTTTTAGCAGTCTCAACTTTTACCTTCTCACTTGTATTGCCTTCTTTAGCTACGCTTTGAGCCGCCGCCTTTTGTTCATTAACTAATCTTTCCAGCGCATTAGCACTCTCTTGTGCACTAGTGTCTTTTTCCTGAATTGCCTCTTGAATTTGCTCTCTTGGCTGATTCTTCTTTGTTGCAGCATCACTGGCATTGCGACGAGCATCTAAGGGTGTGATTTTAGAGATGTAGACAGTTTCCTCGATCTCACTAAGCTCTGGGCTAACGTTAGAGCCATCTGAAGCAACTATAATTTCGGCTGGTTCAACCCCTGAAACCGTTGGCTGGTCTGTCGTTAAGTCAACTTTACTTGCTTCGCTTGGAGGACCTAATAGCCAAGGTAAGACAAGAGCTCCCAAAAACAGCAATACAGCTGCCCCGGTGACTCGATGCTTCAAGTCAAATTCTGCTAATTGCTCTGATTCGGTGTTCATTTTCTTAGACATAAGGCGTTCAAATACTGATTTAGACATTTCAACTCTCTATCACAAATCTAACTAACGTTAGCGAGAGCGAGTTTCGTCTATTTAATGTAGTCAAGTATATCACCTACAGTATGGAAGGAGCCAAAAACCACGAGACAGTCATCTGTTGTTAATGTGGCTTTAGCAGCATCATAAGCATCTTCAACACGATCATATTGCGCTACCTTTGATGTGCTGTTCAGCAAAATTTCTGTACTAATTTCTGCTGCTGTTGCTCCGCGCTCATTATGAATTGTCGCTACATACCATTCGTCGATATGACTACTGATTTGCGCTAGACTTGCAGCAATTTCCTTATCTCGTAACATTCCTACTACAGCCACCGTACGAGCTGACCTCTGCTTCTTATCAGAAGCTTTATTGTTACCAAATTGAGCCTTCTTAAGAGTATTCAGAAATTGAGCCAAATAAGCGACAGAACTTTCGTTATGGGATACGTCAAAAATAATATCGGGCTGTCGGCTAATCAGCTGACATCGTCCAAAAATATTTGCGTTTTGAATGCCTTCATAAACATTATTTTTACTAACAGGCAAACTAGTTGACAAAATCTGAATAGTCGCAAGGGCCAGTGCACAATTACTTAGTTGAACGCTAGTTTGATTATACGGCAGTGGCAATCGTTCAAACACGGTATTGCTATATGACCACTCCCAATACTCACTGCCTTCGGTATAACGGTAATTAAAATCTCGACCAATGAGTCTAACTTTGGCACCAATTTCTTCGGCATATGCAAGCATATTGGTTGGCGGCGTTGTCATGCCTAATATCAGAGGTTTATCCTTACGGGCTATGCCTACTTTTTCGTAGGCGATTTTTTCTATAGTACTACCTAACCAATTAGTATGATCAATTGAGATGCTGGTAATAATTGAGACATCGGCATCCAAAATATTAACTGAATCTAAACGACCGCCTAAACCAACTTCCATTATCGCTACATCGACTTGATTACTAGCAAAGAGCTCAATAGCGAGCAAGGTACAATACTCAAAAAACGTGATCGGCGTGTTTGCTCGGTGCATTTCAACTCGATCGAATGCAAGAAGTAAACGCTGCTCATTAACGGGTTCTCCGTCGAGATTAAAGCGCTCATTAAAGTGGATCAAGTGAGGTGAAGTAAACTTACCTACACGAAAGCCCGCTTGACGATACATTGACGCAAGCAACTCTGCTGTGCTGCCTTTACCATTTGTACCAGATAAACTTATTATCTTATACGGCAGGCTTTGTGGGTACATTCGCGAGTAAACTTCGCGTACACGTTCTAACGACAGGTCAATTTCGCGATGATGTAGGGATTGGATATACGCAACCCATTGATCCAAACTACGAGCCATTCTTATGCTCTCGTATTAGCGCATCTGTGAGGTAAACTTGCTCTACTGCTTGAGTAAGCAAGTGAAGGTCTTTCTGCCCAGGTGAACTTTCCAAACCACTATTCAGGTCCACTGCATAGGGCGACAATTGCTCGATACGGCTAGCGATATTATCGACCGACAAGCCTCCTGCCAGTATTAATGACTGCGACTCATTAGTCTCCGGCCATAACTCTGCTTTTAACGACACGCCTGTGCCGCCATGTTGCCCTTTTACATACGGGTCGAGAAGTATTCCGTTTGCCGACGGAAACAGGCCGCAGTCTCGCTCCACCTGATTTTTTGACTTTGCTCTTATCGCTTTAATATAAGGCCTAGACAACACTTTCCCAAAGAGTTCAGTTTCATTCCCGTGTAATTGAACCAAATCGAGACCAATTTGCTCGATATTGCGTTCAATAGTATCTTGGTTAGCATCGACGAATACGCCGACTAAGGTGACAAATGCGGGTACAACGTCACGAATTAACTTCGCTTGTTCGACTGAAACAACTCGCGGGCTATTGGCGTGTAGGATCATGCCAATAGCGTCGACACCAAGAGAAACTGCATGCCCTACTTGGCGGACATCAGTCATACCACAAATTTTAATACGAGTTCTACTTCTATGTATATGCAAGGTTGGCTCTACTCTACGTCTGCGGTTTCAGTGTCAAAATACGGGTAAATCGATTTTATCGCTAAGAATCCCTAATCTCTAACAACCAAGGTTAATCTCCCCAAAAAGAAACATTGTTATGCTGTGTAGGTAAAGGAAATTCCGGCGGGTACTCCACTCCGGCTAAATATAGACCATTTGGAGCGGCAGTGACACCAGCCTTGGTTCGATCTCTAATCTCGAGCAAATCAGCCAGCCATTGTTTACTTCGTTTACCGCTGCCGATTTCAATCAAACACCCAGCTATATTTCGAACCATATGCTGTAAAAACGCATTAGCAGTTAAGTCAAACCAGATCCATTGACCTTCCCAATTGAGAGTAAGTTTATGCATTGTTCGTATCGGCGAATGAGCTTGACAACCAGCTGCTCTGAATGAGCTAAAATCATGCTCACCCAACAACACCTGAGCTGCACTAGCCATTTCAATAGGATCCAATTCTTCATGCTCATGGGTAGCGTAATTACGATATAGAGCGCTCTTAATCGGCGCATTATGAATTATGAATCGATAAGACCGAGATAACGCCGAGAACCGTGCGTGAAACTCAGTATCTACAGGTACTACCCACCGTAGCCTGACATCATGATCTAAGAAGCGATTGGTGCCACGACACCATGCAAACTCCGAACGATCGGCACTTGAGTCGAAATGTATGATTTGATGTGTCGCGTGAACCGAGCGATCTGTGCGCCCTGCGGTGATAATCGGAGCATCATGATTAGCAACTCGTCCTAATGCACCTTCTAAAACCTCTTGAACAGTTCTAACGTCATGTTTCTGAGCCTGCCACCCACTGAAATTAGTGCCATCGTACTCGACACATGCGGCATACCTCATTATCCAAACCTCTTATTTGAACGCAGCTTCGCCATATAAACCTACAAAAAACCTTTTAAAGACACTTAGATTTGAATGAAATTCGCCCGTCGCTCCATACAAGTAGAGGCTTTAAGCGAGAAAGTGGAACTAGTCGTCGCTAACGACGAAACGAAACAAGCCCAAACTCCTAAAAGCTTGGGCTTGGTATTATAGAGAAAGCCAATTAGGCTAAATATGCCGATTCATAGCTCAATAAATCACTAGTATCAGCTAATGGAATCTAATAAAGCTTTTGAATCAGCTAATACCTCAGCGCTATTCTCTTCATTGCCGACTAACTCAACAAGAATTTTACGCGCTCCATCTTCGTCACCAAGGTCAACAAACACTTTTGCTAATTCATACTGAGTTCGAGCTTCGTCATAGTCTGGATCAATTTCAAGATCGCTAACTTCTTGAA
>CAZFVP010000024.1:0-19413 GCA_964522345.1 uncultured Gammaproteobacteria bacterium | reverse complement strand
GAAGGTGGTCGTACTGTTGGTGCTGGCGTAGTAGCCAAGATCAACGCTTAGACGGCATCTTTTGTCCTCACTCTTCGTTGCGGGTAATTTGAAAAATGCTCATGTGCTACAGCACACTCCGCTTTTGAAAATTATCCGCGCCTCGATTGAGAGCAAAATCTACCCGTCTAATTTGATCGTTATTTTTGTGGCTTGATTTTACTGTTTGTTGCTGACGTTCTAGAGCATTGCGCATTTACTTCATGTATAATGCGCGCCTCGCGAAACGTTGGTGCTTAAACTTCAGTGGAATTTGGCACTTAATTGCGTAAGAAATTAGAAATATTTTATAAGGTTATAGGTTAACTATGAGCGTCGAAAATCAAAAAATTCGCATTCGGCTTAAGGCTTTTGATCACCGCATGATCGATCGTTCGGCACAAGAGATTGTTGATACTGCAAAGCGCACCGGCGCTGTTGTTTGTGGTCCAATCCCATTGCCAACTCGAATTGAGCGTTTGACTCTTTTGCGTTCACCGCACGTGAACAAAAAAGCGCGAGATCAATTCGAAGTGCGCACGCATAAGCGCATTGTCGATATCGTTGAGCCAACTGACAAAACCGTAGACGCGCTAATGCGTCTTGATTTGGCAGCCGGCGTAGACGTTGAAATTAAGGTTAACTAGTACCTGCTTGATTCTCAAGTTGAGTACCTCTGGCCAAAACACTAAAAAGAGTTGATAGAAAAATGTCACTTGGATTAATTGGACAAAAAATAGGCATGACGCGCGTCTTTCAAGAAGACGGCCGTTCAGTGCCTGTTACGGTAGTAGAAGTTCCTACTAACCGTGTCACACAAGTAAAAACAGTTGAAACTGACGGTTATGAAGCCGTGCAAGTTGCGAGTGGTGAGCGTCGTGCTAACCGCGTTACTAAAGCAATGGCGGGTCACTACGCGAAAGCGAATGTTGCACCGGGCACACGTCTTACTGAATTCCGCGTTTCAGCTGCAGAAGCAGAATTAGAAATTGGTTCTGAAGTTAATGTTGATCTGTTCGAAGCAGGCCAAAAAGTAGATGTTCAAGGCACATCAATCGGTAAAGGTTTTGCTGGTGGTATCAAGCGTTGGGGTTTCGGTGGTTTGCGAGCAACTCACGGTGTATCTATATCGCATCGTTCGCTCGGTTCAACTGGTCAGTGTCAAGACCCAGGTAAAGTCTTCAAAGGCAAGAAAATGGGTGGACACATGGGCGCACGTAAGCGTACTCAGCAAGGCTTGGAAGTAGTTCGAGTGGACGCTGAGCGTAATGTCATTTTGGTGAAAGGTTCAGTGCCTGGGTCAAAAGGTGGCAGCGTGATCATCAAACCTTCTGTTAAAGCTAAGAAGTAGGTCGCATCATGGAACTTAAACAAAATAACGGTTCAGCTTTGAACGTATCTGACGACGTATTCGCCGTCGAGTACAACGAAAATCTGATCCATCAAGCAGTTGTCGCTTATCAAGCGGGCGCTCGTCAAGGTACACGTGGCCAAAAGAATCGTTCTGCGGTTTCTGGTGGTGGTGCTAAGCCTTGGCGTCAAAAAGGTACTGGCCGAGCTCGTGCTGGTACGTCACGAAGCCCGATTTGGCGCGGTGGTGGTAAAACATTTCCGGCTGTGACACAAGACTTCTCACAAAAAATGAACCGCAAGGCGTACCGCACTGCAATCCGTTCAATTTTGTCCGAACTTGTACGTCAAGATCGTTTGATTGTTGCTGACGATTTCACCGTTGCTGAGCCTAAAACTAAGCAATTGGTCACCAAAATGAACGATATGAAAATCGAAGACGTTTTGGTCGTAACGCATGAGTTCGATGAGAACTTGGCGTTGGCATCACGCAATTTATATAACGTTGGTCTTATGGAAGCTGATGAGATCAACCCGGTCAGCCTAATAGGCTTCGATAAAGTTTTGATGACTTCGGAAGCGATTAAGCAAATCGAGGAGACTTTCGCATGAGTAAATTGACAAAAGACGAGTTGTTTCAGGTGCTCTTGGCGCCCGTGGTAACTGAGAAAAGTACTCGCGCTGCGGAGTTAGATGGCCAAGCGGTATTTTATGTTGCTAATAGTGCAACACGAAATGACGTTAAGGCGGCTATTGAGTTGGCGTTTGAAAGCGATAAGGTTGAAGTTGAGTCAGTTAAGATTCTAAACGTTAAAGGTAAGACAAAACGTTTCGGAAAATCACTGGGCAAGCGCAACGATCGTAAAAAAGCATACATCCGCTTGAAAGACGGCAGCGATATTGATTTCGCTCAGTTTCAGGCATAAGACTGTAAGGTAAATAGAAATGGCATTGGTAAAGTTAAAACCTACCTCTCCGGGTCGTCGCGGCACAGTACGTGTTGTTAATCCTGATTTGCATAAAGGCGAGCCACATAAGGCGTTGCTAGAGTCAAAGCGGGCGATAAACGGACGTAATAACGTAGGTCGCATCACTGTCCGTCACCGAGGTGGTGGTCATAAGCGTAAATATCGTGTTGTTGATTTTCGTCGTAACAAAGATGCAATTCCTGCAAAGGTTGAGCGTTTGGAGTACGACCCAAATCGAAGCGCGCATTTAGCACTATTGTTGTACGCCGACGGCGAACGTCGTTACATTATTGCCCCGAAAGGCATCAAGGCGGGCGATAAAGTGGTCTCTGGAATCGACGCGCCAATCGCGGTAGGAAACTGCTTGCCGCTGCGTAATATTCCAGTAGGTTCGGTAATTCACAATGTTGAATTGAAGCCTGAGAAGGGCGGCCAATTGGCTCGTTCCGCTGGTACATCAATTCAGTATGTTGGTAAAGAAGGCAAGTACGCTCAAATCCGTTTACGCTCTGGCGAAATGCGCAAAGTTCTTCTTGAATGCCGCGCTACCCTAGGCGAAGTTGGTAACTCAGAGCACTCTTTGCGTAAGTTGGGTAAAGCAGGCGCTAAGCGCTGGCGTGGTATTCGCCCGACTGTTCGTGGTGTTGCTATGAACCCAGTTGATCACCCGCATGGTGGTGGTGAAGGCCGTACTTCTGGTGGTCGTCATCCTGTATCACCTACTGGTGTACCTACGAAAGGTTACCGTACTCGTTCAAACAAACGCAGCGATTCGATGATTATTCGTCGTCGCAAGAAATAGGGGACTAGCTAATGGCACGTTCAATTAAAAAAGGCCCATTCGTAGATCATCACCTATGGGCGAAAGTTGAGAAGGCAGCAGCGGCAAACGACCGTAAGCCTATCAAAACTTGGTCACGTCGTAGCATGATCATGCCGGAATTTGTCGGTTTGACCATTGCTGTACATAACGGTCGTCAACACATACCCGTGTTGATTTCAGAAAATATGGTTGGTCACAAGTTAGGGGAGTTTTCTCCAACGCGTACTTTCAAAGGCCATATTGCTGATAAGAAAGGTCGATAGAGGTTAACGAAAATGCAAGTTAAAGCTACTGCGAAAAACGTTCGCATCTCGCCACAAAAAGCACGCTTAGCAGTGGATCAAATCCGCGGTAAGTCAGTTGCTCGTGCGTTAGAGATTCTTTCTTTCGGTGAGACCAAAGCGTCAAGCCTAGTATTGAAAACACTTGAGTCGGCTATCGCCAACGCTGAGCATAATGAAAGTGCAGACATCGATGAGTTGTTTGTTTCTAAGTGCTTTGTTGATGAGGGTCCAACCATGAAACGTATGCGTCCTCGTGCAAAAGGTCGTGCGTTCGGAATTTTGAAACGCTCTAGTCACATCACAGTTTCTGTGAGCGACAATGAATTAGCTGGAGGCCAATAAAATGGGTCAAAAAGTACATCCTAACGGTATGCGTTTAGGCATTGTTAAAGATTTCAATGCTAAATGGTTTGCTGATAAAACTGATTACTCTAAGTTCTTGTTGCAAGACTTGAAAGTTCGTGAGTTTCTTGAAAAGAAATTGAAGAACGCGGCGGTAAGTGAAATTACGATTGAGCGTCCAGCGCAAAACATCAATGTAATTATTCATACAGCTCGCCCAGGTATTGTTATTGGTAAAAAAGGTGAAGATATCGATCGTATGCGTAAAGCAATTGCGGCGATGACGGGCCTTCCAACGCAAGTGTCGGTCGAAGAAATTCGCAAACCTGAGATAGACTCTCAGTTAGTTGCCGACGGTATCTGCCAGCAACTTGAGAAACGCGTCATGTTCCGTCGTGCGATGAAGCGTTCTGTGCAATCAGCGATGCGTGCTGGCGCTCAAGGCGTAAAAGTGATGATATCAGGTCGTTTGAATGGTGCTGAAATTGCACGTTCTGAATGGTATCGCGAAGGTCGAGTGCCACTTCATACGCTACGTGCTGATATCGATTATGCAACCAGCGAAGCATTGACTACTTACGGCATTATCGGTGTCAAAGTATGGATCTTCAAAGGCGAAGTTTTCCAACCTGTTAATAGTGTTGCGGCTGACGACAGCGGCACACCTGCAGCCTAATCGCTCGCAGAGTATAGAGGTAGATAAAAATGTTATTACCAAAACGTACCAAATTCCGCAAAGCGCACAAAGGGCGTAACCGCGGATTAGCCACCACTGGTAACAAGGTGAGCTTCGGTGAATTCGGTTTGCAATCAACTACTCGTGGTCGTATGACGTCGCGTCAGATTGAAGCAGCACGTAGAACAATTACTCGCCACATTAAACGTGGCGGTCGCGTTTGGATTCGTGTTTTCCCTGATAAGCCAGTTTCAAAGAAACCATTGGAAGTTCGAATGGGTAAAGGTAAAGGTAACCCTGAATTTTGGGTTATGGAAGTTAAGCCAGGTCAAATGTTGTATGAATTGCAAGGTGTCAGCGAAGAGCTGGCGCGCGAAGCGTTCACTTTAGCCGCCGCCAAACTTCCGTTTAAATGTAAATTTGTTAAGCGTCAGGTAGGTGATTAATGGCTACTGAATCAAGAGCCGCGGAATTACGCGCAAAGTCAGCTACTGAGCTGAAAGACGAATTGGTTGAGCTTCGTAAAGAAGAATTCAGCCTTCGTATGAAAAGAGGCACTGGTCAACTTTCGGATACGTCACGTTTCAAGAAAATTCGTCGTGAAGTAGCTCGTATCAAGACTATCCTAAACGAGCAAGCTGCTGCAGCTGCTCAAAGTTAGAGGTTATTGAAATGACTGAAAATACTAGCGCTCGTAGCGTTGAAGGCAAAGTGGTAAGCAACAAAGGCGAAAAAACCATATCAGTAATGGTTGAACGTCGTGAGAAGCACCCTTTATACGGTAAATACATTCGCAAATCGACTAAGTTTCTTGCGCACGACGAAACAAATGAGTGCGGCGAAGGTGACACGGTAATCATTGAGGAGTGTCGTCCGTTGTCTAAGAATAAGTCATGGCGCTTGGTTAAAGTTGTCGATAAAGCTGTTATTGCTTAAGTCTTCAGCCTTAACTATCCATAAGAATTTAAGCACTGAATAGAATTGGAGTAACCCCATGATTCAAATGCAAAGTATTTTAGAAGTAGCTGATAACAGTGGTGCACGTAAGGTTATGTGTATCAAAGTTCTTGGCGGCTCTAAGCGACGTTATGCTGGTATCGGCGACGTCATAAAAGTAAGTGTTAGAGAAGCACTTCCTAACTCACGTGTAAAGAAAGGTGCTGTGTATGATGCAGTTATCGTTCGCACCCGTAAAGGTGTTCGTCGTCCAGATGGTTCAGTGATCCGTTTTGATAAGAATGCTGCGGTTATCTTGAATGCGTCAAGACAGCCTATGGGTACTCGTATCTTTGGCCCGGTAACTCGTGAGTTACGTGGCGACAACTTTATGAAAATCGTTTCATTAGCACCTGAAGTGCTATAAGCGATTCTCAGAATAGGTTAAGACTTTTTATTTAGTCTAACGACTAGGTTAACGACAATGAACAAGATTAAAAAAGGCGATCAAGTGATCGTAATCAGCGGTCGCGATAAAGGTAAAACTGGAGAGATTCTTCAGATTTTAGACGATGGTCGCGCGTTGGTTAATGATATTCAGTTGGTGAAAAAGCACGTTAAATCTAACCCTATGGCGGGCGTAACGGGCGGTATCATCTCTAAAGAGGCGCCGATCCAACTTTCAAACGTTGCTATCTTAAACCCTGCCACTAGCAAAGCGGATAAAGTACGCATTGAAGGTGAAGGTAAAGACAGACATCGTGTATTCAAATCAGATGGAACTCGTGTTGACAGCTAACGCTGTTGGCTCCATTGACACTCTCATTAGTGTATTAGGTAAAAAACAATGAATAGAATGCAAGAACATTACGTGAAGAACGTAGTTCCACAATTGCAAGAGAAATTCCAATTTTCAAGTGCAATGCAAATCCCTCGCATCACCATGATTTCGATCAATATGGGCTTGGGCGAAGCAGTTGGTAACAAGAAAATTATCGAAAGTGCCGTTGCTGATTTAGAGCACATCTGTGGTCAAAAGCCGGTAGTTACGTTGGCACGCAAATCAGTTGCGGGATTTAAAATACGTGATGGTTGGCCAATTGGCGCGAAGGTTAACCTTCGTCGTGATCGCATGTACGATTTTTTTGATCGTTTGGTGACTGTTGCAATTCCACGTATTCGTGACTTTCGTGGTTTGAACCTAAAATCGTTCGACGGACGTGGTAATTACACATTCGGTTTGAAGGAGCAGATCGTATTCCCTGAAATCGAATATGACAAAGTTGACGCGCTTCGTGGTATGGATATTACTATCACTACCAGTGCTGCTAACAATGAGGAGGCTGAAGCACTATTGCGCGGTTTCAACTTCCCACTAAAGACTAAATAAGCCCCGCAAGGGATTAGATAGAAAGAGACTAAAGCCATGGCTAAGAAATCTATGATCGCTCGTGACGCTAAGCGCACGAAACTAAACAACCGTTTTCAAGCACGTCGTGACGAGCTAAAAGCGATTGTAAGCAACCCTGAAGTTGAATATGACGACAAATGGGATGCGATGTTGGCATTGCAAAAGTTGCCACGCGACTCAGGAAAAACTCGTCAGCGTAATCGCTGCGGTTTGACTGGTCGTCCACACGGTTACTACCGCAAGTTCGGCCTAAGCCGCAACAAGCTACGTGAAGTAATTCTTAAAGGCCAAGCGCCAGGTGTAGTGAAAGCGAGCTGGTAAGTTCGAACTCCACAACATTTAGTACATAAGCTGTTACGAGCGATGCCCAAGTGTATTGCTCGCAAAGCAAAACAAATAGAAACGGTACACCATTATGATGACTGACCCAATCGCGGATCTACTAACACGCATCCGCAACGCGCATCACGCAGAAAAAATTTCTTTGACCATGCCTGGTTCAAAAATGAAGGCAGCGATTGCTAAGGTTCTAAAAGAAGAAGGCTACATTGAAGATTTCAGTGCATCCGTCGAAGATAAGAAACCATCTTTGACAATTAAATTGAAGTACTTTGAAGGCGCTCCTGTAATTGAGCAAATTCAACGTGTAAGCAAACCTGGTCTTCGCGTTTATAAAAATGCTGAAGAGTTACCTAAAGTGAACGGTGGCTTAGGTGTCGCTATTATTTCGACTAGTAAAGGCATCATGACTGACCGTGCAGCTCGCTCTGCAGGTGTTGGCGGTGAAGTTCTTTGTAGTGTGAGCTAAGCCTATTGACAGAGCTTATTGTAACAAGCAAATGAGGCCTCTTAGTATTAAGAAGCATTAGTTAGACTTGTTATAACAAATGGCTGTAGTGACAAGCAAAATGCTGTTAGTATAGCCGCCCCTTGAGGTGCTGCCTCTAGGTCGCTTAAAAGGCTCCGCTTGTCGGGGTCTTTGACGCAACTGTAGTAAAAGAATTAAGTAAGCTGCGGCAATCGTGCCAAAGCTGCATTAATAGAGAAAATAGAATGTCTAGAATTGCAAACGCACCAGTCAGTTTGCCAAGCGGCGTCGATGTGACGTTGAATGGCCAATTGCTTAAGGTGAAAGGCACTAAAGGCGAGCTAGAGTGGAATGTCCATGAGCTTGTTTCGGTGGCCCAGGAAGATGCGACTATCAAAGTTGCAGCGAATGAAAAGAGCAAGAACGCAATTGCGCTTGCTGGCACCACACGTGCATTGATCAATAACATGGTAACTGGCGTAACAGCTGGCTTCGAGAAGAAGTTGACTATCATTGGTGTTGGTTATCGTGCGCAAGCCCAAGGTCAAAAATTGAACCTTACTCTTGGTTTCTCTCACCCTGTTGTATACGAAGTACGCGACGGTATAACTGTCACGACGCCAAGCAACACAGAGATTGTTGTTACTGGTATTGACAAGCAGAAAGTCGGTCAAGTGGCTGCTGAGATCCGTGCATACCGTAAACCTGAACCTTATAAGGGTAAAGGCGTACGTTATTCAGATGAATATGTATTGCGCAAGCAAGCTAAGAAGAAGTAAGCGGAGTCTAAGATGAAAGATAAAAAACAAGCTCGTCTACGTCGCGCCAAGAAATTGCGCGCCAAGATTGCCCGTCAAGGCGTCAGCCGTTTGAGCGTTCACCGCACTTCTCAGCATATCTATGCGCAAGTTATTGATGAAACTGGCGGTAATGTATTGGCCGCTGTGTCAACGCTTGATGCGGGTATCAAAAAAGAAGCAAAGAACACAAGTAACTGTGATGCAGCCGCGTTAGTTGGTAAGCAAATCGCTGAACTCGCTAAGAAAGCGGGTGTTGAATCAGTTGCCTTCGATCGATCTGGTTTTCGTTACCATGGTCGCGTAAAAGCACTAGCTGAAGCCGCTCGCGAAGCTGGCCTCAAGCTGTAACGGATGCCTTTTAAGGTCTTAGGAGATAAATAATGGCTGGTCCAAAGAGAAATAATCGTAACGATCGCGAACCTGTTGATGAGAGCTTAGAGCAACTTATTAACGTGCGTCGTGTAGCGAAAGTAGTAAAAGGTGGTCGAATTTTCGGTTTTTCTGCCTTAACTGTAGTTGGTGATGGCAAAGGCAGCGTCGGCATTGGCCGAGGCAAGTCGAAAGAAGTGCCGTTGGCAGTATCGAAAGCAATGGAGTCTGGTCGTCGCGAAATGAAGAAAATTCATTTAGTTGGCGGCACATTGCAATACCCTGTTGTAGCGACGCACGCCGGTTCCACCGTCGTTATGCGCCCTGCATCAGAAGGTACGGGTATCATCGCGGGTGGCACAATGCGTGCTGTTTTCGAGGCGGCTGGTGTAAAAGACGTATTGGCAAAATGCATTGGTTCTACTAACCCAGTAAATGTTGTTCGCGCAACAATTAAGGGCTTACGTTCAATCAACAGCCCAGCGTCAGTTGCTGCTAAGCGCGGTAAGTCAGTTAAAGAAATTATGGAGTAAGCGGCAACGCTTCTCCTGATTATATTCGGTATAGACAAATGGCTAACGAAAAGAAAATTCAAGTTACCTTAGTTAAGAGCATGTTTGGTCGTGGTGCGAAGCACATGGCTTGTGTGAAAGGCTTAGGTTTACGTCGCATGCACCACACGGTTGAAGTAATCGATACTCCAGAAAACCGTGGCATGATCAATAAAGTTTCTTACTTACTCAAGTGGGAAGAGGTATAAGACGATGCGTTTAAATACACTAAAACCAGCAGAAGGTGCTAAGCACGCGCGTAAACGCGTAGGCCGTGGTATTGGTTCTGGTACTGGTAAAACCGCTGGCCGCGGTCATAAAGGTCAAAAATCACGTACTGGCGGTAAAGTCCAGATCGGTTTTGAAGGTGGTCAAATGCCTATTCAACGCCGTTTGCCAAAGCGTGGTTTCCGTTCAGCTATGGCTAAAAATATGGCTGAGATTCGTTTACACGAATTAAACCTGATTGATGGTGAAATAGTTGATTTAGCCTCTTTGCGTAAAGCAGGTTTGCTAAATGCTGGCCATCTTCGTGCGAAAGTAGTGCTTTCAGGCGAATTGACTAAAGCGGTAACTCTTCAAGGTGTTGGTGCTACAAAAGGTGCGAAAGCAGCTATCGAAGCAGCTGGCGGTAAGGTAGAGGACTAATTTTAGTCTTCTGTTAAATCCTTTAAAAGTTACTGTTAAGTCCCAATAAAGCTATTACGATAACTAGAAATAAAGTCATAGACTAAGAGCTTAGGATTAAATAATGTCACGAGAACAAGCTGCAGCCCTCGCAGGGTCTGGAAAATTAAAAGAATTGTGGTCACGAATAGGTTTCGTATTGGCTGCATTCGTTGTCTATCGCCTTGGTACTCACGTACCTGTTCCAGGCGTGGACCCAATTGCGATTTCGGCTCTTTTTGAACAAAACCGTGGGTCTATTCTCGATGTATTGAATATGTTCTCGGGCGGTGCATTAAGTCGATTGTCAGTAATGGCACTCGGTGTTATGCCCTACATCTCGGCGTCGATTATTATTCAAATGCTGACGGCTGTTGAGCCTCGATTGAAGCAAATTAAAGCAGAAGGTGAGTCCGGGCGTCGTAAAATTCAAAAATGGACTAAATATGCAGCTGTCGTATTGGCGACATTTCAAGCGTTTGGCGTAGCAAGCACGGTTCAGTCTCAGTCGGCAAACGGTGTTCCAGTAACACTTATTACTGGCGTTCAATTTACCATTGTTTGTGTGCTAGCTTTAGTTGCTGGAACCATGTTTTTAGTTTGGTTAGGCGAGCAAATCACCGAACGCGGAATTGGTAACGGTATGTCGTTAATCATTTTCGCTGGTATCGTTGCAGGCTTGCCAAGCGCCATCGGTGGCACTATTGAATTAGCGAACAGCGGTGAGTTCTCGCCATTATTCGTGGTCTTTCTTTTATTTGCTGTAGCCTTGGTGACCGCATTCGTTGTGTTTGTTGAACGCGGACAACGCCGTTTAACTGTTAACTACGCTCGCCAACAGCGTGGAAATCAAGTGATGCAAGCACCTGCTTCATACTTCCCGTTGAAGATGAACATGGCTGGTGTTATCCCTCCGATCTTTGCGTCGAGTATTATTTTGTTTCCGGCAAGTTTGGTTGGTTTTTTTGGTAACGAATCGGCTACCGGTGTCGCAGGTGTTTTGAGGGATATTTCAACCAAAATGCAGCCTGGCGAGTTGGTGTATACAGTTCTGTATATTGGCATGATTTTGTTCTTTGCTTTTTTCTACACGGCGTTGACGTTTGATCCGAAAGAAATTGCCGAGAATTTGAAAAAACAAGGTGCGTTTGTACCGGGCATACGCCCCGGGCAACAAACCGCACGTTATATCGATGGCGTTGTATCAAAGTTAACTTTGGTTGGTGCCATCTATCTAGCAATCGTTTGCTTGCTCCCTGAGTTATTGATTGTTAACTACAATGTACCATTTTATTTTGGTGGTACGTCGTTGCTTATTATTGTTGTTGTAATTATGGATCTGATGGGCCAAGTGCAATCTCATCTAATGTCTCAGCAGTATGAAAGCTTAATGAAGAAAACTAACTTAACCGGTAAATCTGGTGGTGGCCGTAAGCGCCGCCGCTAGAACTAACCCAAGAGTAAAAATTAGAACATTTTAGAACGTCGTTCTGAGGTAAATCATGAAAGTTCGTGCATCAGTAAAAAAAATCTGCCGTAACTGTAAAGTTATTCGTCGTAAAGGCGTTGTTCGTGTTATCTGCACAGATCCGCGCCATAAGCAGCGTCAAGGCTAGTTTTACATCTGAGATACCGATTTTTTGCTCCCACTCTTCGTTTCGTTGCTAATTTATTTTTAGTGCTCACGTACCTTTCCTCTACGGGCTTCGGTACGCTCCGCGCTAAAAATTAACTAGCGCCTCGATTGGAAACAAAATCTCGGCACCTCATAAGCAAAACCGATTTTTTAAGAAAGAAAAGTTTGAGGCGATTTTTTGCTTGCTTTTTGGCTTGTAAAAGGTTGATTTCCTTAACTCTAAACAGTATTCTAGCGCGCCTTTCAGGTAGTACTAGAAAGTAAATTAAAATGTCCTGTAGGACCTTGTTGTTCAAAGCGTTGTCAAACGTAAGTTCAGTGGTGGGTTTTACTGGTAATAGAAACGCATCCGGAGACACACAGTGGCACGTATTGCAGGTATTAATCTACCATCACACAAACATATCGAGATTGCATTAACGTCGATCTACGGTATCGGTAAAACTCGCTCACACGCAATCTGTGACGCGGCTGGTATTGAACGCTCTACTAAAGTTAGTGCATTGTCTGAGCCTGAAGCTGAAAAGCTTCGAGCAGAAGTAGCTAAGTTTGAAGTAGAGGGCGATCTACGTCGTGAAGTGTCTATGAACATCAAGCGTTTGATGGACCTAGGTTGTTTTCGAGGTATACGTCATCGTCGCGGTCTGCCTTTGCGCGGACAACGTACTAAAACAAATGCGCGCACTCGTAAGGGTCCACGTAAACCAATCAAGCGCTAAAGCGCCAGCTTTTAACCTTATCGACTTATTGTCGATAGCTTAGAAGACCTGTTTTTGAGATATTAAAATGGCTAAAACTCCTAGCAAAGCAAAGAAGAAAGTTAAAAAGCATATTGTAGATGGCATTGCGCACATCCAAGCTTCTTTCAACAACACTATCATCACAATAAGCGACCGTCACGGTAACGCTTTGTGCTGGACTACAGCGGGTGGCTCAGGCTTCCGTGGTTCACGTAAAAGCACACCTTTCGCAGCTCAAGTAGCGGCTGATCGTTGTGGCAAAATGGCTCAAGAGTTCGGTATGAAGAACCTTGAAGTACGTGTTAAAGGTCCTGGCCCTGGTCGTGAATCAGCGGTTCGTGCATTAAATAACTGTGGTTTCGAAGTAACCCAAATTACTGATGTAACACCAATTCCACATAATGGTTGTCGCCCTTCTAAGAAGCGTCGCGTATAACCCGTTCGTAAGAGTGTTCGTCGCACTCGTACGAGAGCAACATTAAACAGACAGAGAAACCAAAATGGCAAGATATATTGGACCAACTTGTAAGTTGGCACGTCGTGAAGGCACGGATTTATTCCTTAAAAGCCCAGCGCGTTCGTTAGAATCAAAATGTAAGATGGACAAAGTTCCTGGTGCAACTGCCCAGTCTCGTCGTCCACGCACAACTGTTTACGGAACACAGCTTCGCGAGAAGCAAAAGCTACGTCGCATCTATGGTGTACTTGAGAAGAAATTCCGCTCATATTACGCTGAAGCTGCTCGCGTTAAAGGTTCAACTGGTGAGAACTTGTTAACTCTTCTTGAGTCTCGCTTAGACAATGTTGTATATCGCATGGGCTTTGCTGTAACACGTGCTGAAGCGCGACAGCTAGTAAGCCATAAATCAATTAAGGTTAACGGTCAGCTTGTAAACATCCCTTCTTTCAATGTGAAAGCAGGCGATGAGATCGAGATTCGTGACAAAGCTAAGAAGCAACTACGTATTGGCGCGGCGCTTGAAATTGCTGAGCAAATTGGTTTGCCTGAGTGGTGTTCTGTGGACGTTGCTGCTAAAAAAGGTGTTTTCAAATCGGCACCTGAGCGTAGCGAATTGTCAGCTGACATCGACGAATCATTAGTAGTAGCACTTTACTCGAAGTAAAGGCTATATAAGCTGGAAGCTCTACCAACTAGTGTTGGTTGAGCTTTCGCTCAAGATTTTTGACCCTAAACATTTAACCTAGATCCGCCAGAGGGTCAGGTAAATAACTGGAGACAGCCCAACATGTCAGACACTATTGAACAATTGTTAACACCGCGCTTTGTAGACGTAAATACCGAAGATGGTACGCGCTCTAAAGTGGTTATTGAGCCATTAGAACGCGGTTTTGGTTACACGCTAGGTAATGCCCTACGTCGCATTTTGTTGTCGTGCATCCCTGGTGCCGCAATTACAGACGTAAAGATTGATGGCGTATTGCACGAGTATTCTTCTATTGAAGGCGTGCAAGAAGACGTGATCGATATTTTGTTGAATCTAAAAGGCGTAGCCGTCAAGAAAGAGTTCGACGAAGCGGTAACACTTACTTTAAGTGCTAATGGTGAAGGCGTATTGAAAGCAGGTGATATCCAAACCGTTCAAGACGTAGAAATCGCTAATCCTGATCATGTAATTGCTCACCTTTCTAAAGATGCTAAGTTCCATGCTGAGCTTACAGTCCGAAGCGGTCGTGGTTACCAAGTATCTGAAGCTCGCAAGAGTGATGCAGAAGATAAAGAAATTGGACTTATGCAGCTTGATGCTACATACAGCCCAGTATTGAAAGTAGCTTATTCAGTCGATGATGCTCGTGTAGAGCAGCGTACTGACTTGGATAAATTGACGTTGAAAATTGAAACCAACGGAACGATTGATCCAGAAGACGCTATTCGTAAAGCAGCGACAGCGCTTAGCCAGCAAATTCAAGTGTTCGTTAACTTGGAAGAGATTGCAGCCGTTGCGCAAGAAGAGAAAGAACCAGAAGTAGATCCTGTATTGCTTCGCCCAGTAGATGAATTAGAACTAACTGTTCGTTCAGCTAACTGCCTAAAAGCGGAAAGCATCTACTACATTGGTGATTTGGTATTACGTTCAGAAGTTGAGTTGATGAAGACTCCAAATCTGGGTAAAAAATCACTTACTGAGATCAAAGATGTACTCGCTCAACGCGGCTTGTCTTTGGGTATGCAATTACAAAACTGGCCACCTGCTGCACTACGCGTAGACAGCGATAGCTAGGTTATACAATTACAGCACCGGATATTTGAACTTATACTTTGTTAAAAACATACTCAGATGCTCACGTACTAATGTACGCTCCGCTCTTCCGTGTGTTTTTGCCTCGCCTAAGCCCAAATTTCAGCACTGTAATTGCATAAGTAATTAATTAATTTAATAGAGATAGGTTTCTGTCATGAGACATAGAAAATCAGGCCGTCAGTTCAACCGTAACTCAAGCCACCGTCAAGCGATGTTTCGCAACATGATGGTGTCTTTGTTGAAGCACGAGCAAATCAAAACTACCGTTGCGAAAGCGAAAGAGCTTCGTATGTTTGTTGAGCCAATTATCACTCTTGGTAAAGACGCAACTTTAGCGAACAAGCGTGCAGCGTTTGCTAAGCTGCGTGACCGCGATATCGTTGCTAAGCTGTTCGACGAAATTGGCGAGCGTATGAAGGATCGCCCAGGTGGCTATACCCGTATTTTAAAATGCGGTAACCGCGCTGGCGATAATGCTTCAATGGCGTATATCCAATTGGTTGATTTCGATCTAGAGGCTCATGCGGCCTTGTTCGAAGACGAAGAAGAATTTGAGGAAGATGATGCGGCCTAATTATTAGCGTGTGATCAACTCTTTAAAAAAACCTGCTTAATGCAGGTTTTTTTATGCCCTTCGTTTCCTTTTTTATATTTTACGACGCTAAAATGTCCAAGATAAGCGATGTTTGAAATGAAACTCCTCAGTGCATCAGACGAGACGTTGCCGGCGAATCACGAGGAATGTTAACCTGGCACGCTATTCGGGTTTTTCTTTACAATTAATTTGAGTTTTTATCGTAAATAGACCGCGCTATACTTCGCTGATATTAGAATCGATTTTTTGCTGTATAGGCATTTATGATGACAAAAGATGAGCTGGCTTTCACGAGGCTATCTGGAAGAGGGGTCGAATTTGGCGCCTTACACAACCCGGTTAAGCTAGACCCTAGTAAAACAACGGTGATCTATGCCGATAAATTGAAGCGAGCTGAGGCCATTGCTGCGTTCCCGGAGATAGAGGACGTTGCAGAGGGTATCGTCGAATCTGATATCAGGGTTGATCTTGATCGTGACTCCCTCGAGTTTATTGGTGAGCAACAACTTGATTTTGTCGTTGCCAATCATGTAATTGAACATCTTGTAAACCCGATTCGTTTTTTAAAACTCCTCAGTAACAATTTAAAGTCGGGCGGGTTGGTATTTCTTACCGTTCCCAATATGCGTTTCACGCATGATCAAAATAGGAAATTAACTCGTTATCGCACATTGGTTGCGAAATACTATTTAGGCACGAAACACCTTAGTAATGAGCGTATTCGAGATTATTTGAAATATAAGCTACCGGTTACTAATATTCATCCAAGAACGGTGGAGTTCTTTGAACAAAATAATTTACCGCTTAGTTACTATGATGGTAATCAAATACCGTTGAACCCGTTTAGTCGTCATCGGCTTTTTGGTTACCATCGAAGCAGATCGATTCACGTTCATGTATGGGACAGAGAAACATTTAACTTCTTTCTCAATAGAACAATTGATCTGTTTAAGCTTCAGTTTAGCGTGGACTACTATGCTCCGGCAGAAGTATCAGAGGGTGAAATGATTTATCTGTTAAAGCGGAAATAGAGCACCCATATAGACTGCACTTTTAGGAGTCTTGGTCTAATGAATATTTTGTAGAGCTTAAATTGAGTTCGCTACGAGCTAGCGAGAGGCTTTTTTACCTAGAACCATATTTGTACACGAAATTAGAGCTTGAGTGTCTTGGGGGAGGTTGGCGCAATGAGGTTCGGTGATCAACTTTTTCGGGTCGTCCATTATTTCTCTTAGAGTCAGGTTTTTAAACGCCTCTTGGTCAGCTTGGCTTAGACTGTGGTTCCAAATTTGGGCAACACTATTGAGGGTAAATAGCGGATGTCCGCTGATGGGTACGCCATCTTCAACAATGTTTATATTCTCGCTAAACAGGTTGGCTAAGCCTTGTTGCGTCATATTATAGTAATGATGTGGGTAGCCATGCACAGGAACTAAGAACGGTGCGGAGGTGTAGATAACACCATCAGGCTTAAGCACGCGTTCGATTTCAGCGACGCATTTGAATGGGTCTTTAACGTGTTCGAGAACTGAAAACGAAAATACAGCGTTGAAGCTGTTATCGGCGAACGGCAACTCTTCACCTACACCAATTACGTCAGTATTAGTGAACTTTTGGATCTCAAAATTAATCACATTGCGATAATTTTGAAAAGGCAGTCCAGCTCCGCAATCTAATATTAGACCGTCACTAAATTTGCCGATAAGTGCCACTGCTAATGGGTCTTGCGCACGCGAGGCGGTTTGGGTATTGTTTTTGATATTATGCTTAACTCGCATCTCCGAGTTCAAATAAATATACGCATTTTCTAGTGTTTCTACCACGTGGCCATTGTCACAAACAAAAGCTGAGTTTCGCAGCTTGATGCCTACAGAAGCGCATTGCGGACATTTAAGGATATTGCGAAGAAGTTCGAATTTCGTTGTGTCGTCGTTTGCGACTTCCACTGCGCGTGACGCATCAATTAATTGCTCTGGCTTATCTTCTGGGAACATAGATTTGAGCTTTGCTAATTTTTCTTTCTTGCTAAGAGATAACATGATATCTCTTCCAAGTTTGGAGCTCGCTGTATACTCACCATTGTGGGTTAGCGCGCTTATTTCCAATAGTTGATCTACAATGTCGCTTTCGCGAGCAAGCCCTGAAAAACCTACTGCGAACGCATAATTAGGGTGGGCCTCCAATACGTCGACTCGCTGTGATAGTTGCATTGTTTCATTGCCAACTTTAATGGACTCAATGGGCGATTCGCACACGGCCCAGCCCGATACCTGAAACAAGGTTGCCGACGGGTACTCTGTCGGATTATCTAGATGTGCGAGCATAGGTACAACATGCTCTTTTTGTCGTTGCTTATCTTTTTTGAAGAACATGTTTTATAGATACGGTGATAAATGAAGGTCTAATTTTTTGACCTATTTGATACTAAATCGTAGCCAATCGCTAGCTCAGCTGAGGCCTCTATAAGATATGCTTAATAGGCTCTCTCGACCGAAAACTCAGCAAGCGTCATCAGCGCTGTCTTATATTTTGAGTCTGGAAGCACGTCTAACGCAGCTTGAGCAAGTTTGGCTTGTTGGCGAGCAGCGCGGGCGGTATACGCCAACGACCCTGTCTTCTCGATAACCGCCAGCACGGCATCGAGATTGTCTCGGCTTGCATTAGTAATGGCGTTTTCTAGCATTGTCTTATCGGCTCCTTCTGAGCGCGCTATGGCATTTATGAGAGGTAGTGTCGGTTTCCCCTCGGCTAAATCATCACCTACGTTTTTACCCATCGCCTTTGCGTCTGCGGTGTAATCAAGTATATCGTCCACCAGTTGAAATGCTGTTCCGAGGTGCAGGCCATACGCGGCTAGCGCTTCTTCAACTGGTCGTGCTTGTTTGGTTATTACCGCGCCGAGTTGTGTAGCAGCTTCAAACAAGATTGCCGTTTTAGACTGAATTGTTTCCATGTATTGAGCTTCAGTTGTCTCCGCTGAACCACAATTAATCAATTGCATGACCTCACCTTCAGCAATTTGATTAGTTGTGCGCGACAAAATCTCCATTACGCGCATGCTGCCAACCTCTACCATCATTTGAAACGCGCGTGAATAGAGGTAGTCGCCGACAAGTACACTTGCTGCGTTACCAAATACTTCGTTAGCGGTTTCCCGCCCACGACGCATTTCCGATTCGTCGACCACATCGTCATGTAATAGTGTGGCGGTATGAATAAACTCAACAATTGCCGCTAGTAATGTTTGATCCGAAGAAACGTCCGTTAGCTCTGTATTAGATGCTTTTGCGGCAAGCAATAGGGCAACCGGGCGTAGCCGTTTACCACCGGCCTGGACAATATAAGCACCAAGTTGGTTAATCAATGCCACATCGCTGTCTAGGTTAGAAGCAATGGTTTGATTGACGATCGTCATGTCGGTTTCAACCAATGAAATAACTGATTGAATATCAATGGCTTGCGACTTAGTGTCGGCGATAGGTGTGCTACTTAGTGTCATAGTTGGTAATTATAGCGCAGAGAGGCGAAAAACGGCTCTTTTTAAGTGCCTAATTGTGTATATCTATGAGTGATGAAAACTGCTAAATATTGCGCTCTAAGAGTTGACCCAAGCTCTTGTAAACACTAGAATTCTCGCCCTGTTCGCTGGGTCCGTATTTGGAAGAAAGATAAATTGTACATATATACGCAATTTAACCCCTTCGGAACGCAATTTAGGCTGAAAAGCCGGAGTATATAAAATGTACGCAGTAGTAAAAACTGGCGGTAAGCAATACCGCGTCGCAGTAGGCGACAAATTGAAGGTAGAGTCTTTGGATGCGCAAGAAGGCGACAAAGTCACTCTAGACCACGTATTAATGATTGGTGACGGTGACAGTGTTGAAGTAGGTACTCCTACGTTAGATAAGACCGTTGAAGCAACTGTATTAAATAATGGTCGTGGCAAAAAGCTACGCATAGTTAAGTTCCGTCGTCGTCAGAATTCTCGCACACGTACTGGCCATCGCCAGAACTTCACTGAGCTCGAAATCACCGCTATTGGCGGTAAAGCAGCAGCGCCTAAGAAGAAGGCCGCAGCGCCAAAAGCAGCAGCGAAAAAGGCCGCCGCACCAGCTAAGAAAGCAGCAGCGCCAAAAGCAGCGAAGACCGATAGTGCTGATGACTTGAGCAAAATTTCTG
>CAZFVP010000023.1:13813-19773 GCA_964522345.1 uncultured Gammaproteobacteria bacterium | reverse complement strand
AGAGTTTAGCCGACAATGTTTCGTTAGGCTCAAACTCAAGCCCCTCTAACAATTGGTCGGCTACGTCTGGCTTGTTGCAAACTAAAACCATGTCACAACCAGCATAAATAGCTCTTTGAGCACTTTCGACAATCGAACCTGCGCTTTCATTCGCGTCAATAGCGCCTTGCATTGTCAAATCGTCACTAAATATTACACCACTAAACCCTAGTCGTTCACGCAGTACTTTTTGTAACCAGTAACTTGAGTAAGTTGGAATATTAGCGTCACATTGATCAAACAGTACATGAGCGGTCATAACGCCCTGTATTTCATCAATCAACTCCTCATAGGGTAGCAAGTCATGCCCGCATATTTCGTCGAATGAGCGCTCATCCTGCGGCAAACAATGATGAGAATCACCGCTAACTCCGCCGTGACCTGGGAAATGCTTAGCAATAGACACCATACCTGCGGCATGCATTCCATCGATATAAGCTCCTAAGAGCTCAGTGGCAACGCTAGGATTAGAATGAAAGCACCGATCACCGATAACCTCGCTTTCTCTTGACGTAACATCAAACACCGGAGCAAAACTAAAATCTACTCCCACAGAGATTAACTCAGATGCCATGCTAAAAGCTGATTGATATGCTTTTATAGGTGCCGCTTGTCGGTCTTCATCCCAATAGTCACCGAAACTCTGTGCCGCAGGTAAACGAGTAAAATCATTTTGAAAACGCTGGACTCGCCCACCCTCTTGATCAACCGCGATAAGCAAGGAAGGCGTTCTAATAGCTTTAATTTGAGCAATTAGATCAGCTACCTGGTTCTTATCTTGATAGTTTCTGGCAAAAAGAATCACCGCACCCACACTCGGATGTGAGAGCCTTAGTCGCTCATTGGCGGTCAGTGTTAGGCCATGCACGTCAACCATCACCGGACCCAGCGCTAGTCGTTGTGGAACAAGGGTTGAATTTTGCATTGTCATAATTTTTCTTGAATGTTAACGAGAGTTCCAACGGCTACTTTATCAAATAACTCGATCATATCGCTGTTACGCATTTTGATACAACCATGTGAGCTCGGCACTCCCATCGCATGAGAATCTGGTGCTCCGTGAATATAAATATAACGCCGTTGAGTATCGACGAGCCCACCGCGATTATAGGCAATGTCATTGCCGCAAAGCCAAAGAATTCGACTGAGAATCCAATCGCGATTAGGGTTAGCTCGCCCCAATTCCTCACTGTATATTTCGCCACTAGGCCTGCGACCAATAAACACAGTATTCACGGGTTGGTTCGCACCAATTTTAGCGCGAATTCGGTGCTCCCCCAATGGAGTGCACTCACTTCCGCTAATTTGGCCAACGCCATTTGTCGCTGTGGAAATCAATGCTTTAAACAAGCATTGATTAGCGTTATCAAAACCATGCATGGTTTGTTCTGCGACGTTGACCTGCAACAAGCTAATTAATGACATACTATGATTTCAATATATGATCGATTAACGCGTTACAGCCTATATCAACCAATTCAAAAACGTGATCAAACCCCTTATCACCACCGTAGTATGGGTCTGGCACATGAGCCTCGGCAGTAAGGCCAGCTTGATTAGCAAAATCTAAAAATAATCGTACATCAGCACGCCCGTTAGCTGGTGCATAGTATTGTATTAACTCTAGATTATCTTGATCCATCGCTAATATGTAATCAAACTTATCATGATCGAGCACTGAGATTTTACGTGCTCTTATAAACTCCATGTCGATGTTGTTTGAGTTTGCTTTAGCGCGCGAACGAGGATCAGGTTTCTCGCCCACATGATACGCATGAGTACCGGCCGAATCTACGCTTATAAGATTGTCTAAACCACGAGAATTAACTTTGTGCTGCATCACTCCATGTGCAGTAGGAGAACGGCAAATATTTCCCATACAAACAAATAATACGCTTATCATGTGGACTTGATGATGTGTCTTACACGCTCTAAGTCTTCCGCCGTATCCACACCAATTCCAGTATCGTAATCAACCGTTTCAACCATTATTGAATCACCATTATCGAGCACTCTAAGCTGCTCAAGAGATTCCGTTTGTTCAAGAGAGCTATGTTCTAGTTGATCATAACGTTTCAAGAATGATGCACGGTAAGCATAGATACCAATGTGATGCCAAGCGTTAGTGTGGCGTTCATCGCGCGCATAAGGAATCGGAGCACGAGAGAAATATAATGCTTTGCCAGCCAGTGTAAATACAACTTTAACAACATTTGGATTAGCAAGATCGGCGTCATTGTCGATTGCCTTCGCTGCCGTTGACATGGCGGCCTCAGAACTGGCCTCTAGCGCCGCCGCAACTTGATCAATTAACCTTCCTGGAATCAGCGGTTCATCGCCCTGAACATTAACAATGATTTGATCATCTGCAAAGCCAAGTTTCTCAACTACTTCGGCTAAACGATCACTTCCAGATTCATGATCTGCCCGAGTCATACATACTTCACAGTTAAGCGACTTTACAGCATCCGCTATGCGTTGATCGTCGGTTGCGACGATAACTCTTGTCGCAGACGACTCTCTAGCTCGATCAACGACATGTGCAATCATTGGTGCACCAGCGATATCGGCAAGAATCTTACCGGGTAAGCGAGTTGAAGCATAGCGTGCAGGTATTACTACCGTAAACAACATTATTGCGACTCTAACTCCCTAGCCTCTTCTTCCAATAAAACGGGAATCCCATCTCGAATTGGGTATGCCAATTTAGCCGCATTTGAAATTAATTCATTTGCCTGACGATCGAATGTTAGCGGGCCTTTCGTCACTGGGCATACCAACATCTCCAATAATTTATTATCCATTTTTGTCTCTATTGTTAAATTTTTCTCTAATGGCAGCAGCTATAGTGACCGAAAAACCATCACTAAGCTCTGCATTAACTGGTAAATACCAGTGATTTTCGTTTGCAAGTTCACCGCATTTTACCGCGTCTTTCTCAGTCATTAATACCGGTTGGCCTGCAAAATTTATATCACTTTCGGTGAAGTGATGATGATCAGCGAAGCGATGAGGTGTAATGCTAAAACCAAGTTCTGAGCATGTATCAAAAAAGCGCTGCGGGTTACCAATTCCTGCAAGTGCTTGAAAGTGCGCGTCTTGTGGAAACGCTGATGTGTTATCTGTGTTCACCGCTTGAGGTTTTCCAGGTATTAATCGCATCGAGAACTGATTATCCGCGTTTCCAACATCGCCGCCATGACGCACAATATAATCCACTTTCAGTAGACGAGTCATCGGCTCCCTATAGGGGCCCGCAGGTAGCAAATTTTGATTTTCCTGCTCTGAGGTATCATCGATCAAACATATTTCGATATCGCGCTCTAACGCAAAATGTTGTAGCCCGTCATCGCTAATGATTAGATCGACATTATAATCTCGAAGAAGCAATTCTATAGACGCTCGGCGGTCTGGCCCAACGACCATTGGCGCCTTTGTTCGCCGAACAATTAGTGCAGGCTCATCACCAGACTGCTGTACTGGCGTATCAACCTCGATCGCTAACGGATATGTTTCGGCCTCGCCACTATAGCCACGGCTGATTACACCAGGGGAAAAGCCTTGCAAGCGCAACTGTTCGACTAAATATACAACTAAAGGTGTTTTGCCGGTCCCACCAACGGTCAGATTACCAACAACAATGACTGGCACTGGAGCTTGATAGCTGTCTAATAGGCCGTGATCAAAGGCGGTTTTACGTAACGCAAAAGCACCTCGATAAACCATAGACAATGGTCGCAAAAGGCTGGTTAAGGCATTTGGCTTGGTCCAGCTTTTGAGCAATGATTTCTTAATATCCATAACACTAATATCGACAATAATGAATCGTCACGCTAGGCAGTTAGTTTTTCCAGAAAAAGAAACCTTTTTTCGCAGAGTTTGACTGCGCGCGATGTAAATCAGCATATACACCGCCCTTCTTCAATAGCTTCTTATGTGAACCTTGTTCAACGATTTCTCCACGTTCTAACACTAAAATTTTATCAGCATTTTCAATAGTCGATAAGCGATGAGCGATCACCATTGAGGTTCGTCCTTTCATTAAGGTTTCTAAGGCATCTTGAACAAACCGCTCAGACTTATTGTCGAGCGCCGATGTTGCTTCGTCCAGAATAAGAATGGGCGCATTTTTATAAATAGCCCGAGCAATGGCTACGCGTTGACGTTGCCCACCTGACAAGCGTAAACCAGCCTCACCAACCATGGTGTCTAAACCTAGTGGCATTTCGTCTAAAAATTCATCGACGTGTGCCGCCTTTATCGCGGCCTGTAAACGCGTTTCATCGTATTGATCAAGCATGCCATACATAATATTGCGACCAATCGTATCATCAAACAAAGTGGTTTCCTGACTCACCAAGGAGAATTGTGATCTCAACCCCTTCAAACAAAGGTCATTAACATTAATATCATCAATCGAAATCGTACCCTGCTGAGGTTTATAAAAGCGCAGAATAAGCGACGTTATGGTTGATTTACCGCTGCCTGAGGCACCCACCATCGCAACACGTTCGCCGGGCTTAATCTCAAAACTTATGTCCGACAAAACCGGTACGTCATCATCGTCGCGATACTTAAATTCGACCTTATCAAACTTAATACTGCCTTTGACACTGTCAATACGTACGTCTCCATCGTCTACTTCGGATTGCTCATCGATTACTTGAAACACGCTATGTGCAGCCGTTACACCAATCTGAATTTTTTCATTTACCTTAGCTAGGCGTTTTAGAGGGCTCATTAAGGCGAGGCATGCGGTAATATACATCGAGAACTGAACAACAGACTCCGGCCCAGTGCGAAGGTAATTCAAAAAAATATACAAGATTAACGCAATAGCCGGGGCGACTAAGATCATTACTAACGGCACCAAGGCTGCAGAAACCTTCGCACGTTTAAGATTCTGTTTTAGATTAAAATTATTGGCCCTGGTGAAGTTTTCAATTTCTTGGTCCTGGCCGTTATACACCTTGATAACTTTATGGCCGACAACAGCTTCTTTAACCGTATCACCAATGCCCCCCATTGAACCTTGAATCTGCTTACTGGTTTTTCGAAAGCGTTTGTTAGTATAAGCAGCTACCAATACCACCAATGGGATTACGAGTATGAAGATTAATGTTAAACGCCATTCGGACCAGAATAAGAATGCAATTAGGCCTATCGCCTTAAACGACTCTCGAAACATAATCGCGAGAGTGTCGGTGATCGCAGCCGAGGTCGCTTCAACATCATAGATGAGTTTAGAAATTGTTTGTGCCGACGAATTCTCATGAAAATAAGGCGACGGTAAAGAAATCATATTACCGAAAATATCCTGCCTTAACTCAAAGATCACCAGTCGACCTGTTTTCGACATTGTGTAATTGCCAATATAGCCTGATACCGCACGCGCCGCCAACACTCCCACCAAAAGCATTCCAGACCAGCGGACGTACCATGCATCTCCATTCAGAAAACCACTCTTTAAAATGGTATCAATTGCCTTAACAAAATAGGCTTCAATTCCGCCGGTAAGCATTAAAAAAGCGATAGCAATGATAAGTAAAGTACGATGCCGAAGCAGATACGACAGCAGGCGTAAAAGGTTTTCGCGCACCGGAACCTGATCCTTCCTTGTTTCAGCGCTTTTGTGCCGCTCGACGACCGAGGCTTCTATTTTTTCTGACATGAGTGGTTTTGCTCGACCGTTTCTATTAGCTAATTATGCCGAAGAAAACAGGTTTTTACTCAGCAAACTGTTTGGTGGCAAAAGTAACATTGGTTAAACCAAGCTCTTGAGCAACATCCATCACTCGAATGACAGCTTCATGTGGTGCTTTTCGGTCAGCGCGAATAATCAACAATAACTGTTGTTGAGATTGAAATTCAGCTAGGGCTCGCTTTAGAGTATCGCGATTTGAATTAATAAGAGCCTTAGC
>CAZFVP010000023.1:0-13713 GCA_964522345.1 uncultured Gammaproteobacteria bacterium | reverse complement strand
AACATCAAACATGGAATACCAACTGTAAGACCTGCCGCTGTCGTAATTAATGCTTCAGATATGCCGCCCGATAACACAGTCGGGTCACCAACACCGCTTGCGGTAATCGCAGTAAACACCTTAATCATTCCAATAACGGTACCAAGCAGCCCAATCAACGGAGTAATGGATGCGATGGTACCTAAAGTATTTAAGTATCTCCCTAGTTTATGTACGACCTGCTTACCAGACTCTTCTAATGCTTCACGCATCGCGTCCGGCCCGTACTCAAGGTTGTCTAGTCCAGCAGCAAAAACCGTACCCAGCGGGGAATGGTCACGAACAACATCGATTTTTTCAGGTGTGATTTTACTTGACTTGGCAAGCTCCAATATCTGCTGTTTCAGGCTAGCTGGGGCAACCTGTTTTGTTCTTAGCGTTAAGATGCGTTCAAAAATGATGGTTAGAGCAACCAACGAACAGAGGAGGATAATCCACATGAGCGGGCCACCCGCTCGGAATAATTCAAACATTGAGTACCTTTTAACTCATTTAAGAGTTGTGTGTTTGCCCTACAGGACAAGTCGTTTAAACCGTTTTAATAACTTCTCAATACGGCCTAAAGTACAGGCCCTATTGAACGTTTTTATTTTGTTGATGAAATTCTACCAAACTATGCGCCCTATTGGGTAATTTTTGATTACGCCAAAACCGCACATATCGTTGGCGATAAAGTACTTTACGCCAACCGCGTGAATTAATTTTAAGCAATACAGAGCCACTTTCTATTGTTGACAACAATTCTACATCACGTTCCTGATAACGTCGTACCACACTCAAATGTGGATGCCCGTAATGATTTCTATAACCCGCTGCCAACATCGCAAGCTTAGGAGATACCGTGTCTAAAAAAGCGCCGGTGGAAGATGTTTTACTACCTTGATGAGGAACCAATAAAATATCCGCACTAAGTAATTGCGGCGAATTTTTCACCAAATATCGTTCTACTGATTTTTCGATGTCCCCGCTGAGTAAGATTTTTGTACCATAATGTTCCAACACAATGACACATGATCGATTATTACTACCTTGCGGCGTATTTACGTCAGGACTAATTACTGAAAAGGTAGTTTGATCATGCCGCCATGATTGACCCGCAATACACTCCGAAGCACCTTCTACTTTGTCCAAGCGACTAGTGATTATATTGCCTAGCTCAAAAGCATTTGAAACTGCCTCTAAACCTCCAATGTGATCGTTATCTGCATGGCTAACCACAAGAGTATCAATTCGACGAATACCTCTTTGCCGTAAAAATGGCAATAAAACAGCGTCAGCAGTGGTAAAACCACTGCTATATTTTGGCCCAGTATCGTAGACAGTAACGCTATTCGGTGTTTCGATTACCATCGCCAGACCTTGACCCACATCCAATAAGGTCACATGCAGTTCGTCATTGGTTAAGGTGGCCGCAGTGTTAACAAACATTGACGCAACCAACAATAAGCATAAGACTCCTTTCCCGCGCACCGACATCAAGTAAAAAACCACGAGCAAAGCAAACAACAACCATTGCCACCAAGATAAAGGGGTTGCATAGACTCTTGCGAACTCTAACTGGCTTGCCCATTCCAACACTCGAAAACACACATCAAACGCGGCACATAGTTGCTGCAAGCCCCAAGTACCGATTGTATCCAGCCCTAAGCTAAATATCAGTGCAGTTACCAATGTCACGGGAATCAATACTATGCAAAATATCGGTACAGCTATTAAGTTCACCAACGGCGAGACCACTGATACTTGCCCAAAAAATAGTACGCTAAGAGGTAACATCCCTATCCACAGCTTTGGTTGCAGCTGAATCAATGAGAGCCTTTCTTTGTTTATCGATGCAATGGAAATAATCGCCACTGCCCCGCAAGACAACCAAAATCCCACATCCAAAATAGAGAACGGGTCAATCAGTAACAGCACCACCATAGCCACCAACAATACTTTCAGCAAATTGACATCGCGGGCTAAAAATTTACACAGCACATAAACACTAAGCATTACTATCGCGCGTTGTGTCGATACTGAAAAGCCAGCTAAAGCGGCATAACATACGGAGCCTGCTAACGCTGGTACTAATACTAGCCTCTGTCTCGGCCAGTATTCGAAAACCCTCGCTACTGGCCACATCAAGGCACTTAACAACAAAGCAATACCTGTAAACGCTAAACCCACATGAAGCCCAGATATTGCCATCAAGTGACTGACCCCGGTACTTTGCAACACCGCTTGTTGTTCAGTCGTAAAACCACTTTTTACACCGATCACCAAAGCCGTAATAATACTGGCGCCTGCGCCACTACCTACGACACGCTGAAGTTCATCGAGTAACAACTGACGTGAGCGGTGAATTGATACTGAAGAGTCACTAATAAAGTGGTTTTCGCCTTTTAATCGAATGTAACCCTTCGCTATTATCCGATGTCGATATAGGTATTTCTCGTAATCATAAGCCCCCCAACTAGCATAGCCGTGTGGCCTTTTCATTCGTAGCGTAAGATTCCAACGCTGACCAGCCTGAATAGACAGTGGACAGCGGTAGCAACTAAGCTGCACAGTCTTACCTAACAGCACCACCAAGTCATCGTTCTGTACGGCCTGTATTTTAAATCGAAACCGTATATTGCCTGAGGTCGATACAGGCAAGCCTGAGATAGCCCCTGAAGCGACAAAATCTTTTCCCTCATAATTAGCTGGAAACTGATTAGTAGAAAATAATTGAGCGCTATAACAAGTCCAAGTTAAGCCTAGCAAGGCAAAACCTATCAGCCGAAAACTGACAAAACGTCGTCCAACAAATAAACTTAAAATGCTAGCACACAGTAGCCATATAGCTTCCGGCAGGTGACTCAAGCCTAGAATAAAACAGGCACCTATCAAAAACATGGCTAAAGACGTAGTGGCTGAACTAAAGACCGACTTATGGCAATTAAGCCTATACGCTTCAAACATCAATAATAATTTTAAACGCAACAAAACATCTCCTTATGATTGTCAACGATTAGTAAAATGATTTGCTAACTTGATCTATATCGTTCGGCTGACGTCCTGTTAACCAAATTTAATCCTCAAATAGCCAAAGTAGCATAACACTCATTGCATGAAGGGCCTATAATAAAGCACTCGTAAATAGACCATTTTTACAGTTTGCTCAATTGAAGCTCTTTAAGAACCTACGTAAACATCTGCCAACAGTAAAAGAGATACAGCAATATCGCTATTTGCATATTTTCGGTGACGGCCTTAAGCAGCAAGAGCTTTGGACATTTAATCGTCAAAGTACCGCCAAAGGCATTGCAATTGGACTGTTTTGCGCATTTTTACCAATGCCTTTTGAGATAGTACCCGCAATTTTTTTAGCCGTATTGATGCGCGGTAACCTACCGTTTGCTGTTGCTGGCATATGGATATCAAACCCAGTTACTTGGATTCCACTGTATACGCCCTGCTATTTACTTGGTGCACGTATTCTTCAAATTGAACCCGTAGCAATAGACCAAATAACTATTTTTCAACTCGGGTGGCACTACGTTGCTTTATGGTTGGGGTGCTTAATCGTGGGGTTAATATTAAGTGTTTCAGTCCATTTTATAATTAGCTTTGCGTGGCGTTCTCAGGTCAGACAGCGATGGAAACAACGTCAAAAAATACGGCGTCAACGTAAGATTCAGCAAGACTAAGTTTGTGTGGTGACATTAGCCAATAAAAACAATGAAGCTTAGCTTAAACGAAACCTAACTTTGAGTAAGCGCCCCCGACTCTAAATGATATCGCTTATCCATCTTACTTGCTAAGCCCGTATCATGGGTCACCATAACCAAAGCGGTGCCGATTTGTTCATTTAATGACATCATCATCTCAAACACACTTTGCGCCGTGCTTTCATCCAAGTTACCCGTTGGCTCATCAGCTAAAACAACATTTGGTTCCGTCACTAAAGCGCGCGCAATCGCAGCCCTTTGGCGCTCTCCACCCGACAACTCTATCGGGCGATGCTCCACGCGATGCCCCAAACCAATTTCTTCGAGTAACTCAGATGCTTTTTTCTTTGCCACGGCATTATCCTCGCCACGAATAAGCAGTGGCATCGCAACGTTTTCTATCGCAGTGAACTCCGGAAGCAAGTGATGAAATTGATAAACAAATCCTAAGTACTGATTACGAACTAACCCACGTTTTTTGTCAGACATACGAGATAGCTCTTGACCGTCTATCCATACCGACCCGGTGCTTGGTAAATCCAAACCACCAAGTAAATGCAACAAGGTGCTTTTACCAGACCCCGACGCACCAACAATTGCTATACGTTCGCCTTCTTCGATGTGTAAGTTTATGTTCGATAACACATCGACATCATTTGGCCCTTCGGTGTAGGTCATGCCTAGTTGTTGACAATGTAAAATTCCTGATTGACTCATAAGTAGGCCTATTCGTAACGAAGTGCTTCAGCAGGTTGAGTTTTGGATGCACTCCATGCTGGGTAAAGAGTGGCTAACATACTAAAGGCAAGAGAGGTAACTACAATAACCCACACGTCATCCCAGCGTAACTCAGCGGGAAAATCAGTGACAATATAGACACTTGCTGGTAGCAGTTCAAAGCCAACTTGACGTTCAATAAAACCGATAATATTGGCTAAATTTAAGGCCGTAAGCACTCCCGCGATCGTTCCAATAATCGTTCCGATAACCCCAGACGTAACACCTTGGACAAAAAATATTCCCATAACTTTGGCTGGCGACAACCCCAAGGTTCTTAAAATAGCGATGTCAGCACGTTTGTCGATAACGACCATTACCAAGGTTGAAACAATATTAAACGCGGCAATGAGAACAATCATAAATAAAACAATAAACACCATACGCCGCTCAACTTCTAAGGCGCGAAAAAAGCTCTTATGTTGAGTGGTCCAATTATCTACGTAAAATCGATATTGTAATTTATCGGCAAGTTGAGCCGACACCAAACGTGCTTCAAATGGGTCTTTGAGTTTAAGTCGTAAACCACTTACCTTGCCTTTGGTTTTATATAGTTTCGCAGCATCCGACATGTGAATATATGCCAATGCACTATCGAATTCATCCGGACCGATTCCACCAAATATACCTACCACATTAAAACGCCTTAAACGTGGCATAAGCCCAGCTGGAGTAGACTGCCCTTGCGGAGAGATAAACGTAACTTTATCGCCCACGGTCGCACCTACTTGGGTTGCTAAACCACGCCCAAGAACAACGTTGTATTTACCCTTTTTCAATAATTGGAAACTACCGACATCCATATTATCGGCGATGTCAGAAACTTTGGACTCTTCCTCTGGCAAAACTCCCTTGACCAATGAGCCAGTAACAGCACCGTTAAATGTAAGAAGGCCCTGACTGTATATATAAGGCGCGTAACCGGCAACTTCTGGATTCGCGTCAACCGTTGCGCTAAGTGCTTGCCAATCATCTAAACGATTACCTTGCCCGGTAATCGAAACATGCGGCGCTACATCTAGGATTCGACCTCTTAACTCATTGCCAAACCCGTTCATAATCGAAATCACTGAGATCAACACCCAGACCCCAATTGCAATTCCTGACATAGAGATTGCTGAGATAAACGAGATAAATCCGTTCCGACGCTTAGCCCGCGAATATCGCGAGCCAATCATCATTGGTAAATTAGTTTTTGCCATTCTATACGTATGCTTTTATGTTAATGCGATCGTTATAATTAACTTGACTCTACCTCAGGTCGCATATGAGGAAATAGCAATACATCGCGAATTGACGGACTGTCGGTAAATAGCATCACCATTCGATCAATACCAATACCCTCACCCGCGGTTGGAGGCATCCCATACTCGAGTGCTCGCACATAATCTGCATCATAGTGCATCGCTTCATCGTCTCCGGCGTCTTTCTCAGCAACCTGAGCTTGAAATCTATTTGCTTGATCTTCAGGGTCGTTTAACTCAGAAAAGCCATTCGCAATTTCTCGACCCGCTATAAACAATTCAAAACGATCAGTAACAAAGTCATCGTCGTCGTTTCGGCGCGACAATGGAGATACTTCTACCGGATAGGCAGTGATGAAGGTAGGCTCAGCCAAACGCTCTTCCACTGTCTTCTCAAAAATTTCTATTTGAACTTTACCCAAGCCATAGCTATCTTTTATCAACACTTTAAGCTCCTTGGCATAGTCGACCAATTTAGCCCGATCTTGGAGGTCGTTTTCAGTCAAATTTGGATTAAAGTGTAAAATAGATTCTGCCACAGTCATTCGTTTGAAGGGCTTATTGAAATCGATATTTTGTTGTTGATAATGAACCACACCATCATCGGTAACACTTTGCGCTATACCTTTGAACATCTCCTCTGTGATATCCATCAAGTCATTATAATCAGCATATGCTTGATAGAACTCGAGCATGGTGAATTCAGGGTTATGCCGAGTACTTAAACCCTCGTTTCGAAAATTACGATTTATTTCAAAAACACGTTCAAAACCACCAACTACCAAACGCTTTAAATACAATTCGGGCGCAATACGCAAAAACAACTGCATGTCTAAGGCGTTGTGATGCGTAACAAACGGCCGCGCTACCGCACCTCCAGGAATGGCTTGCATCATTGGAGTCTCAACCTCCAAAAATTCTTTTTCAATCAAGAAATTACGAATAAAATTTACTATTTTAGATCTTGTAGTAAAAACCTTTCGGCTATGCTCATTGATAATTAAATCAACGTATCGCTGACGATATGAAGTCTCTTTATCTTTCAGTCCATTGAATTTATCAGGCAAAGGGCGTAGCGATTTAACCAGTAATTCAATGTGATTAACTTTAACACTAAGTTCACCCTTGTTTGTTTTAAATAAAACTCCTTTAGCCGCAACGATATCGCCAATATCCCATTTTTTGAATTCTTCGTTATAGAAACCTTCTGGCAAAGAATCACGGGACACATACACTTGAACGCGTTCGCTACGGTCTTGCAAATGGGCAAAACTCGCTTTCCCCATAATACGTTGACTCATCATGCGACCAGCTACAGAAACTTGCACATTTAACTCTTCGAGTTCTAATTTCTCGATATCACCGTACTTACTTATCAAATCACCTGCCAAGTTTTCGGGCTTAAACGTATTCGGGTAAGCTTGGGTCGACTCTCGCCACGCATCAAGCTTCTCTCTACGCTGACGGATTAGTTCGTTTTCATCAACTTGCGGTTGATCAGTATTATTTTTATCGCTCACGGTATTTTTTTCTTTAAAGTAAAACGGTTTAGAATTTAGTCTTACAGGCCTTGCTTAAGGCTAGCTTCGATAAATTGATTTAAATCGCCATCCAAAACGGCTTGCGTATTACCAGTTTCAACACTGGTGCGTAGGTCTTTAATTCTAGATTGGTCTAAAACATAAGACCGAATTTGAGAGCCCCAACCAATGTCGGACTTCTCATCTTCAACGGCTTGCTGGTCGGACCGACGTTTTTGCATCTCGTGCTCATACAAGCGTGCCTTTAGCATCGACATAGCAGAATCTTTATTACGGTGCTGCGATCGATCACTCTGACATTGTACGACAATGCCGGTAGGCTCGTGGGTTAATCGTACCGCGGAATCGGTCTTATTAACATGCTGCCCGCCTGAGCCACTCGCCCGATAGGTATCAACTCTTAAATCAGCAGGGTTAATTTCAACATCGACTCGGTCGTCAATTTCAGGATAAGCAAATAGCGAGGCAAATGATGTATGTCGGCGACTGCCAGAGTCAAATGGGGATTTACGAACCAAGCGATGCACGCCAGTTTCAGTGCGTAAAAATCCAAACGCGTAGTCGCCAGTAATTTTCACCGTCGCACTTTTAATTCCTGCAACCTCTCCTTCCGACAACTCAATAATCTCGGCTTTAAAGTCTTGAGAATCCGCCCAGCGTAAATACATTCGGAGAATCATGTTAGCCCAGTCTTGTGCTTCTGTACCACCAGAACCAGACTGAATATCGATAAACGCATTGCTTGAGTCCATCGGACCGGAGAACATACGTTGGAATTCTAAAACCGCTAACTCACTCTCAATCGAATCTAAATCAACACTAATCTGGTCTACTAAGTCTTGATCTTGTTCTTCAGATGCTAGTTCGAGCATTTCCATGCAATCAGCAACGCCGGTACTAACCTTACCCAAGATTTGCACAATCTTTTCTAGTTCTGATTTTTCTCGGCCAAGTTTTTGCGCAAACGCTTGATCTTCCCAAATGGATGGGTCTTCCATTTGACGCAAAACTTCTTCTAAACGTTCGGATTTACTGTCGTAGTCAAAGATACCCCCTGAGCAACGCGCCGCGCTGATCGAGATCTTTACCTTTTTCGAATAGAGGGTTTAGTTCCATGATGATTTTATAAGCCTTTTACCAGCCCCGAAAGATACCCGAAAATCAGACGCGGAACTAGAGGTCTCGACGATTCATTTTAGACTGAGTAGTAAACCAAAGCTCAATCGTATATCTACCCAAATAATAACCCCAACGACTCATAATTAGAGATCAATAACGACTTACGTTTTTTATATGTCCACTTTATCAAAAGCCAACTCTAAGCGATTACTCAATTAATAGTCACATAAGTTATTTAAGCTACTGAAAAACCTAAGGTTTGGTAATTTCTTGAATGCTAGACCATGTTCTTAGCCAAGGCCCATGCTCTTGTAAGGCGCGTGAAAGGTTTTGCCTGACAAAAGTTGCTTTGTCTTTACTGTCGTATGAGCCATAAACCACTTTGTAGAACACATCTCCTTGCTTCATTTCTGAGAAATACGCAACCTTATCTTCCAAACTGTGTTCGCTGATGAATCGCAAGACCTGCTCTTCGCTTTTAAACGCGAGTAATTGGATAGTCCAATTTTCACTCCGCTGTCGGTTAATCCAGCTCACTGATTGACTTTTAGCTATCACGCCTGGGTTCGTTGTTGTGGCTGCGATTGGTCGAGAATTTTTAGACGGTTCGGGAGAAACTAACTCGGTCTCATGTTGTTGCACAGACAGCTCGCTCGCTAAACCTAAATAGCGTCTCGCCGGCAAATACCCTGAATTAGCAGAGTCACGAATAAGGGTAATCGCATCATCATCAGAGCCTCCTCGTTCGAGCATTCTTTGTGCCTGATGATATCCTGCCGCGGCATAGCCATTATCCGCTGCCAAGCGATACCAGTTCAGTGCTTTATCGAGGCTTGAATTTTCGAGTTTATTTTGTTCATGCAATAAACCTAAATTGAACATAGACTTCGCATCTTTAGCATTCGCCGCTTTTAACCAACACTGTTGAGCTAACACAAAATCACCGTCGATATACGCTTGTAAACCATCTTGGTAATCACCTGCTAAGACATACTTAGGAAACATCAGAAAAACAATAGCGAGATAACTGGCTAATTTCATTTTCGTTAAAGTACGATGTTGCATAAACTATTTATCTGTTTGCTGGACAAAAAAAGAGGCTGGTAACCCAGCCTCTTCTCTTTAGTAAAAATATAAAGTAAAAAATCGACTACAGAACTACATATTGTAGCCCGTTTCACCATGTTGGGCTACGTCTAAGCCTTGTACTTCAGTTTCTTCACCCGCGCGTAGAGGGGTCATCAAGCCGATAAGTTTAAGTAATATATACGACATAACCGCAGCATAAAGGCCAATCACTACAACGCCCAATATCTGAACACCCATTTGACTACCCAGTGCCATGCCATCAGCGTAACCTGCACCACCGAACGTGGCCGATACAAACACCGCGGCGAGAATAGTCCCTAATGCACCACCAACTCCATGCACTGGAAATACGTCTAATGAGTCATCAATTTTGAGGCTATTTTTAATTAGCTGGGTTGCGAAATAACACACAGTACCCCCACACAAACCAATTACCACGCCGCCAATCGGCCCAACAAAGCCAGATGCGGGAGTAATTGTGCCTAAACCTGCCACCATACCGGTAACAATACCGAGCACACTTGGTTTTCTAAACCGAACCCATTCGATCGTCATCCAGGCGAGAGAACCTGCTGCCGCACTCAGGTGTGTAACTAACATTGCCATACCAGCACCCCCATTAGCGCCAACCGCTGAACCTCCATTAAAACCAAACCAGCCGAACCAGAGCATTCCTGCACCTGCTACCGTCAGCGTTAAGCTATGCGGTGTCATGGGTTTCTCAGGAAAACCTTTACGATTCCCAATGACGAGTGCGGCTACTAAGGCACTAACTCCCGCGGTTACGTGAACGACGGTACCACCTGCGAAATCAAGCAAGCCTTTTTGAGCCAACCATCCACCACCCCAAACCCAATGGGTGACCGGAACATATACGACTAAACCCCAAAGCACGGAAAAAATAAGCATCGCAGCAAAGTTCATACGCTCAGCAAAACCACCAACAAAAAGCGCGGGCGTAATCATGATGAACGTCATTTGAAACACAACAAACACAGATTCGGGGATAGTACCGCTCATAGAATCAAAAGTAACACCCGATAAAAAAGCTTTATCAAAATTACCAATCCAAGCTCCATCACCGCTAAACGCCAGGCTATAACCAACAGCAAACCAGACAAGCGACATAGCACATGCGATTGAGAAGCATTGCATCAACACCGACAATACATTTTTTGCACGCACCAGACCTGCGTAAAATAAGGATAAGCCTGGTAAAAGCATAAACAGAACCAATGCCGAAGACGTAAGCATCCAAGCCGTGTCTCCAGTATCTAATTCTTGAGCTAACGCAGCCGATGGCAATGCTAAACTCGCTAGGGCAAAAACTAACAGATTGCGAAATTTCATTCTAATTTTCCTACCTTGATGACTCGTTATTATTATTTTTAGAATTGACACTTAGATCGCTTCCGCGCCAGTTTCGCCGGTGCGTATACGAACTACATTATCGAGTGCGGTAACGAAAATTTTACCATCACCGACCTTATTACCTTTCGCTGATTCGACAATCGCGTCGATCACTTTGTCTAAAACATCATCGGCTACTGCGACTTCGACTTTGGTTTTTGGAATAAAATCAATCGCGTACTCTGCGCCACGATAAACTTCTGTATGGCCTTTTTGGCGACCAAAACCCTTAACTTCAGATACGGTCATGCCCATCACTCCTATTGCCGAAAGCGCGTCTTTGACATCATCTAATTTAAATGGACGAATAATGGCGGTAACTAACTTCATTCCTAGCTCCTTTGATTGGGGGTTTTATTATTAATACTATATGAGACACTTAGTTTTAAGCATCAGATACTAATAAATTAGTGCCTATATTAATAGCCACAGATATCGACTAACCGTTAATTCTTTGTTTTGCCGCATCATATTCTGATTTTAATTGCGTTACGCGCTCAGATACCGACTGTATTTCGTCGATTGCACCAATACCTTGGCCACAGCCCCAAATATCTTTCCAAGCTTTTGCATCAGAATCTTGGTTGGTCAGCTTTTGCATTGCGGCAATATCTCCCTTAGGCAAATCGCTGGGATCTAGCCCCGCTGCAGCGATACTTGGGCCTAAATAATTCCCCGACACTCCAGTAAAATAATCTGAATAAACGATATCTTTGGCCTCACAATCAACCACCATTCGTTTATATTCCTGAGCGGCATTTGCTTCTTTGGTAGCAATAAATGCCGAACCAATATAACCAAAATCAGCCCCCATAGCTTGCGCAGCTAATACTGATCCGCCGGTAGCAATACAGCCAGACAATGCTAAAGGACCATCAAACCATTCGCGAGTTTCTTGGGTAATCGCAAATGGAGATAAAGCGCCAGCGTGACCGCCTGCGCCAGCAGCAACTGCGATCAAGCCGTCGGCGCCTTTTTCAATCGCTTTCTTAGCAAAGCGTTGGTTAATAACATCGTGCATTACCACACCACCGTATGAATGCGCGGCAGAATTAACATCTTCGTTCGCGCCTAACGACGTGATGATGATAGGAACTTTGTATTTTACACATAACTCCATATCGTCATGCAGCCTTGCATTGGTTTTAAAAACGATTTGATTTACGGCGAATGGTGCCGCTGGGGAATCGGGGTTAGACTGATTAAATCGATCAAGTCCTTCAGTAATTTCTATTAACCATTTCTCAAGTTCACCTTCACCTCGAGCATTAAGTGCTGGAAATGAACCGACAATACCAGCCTTACATTGTTCAATAACCATTTCTTTACTGGACAAAATGAACATTGGCGCGGCGATAATAGGCAACCTGAGGTTTTGAAATACGGAAGGAATAGGCATAAAAATCTCGTTAATTGATTAGTGAAACTAGCGTAGCAAAAGGCTCATCCCGGTTTATAGCAGCTAGTTTAATAGCGTGCGAGGATTAAATTCTACCTAGCTTGCCATAAGACTGATTGTTACATGCAAAAAGATACCTTTCTGCTAGCCTAAAAGCGCCCAACAATCAAAGTTACATGCATTCGTAATTTATCTATTGATTTAATGTCGCCAATGTGACAGATTAAGCTTAGAGGTTATCGCGCAAACCTCTATTTTAGCGTGAACCGTATTCAGCATGCCCCTACCCCTATCTTTCTGAATACGGTTCACACCCCTAAAAGTGCATTCCTTCAACGCTTAAAACTTCTCAAACTGCCTTCAGGCCAGTCTTTTTAATAAAGATAAACGCTGAAACGTGTGCCACTTTTGAAGCTCGATGATTTATCAGCATCATCCACCAAAAACTTACCATTGTACGCTTCGACAATCCCTTTAACGATATGCAAACCTAACCCGTGTCCAGGTGTTTGGCTGTCCAAACGAACACCGCGCTGAGCAATCGTTTTTTTAAGCGCATCATCTATACCAACGCCATCATCTTCAACAACAAGTCGTAAGCCCTGGCGACGAGATTCTTGATCTTCAAGCTGAATATTCTCAACAATAACTCTGACCCTAGAGCTAGTCCATTTAAACGCATTATCAAGCAGGTTTCCGGCAAGTTCCATCCAATCCCCCTCATCTCCATAAAAAAAGGTGTTAGGCTTGACTGTTAACTCACATCTAATATTTTTATCGACATGCAATTTTTGCAAGGTATCAATAATTTGCTGTGTTTTCATTCCAATCTCAATCGGCTTGGCAAAACGTCGGCGACCGACTGTAGAAGCACTCTGAAGCTGATAGTCAATGATGGTTTGCATCGCCGCAATTTGGGTATTGGCTTCATCTTTTGTTTCGCTGGAATAACGCAGACCGCTCAGCACAGCAATCGGTGTTTTTAAGCTGTGAGCAAGATTACCAAGAACTTCCTTTTGGCGTATTATACGTTGCTCATCAAAATTAAGTAATTGATTAAGATTCTTTGTTAAACGACTGACTTCTAAAGGATAATCTTCGTCAAATCGTTGACGACTGCCGTCTTCGATTTCCGCTACCTGCTTTGTTACACGATGAAGGGGCTTTAAAGCCCAACCCAGTAAAGCAAGCAGCAAAGTAATCAAAGCTCCGCCAAATACCAATAACCAAAGCCCAACCTGACGCTGATATCTATTTAAGCGCTTAGTATAGGCACCAGAATGCTCGACAACTTGCACGACAAAAGGCAAATCACCTTGCTCAGTCTCCCACTCAACCCCCAAAGACGTGGCGTAGCTAGCCGCCTGATTCGGCCAATCAAATTTTTCATGAAAGGTAAA
>CAZFVP010000022.1:14433-20112 GCA_964522345.1 uncultured Gammaproteobacteria bacterium | reverse complement strand
ATTGTGTTAAAAGAAACAGTAGTACTATTAAGGCCTTTTAGCTGCGGTTGACAATTTGGCTAGAGACTTCGCCTGCGTTACCCAGTTATCTCTCTCTATTCGCCCCTTAAACGCATCTAATAAATCATCAGCTTCTTGGACGTCAGCTTTACTCCAATCAGCGACTTGCCAATAGTAATAAACGCCAATTCCATGAAGCATTTTCTCAAGTTTTGGCCCTACACCTTTGACAACTTTTAGATCATCGGGCGCACCAAACGCTGCTTTACGAAGCCGGTTCCCAGTGCTTCCTAATCGGTTGGCAATGACATCTTTGTTTTCTTGAGAAGAAGTCTTTTGAACTGCTGCTTTAACAGTTTCTTTCACAGCTGGCCGTTTTTTTAATTCAGCTTTTAATACCTCAATTTCTGCGAGTAATGGAGATAAATCAACCTGCTTTTGTTCAGGTATTCGAATTTGTTTAATCGCATCCATTACCGGCTTAATATCTGTCGGCTTGTTATCAGGAATTTTAATATTTCGTATCGCCGTCAACGCTGGACCAATATCTGTTGGCTTAGATTCAGGTATACGAATATCACGAATAGCTTTGAGCACTGGCGTAAAGTCAGGTTCCTTTTGTTCCGGAATTTTTATATTTCGAATAGCAGTCATTAATGGCAAAGTATTTAATTCTTTCTTCTCCGGGATTCGAATGCTATGAATAGCATTGAGCACGGGCGCCAAGTCTGTCTTTTCAGGCTTAGGCAAGCTTATCTTCTCTATCGCGGTTAATACCGGGGTGAGATTAAGCGTCTCTTGCTTCGGAACGGGTAGCGACTTAATTGCATTAAGCACTGGGCTTAAGTCAGTTTCACTTTGCTCAGGAACTCGAATATTTTCAATGGCCTGAAGAACAGGTGCCAAGTCGGTTTCCTTTGTTTCAGGGATGTGTATCGATGATATTGCGTCCATTACGGGCTTAAAATTAGGCGCCTGCACTTCGGGCATTTGAATATTCGATATCGCACCTAAAACTGGCGATAAATCGGTGTCTTTCGCTTTTGGTAAAGAGGCGAGTTGAGTTTGAATAGCGCCGACTTGTTTCTTGACATCAGCCAACTCTACACTCATATCGGTACCATTTAACTTATCTTCAATCGGGGAAAAACGCCCCAATACACCGTCCAATTTTGAATCGACATTATCCTGCAATGATAAATATTGCGCGGTCAAATTATCGAGTTCCTTTTTTGCAATATCTTGTTTGGTGATCGCTTTTGAGTAAGAAACTGTGACATCTTTATAATACGAGCGCTCTATCCACTTGCGTAAAAAATAACCGCCAATTGCTGATATCAGCATCAAAAACAACATTTGAAATAATAACCATAAGAAACCCATTTGAGCTCTCCTTTATTGGGAAACGTGAAATTCTATTCTTCGATTTAAAGCGTACGCAACCGGTGTATCACCCTCTGATCGAGGTTTTGTTGGGCCAAACCCCTTAGGAGTGAGCCGTTCACGTTTAACGTCGCGGCTAACAAGCGCTTCGACTACTGACTTCGCTCGAGCTTCACTTAACACCATGTTCGAATCGAAGTTACCGCTTTTATCTGTATGACCCTCAACACTAATCGAGCCAGGACAAGACTTTGCTAAATCAGCTACTCGATCTAATAGAGGAGCCGAAGAAGGCTTAAGGTTGGCACTGCCAATCGAAAACCTAATTGACTTACCTTCGAGAATTTGTGCAAACGCCTCATTGCAATCATCCGAACCACTGATTTGAATAGAGCCTAATCTACCCCCATCTATGGGAGTTCTTGCTAACGACTCTAAGTTTCCGGCTTGTTCGCGTTTAGTTTGACATTGAATTGAAAAAACACCATCTTCAGAGCTCGCTTTACCGTTTCTACATGTAGCAATAAGCTCACTAGCGCGCTTAGCCAATACTTCTGAAGCTGGAATTAAATCATGCTCGCTTACTTCCAATTTGTCGACGACTTTTACCAATCTAGGCGGGTCAATTTTACTATTTGCCGCTTCAAGTAATGCCGTTTTTTCGGCTTGAGAGCCAACAGTGCCAGTTAACGTTAGAACGCCAGAGTCTAATTGACTAATTAGACTGCCCCAGACCTGCTTAACTTTTGGTGGTTCTTCTTTAATCGTTGATATAGCAGATTCGGCAACTATGTTAGTTGGCTCGGAGTGAGCTGGCTCGGAAAATTTACCGTCGACCTTCGATGGAACTGAGAAACGGCCAAACCAAGCTTCGTTCTTCACTTTTTCAGCAAATGAAATAGCACGATTACCGTCTTGTTCTGACCCTTCGCCGGTAAGCATTACCGCTTGGCCATCAACATCAACCTTAACCCATTCAAGGTTTTGCGAAGCAAGCTCTTCTTCTATTTCAGTTCTGACTGTTGATTGAATTTCGTGCTTTGCGTACCAAAATAAAGCGTAAAGCAGTGGGAGCAAAATTAACAAAATACCAAGCAGCCCCCAAGGGAAAAAATTCTCTCGCAATAAACGATCTCTATTGCGTATACGGTAGCGAATCGTACTTTGTGTTTTCTGCATCTAAAGAGCTCCCCATGGCACTCAAGTGATATTAGTCATTTGTTGTACTGGAACAATATATCACGGGGCTATGTTGTAAGTTGATTCACAATGTAAACTTTCTTTACATTTTAAATTCAATTGGCGGCGACGTATTATAAGGACTTAGGTCGCCAATTTTAGGCTTTCGCATAACAGATAATAAATTTGAGCGATAGTGTTCCAAGATCAGGTTTAGAGTATTGCTCGTTAAGATAGCACGCGATCGAAAGTGCTAGAGTCTTGACTTCAGCAATAACGCTCAATTGGTATTACTAATTTCCTAATTCGCTAGTGTTCACAACCTGTTTCACATTACAGTAACGTATGCTCAAAAATTCTAAATTCATAATATTGATCGCGCTCTCTTGCTCGATTACATTGTTCAGCGGCTGCCAACAAGATGAAACTGACGGCAACTTTACGATCACTTTAAGGCTAAGTCATGTTTTCAACGTTAATGAAGAATTAGCGCAATCTATTGAATTAGTTGCCGAGAGAATTAACAAGAAAACCGCTGGCGCTGTTCGTGTCCTGACCTACCCTGGTGGCCAAATAGCGACCTATAAAGACGGAGTAGAAATGGTTGTCCGTGGTGCACATTTTATTTCGGTAGAGGACCCGTCATACATTGGTGACTATGTTCCTGAGTTCACTGCCCTCGTGGGCCCGATGCTTTACAATGATTTCGATGAGTATACAGAACTCATTAAAACGCCTTTGGTAAAAGGTTGGCTTAAAAAAACCGAAGACAAAGGTATAAAAGTATTATCTCTACAATATATTTTCGGCTTTCGCAATTTAATTACTGATAAAGTCATAGAAACCCCTGACGACCTAAAGGGCGTGAAACTTAGAACCCCCGGGAGCAAATTATTCATTAAGACTCTAAACGCTATGGGCTCTACCGCGACGCCCCTGCCTTGGGGCGAAACCTTTAGCGCCTTGCAACAAGGGGTTGTTGACGGACTTGAAGGTTCTGAGTTTACAAACTTAGGAACCAAGGTTTATGAGACTGGTAAAAAGAACGTCGCATTTACAAATCACTTTTTAGGCACTTGCGGTGTCTATATATCTACTGATGTGTGGGCGAAAATTCCTAAAAAATATCAAAAGATCATTGAAGATGAATTTACCTATGAATCCGAACAAATGATTAAAACACTCAAGGGTAAACATGCACAGGTAATAAAGGATTTAGAAGCTCAGGGAGTAAAATTTAATCATATCGATAGAGCTGCATTTGAACAAAGAACTCTCAAGTTGTACGACGGAGAATTACCGGGTGTCACCGTTGAAATGTACGATCAAATACAAAAGGAGCTTAGGAAAATTCGAGCGAGGACAACAAAATGAGCGACGCTGGAAAAACCTTCTTGAGGTATTTTGAGGAAATATTCTGCGCATGCTTTTTAGTAACTATGATTAGTTTGGTTATCGTTAACGTATTTTTACGCTACCTATTTGACTATTCTATTTTTTGGGCTGAAGAAGTTGCAACAATTTGTTTTGTTTGGTGTGTATTTATTGGGGCTAGTGCTACATATAAACAAAAGATGGATATGGGCGTGGACGTACTTATTACCAGAACACCTGAGCATATAGAGAAGTTTATTCGCTTTGTTGTAAGCCTAATTTTATTAGCTATTAATGGCTACATTTTTTACATGGCAGTTGTTTTTACCAAGATAGCGTGGGCTAAGCCTACTGCTGTTTTAGGGGTTAGTTCTGCCATCGTTAATTCGGCACTTATTGTTGGTTTTGGGCTTATTACTCTCCACACAATTAGGTTTTTAGTTCGAGACATCAGTAACTTTTTAAATAAGGAGCAACTCTAATGGTTTATTGGCCCATTTTAATAGTGTTCTTGCTCTACTTTACTGGCATTCCAATCGCGTATGCATTGCTCGGTGCTTCGATTTTCTACTTTACCTTCTTTGACGCAGGAATGCCCCCAGATTTAGTTTTACAAAAATTTATTACATCAGCCGCGTCTTTCCCATTGCTTGCAATTCCTTTTTTTGTCATGGCTGGCTCAGTAATGAATTACTCCGGTATCAGTAGCCGGTTAATGAAAATGGCGGAGGTTTTAACGGGTCATTTCGTCGGAGGGATGGCGCAAGTAAACGTGGTCTTAAGTACGTTTATGGGCGGCATCTCGGGTTCGGCTAATGCCGACGCAGCAATGCAGAGTAAGATCCTTGTTCCGCAGATGGAGAAACGCGGATACAGCAGAGAGTTCTCGGCCGCGATTACAGCTGCTTCGTCTGCCATCTCACCAGTAATTCCTCCTGGCATCGTTATGATTATCTATGCGCTTATTGCACAGGTATCTGTAGCAAAAATATTCCTTGCAGGCTACGTGCCTGGGTTGATTATGGCCAGCGCTTTAATGCTCACCGTAACGCTTATGTCTATAAAACGTAACTACAAACCTTCACGGAATAGGAGGGCTAATATTGGCGAAGTTGGACTTCAATTAAAAGAATCTATATGGGCGCTATCACTGCCATTTGGAATTATTCTAGGACTTCGATTTGGTTTATTCACGCCCACTGAAGCGGGTGCTATGGCGGTACTCGCCTCAATACTAATAGGGTTATTTGTTTACCGAGAACTTAATATCGAACATATTAAGCCCATTCTTTTAGACACAATTTACGGCACAGGAACAGTTGTACTTATTATTGTTTCAGCCTCTGTGTTTGGCTATTACTTAAATTGGGAGAGAATACCTCAAGAACTTACCGCCTATCTACTCGACTTCACTTCTAATAAATATGTAATGCTGGGTATGATCAATGTTTTTCTATTAATCATTGGCATGTTCCTTGAGGGCGGTGCAGCTCTTATTATAATTGCCCCTCTTCTTGTGCCCGTTGCTGTTCAGCTCGGTGTTGACCCAATACACTTCGGTATGATCATGATCGTAAACATTATGATTGGCGGTGTAACACCGCCGTTCGGCTCAATGATGTTCACAACTTGCTCAGTTACCAAAGTACCTTTAGGCGCTTTTGTGAGAGAGGTATGGCCGTTTATCATCGCCTTATTAACCGCACTACTAATTGTAACGTACTCACCTGCTTTAGTGATGTT
>CAZFVP010000022.1:0-14333 GCA_964522345.1 uncultured Gammaproteobacteria bacterium | reverse complement strand
ATAAGTAAAGCTTAATAAAGATGACGCGATAGCCGTTGTAAAAAACAGGTTAATAATTTTCATGGTTTAAATACCTTATTAAGAATACTGGGTTGAGAATGCTAAATTTACGTTCCAAATACGTTAAATACATGATCGAAAATCTTGAGTATAGCGCGGTATAACCGATTCTATAGAACAAGCTAAGGCTTGTTACAGCAAATAAATTTTGCTGCCACACATTGTGTAATTAATCAGATTTTAAAGTTTGTTTAATCAGCTCTCGGCTTGATTTCGCTTTATCAATAAGAACGCCGAGATTGTCTCTATCTTCCCAAGTTTCACTAATTAAATTGAAATCATGTTTAAGAAAACGGTCCGATAGCTCTTCAGTTCGCTCTCGCGGCAAGCCAAGAAATTCAAGCGCTTTACGGCCAAGCGCAAGCGACCCTCTTACCGTTTCACGCTCTATGAAGTTGATATCTAAGGCCATCAAATCAAACATGTGTGTTCGATCAACAGCCCGCGCTAATATCTTAGCGTTAGGGAAATTTTGTTTAATATTCTTTGCTGTTTCCGTGGCTTTAATCGAATCATCAATACAAATTAGTATTACGTCGGCGGTCTCAGCGCCAGCGGTTCTAAGCAATTCAACATCGGCTGCATCACCGTAGTACACTTTATTCCCAAATTGACGTACAAACTCTATATGATCGCCATCATGGTCAATGATCGTGGTCTCAATATCTTGAGTATGAAGCAGCCTAGAGGCTACTTGACCTACTCTTCCAAAGCCCAATATGAGTGCCTTGTGGCCACTGTTGATGGGGGCCTCACCAGTCTTCACTTGGCGGTTGACTCTAGCGCCCGCAATCTTGTCATACAAAATTAGTAATACCGGTGTCATTGCCATAGAGATCGCGATGACGGCGTTGCATTGTGATACTAAGTCGGTAGACATTAAGCCTTCAGTACCTGCAAATTGAAATAGCACAAAGCCGAACTCACCTGCTTGACATATTAAACAGGCAAACAAGAAATTTGACGATAAGGTCAAACCAAACATTCGGCCAACTCCCAGTAGTATCAAGCCTTTAGTTAATACCAACCCAACTGCACTGCCTATGATAATAAATGGAGAGTCAACGATAATATTAAAGTCTAACGACATTCCCACCGATATAAAGAACAACCCCAACAGCATTGCCTTAAAGGGCTCTAAATCTCGCTCAAGTTGATGACGATAATCAGAGTCAGCCAAAACCACACCAGCGAAGAATGCGCCCAAAGCAGCCGATAAGCCAAGCCATTGCATTAGCAATGCCGCGCCGATTACTAATGCTAAGGCAATAGCTGTGAAAGTTTCTCTGACTTTGCTGCGAGCTACAATTTTAAACAAGGGCTGGAGAAGTAATCGGCCTGCCAAAATCATTCCACAAAAAACCGCAAACGTAGCTGTCGCAAAAGACCAGCCAGACAGTGAATGCAAAGTTTGCCCATGTCCACCATCGCCTAACAATTGAGGCTTTACGACCATCGACTCCGTCAAAAAAGCCTCAGCCAAAAGAGGAATCATCGCGATCATTGCTATTACGATAACATCCTGAAAAAGTAACACCGAGAAGGCTGATTGGCCTGACTCGATTTTAAGAATTTTACGGTCTTGCATAATCTGTATCGCAACGGCAGTTGAGGATAATGAAAAAGCCATACCCACGACCAGAGCGATTCCCGTGTTCGTTCCGAACCCCATAAGCACTAGTGAAATGATTAGCGTTGTTACTGCAACCTGAATACCACCGAGACCTAACAGGCGGTTCCTCATATGCCAGAGTTCTTTAGGTTGAAGTTCAAGTCCAATTAAAAACAACATCATCACAACCCCAAACTCACTAAAATGCAATATTGTTTCAGGCTCTGTGATGAAACCTGCCACCGAAGGGCCAATTAAAATTCCGGCGATTAAATACCCTATGACTGAACCTAAACCTGTGAGTTTTATTAATGGCACTACTAAGACCGAGGCCGCTAAAAACACAAAGATTGATAGTAAAAAAGAATGTTCCATTCTATCGCTCACCTTTGAATACAAGGTCTGCTCCTGTTTCGGTATCGACTGAGCTCTGGATAAACCACTTGTCATTAATTTTATACTTTACAAACAAGGATTGCAGCGCACTTACAAGGTTGTAAGCATAACCTATATTAATTTTTGAGTTAACTTTTGAAGAAACAGAGACCGCCTCATCGCCGTTAACTGAATTAATATCCACATCAAATTTATCAACACCGAGGTAGCTGGCAACAGCGCTGTTAATGCCGTTTAATCTCGAACCTCCTGAGTTCCCTTTTCTAATTGCGTTTGCAATTTCAACCAGTCTAAACGCATCGCTAGAACTCAAGTCATTCAATGTTTTGTTGAAAAACATGAGTGATAAAATATCTTGATCGGTGAAATATGGTTGTGAAAAAAGAGTGATTACCGGAGCACTAGCAAGTCCAGAAATTTTCACTCCAACGGTATTGTCACCACTTTCCTTAACCGCCTCTATATCTAAAAGTGGGTTTTCAATACTGCCGCCAGTGTAGGAGGCGATACCTTTGCTCACTATTAGCTCTTCGCCGAACAAATTAAATTTGCCATCCAACACACGTATTTCGCCACTACTTACCAACAAGTTATTCGCCCCCGTTCGAAGCCGAGGTGCACCAGACAAGCGACCATTGAGGCCGCTAGCATCGATCAATGTATTGTCACCAAAATCGATACCAACATCGAGGCTCAATTGAGCAGTGTCTTTCCTGACCTCCTCGCCAAGCACAACTAGATCTTCTGACTCAAGAATTACACCAGGTTCGACGCCAACCAGAAGGCTGGCCTTATCAACAGCGACGTCACCTTCTATCTCGATGAGTTGCTCAGAAATATTAAGGTTTAAATCAGCGTCTACTTGCGCGCTAATATCTTTACTATTGAGTAACAAAGCATCACTCGCGGTAACGGTAGAAGACACGTTCCATTGAGACGTAGTTGTAACCTCACCTCGAGCACTAATAGTCCCCTGCCCCGCATTAGCGCTTATTAAAAATTGCGTTTCGGAAGGCGAACTTGGGGAAAGATCAACGGACACGTTATCCAACTCGAGGCCAATATCCGATGCCGTAAAACGGCCGCCCGTAAGTTTTGTTTTAACGGTAACCTCGGGTGTTTTAAGGCTACCGCTTACTTGTAAAATCGATTCCATTTTACCGGCAACTCTAGTGTTGTCTGGCAATAGTGAATTGATGCTACTCACATCTGGGTAATTAAGCACGCCTTTTAAGTTAAGAGCTGACGATCCAAGCGTATCCGCTAATAATGGTGATGCAAGGTGGCCCTCTAGTGTTAATTCGCCGCTTTCAACGCTAGCTACTTGTTCACCAGCATCATCTCGCTGTCGAGAACTGAGGTCTGTGAGGCTATCGATTCGAGTCGACGCATTCAATCTTGACTCAGCCTCGGTTGCCGCGAGTAATACCTTAACACCTCTTAGGTATAAAGGTTGATTAGAGCGTGCTTCAGGTTCTAACTTTATTTCATTAGAACTCAACCCAAGGTCTAGTAATAATGTTGAGGTGCTTGTATTGAACGACCCTCGAGTATCGAGCATAGCAACACCTGAAACGGAAAATTCATTCACTTGTATCAGTGATTCAATCGCGCTTATAGGAATTGCGTCACTGCTCAATTCAAAGTTAATGGTGTCATCGATAAACGCGCCATTCCATTCCAAACTTGCTGAGCTACCGTTATCAAATAACGAAGTAACTTCGAGCTGATGCTTTGGTAATTCACCACTTAAGTTAATGCCAAGGGTCGTTATAAATGGCTTATTAGCCAGAGCAATGCCGTTAAATACTATGTCACCTTTAAGTGTGTTATTTTGACTTGTATCAACCAGCACAGCCCCACTTGCCTGAGCGATAGTATCTCCACCGAAAGTTACGTTCTGGGCTTCAAAGGTAAAATCAGCTAATGGTGCATTAGTATCACCGACCAGAGCGCCCCTTGATTTAAACGCGCCACTCGCGCCACTTACCATTTTTTCTAAATCAGTAAGGTTTATATCCCACTTAAGGTCCAGCACATTACCGACGCTACCTGATACGTCCACCACCGAATCAGCATGATTTATCACTAAGGTGTTTATTGTTGCCGTTGAGCCGCTGGCTTCAGCCTCTACTCTGGCAGTAAAGTCGTTACCATTAACGCGGCCTCGCGCTGTTTCAATGGTAATACCGTAGCGGCTCGGTTGAGCAAAGGTCAGCAAGAGATCGGATTCAAAATTAAATTCGTCCCCATCAACTGAAAACGCATTCGCAACAAGTTGCTGCGAATTACCTTCAGCCAATAACGTAAAATCAAAACGACCTAAAGATTCGTCTGTGGCATTTACCAATGACTCTATTGTGTATCGTGTTGCGGAGCCCTGCACCTTCACTACGCCACCAAACGACGGTGTTTTCAGCCCAATTAAATTAGCAACGTTATCGAGCTTTACTGCATTCAGCTCTATATCGAAATTCGTATCTCCACTCAACTGGGTAACTAAACCAGACAAGGTCAATTCAGTCGTTTCATTACTAGCAGCGCTTATCGCCGAAGGAAGCTTGCCCGAATTAAGTTTAATATTAGCGGTAAAATCGACCTCGTCTCTAGTGCCGACGGCATTAAGAACACCCGTGACTATGCCGTCATCAACCGCATTAGCACCCGAGGAATTCTCTGAAATAAAATTGTTTAATAACGAGGTATTAAATTCGTTTAATTCGAGGTGAGCATTCCAATTTCTTTGATCAGATAACACGTCACTTATTGTCACATTGCCGCTCATTTGAGCTCCACCATTTAAATCAACGGTGGCATTGAGAGACTGCCACGAGCCGGCTAACTGATGTTGCCCAATCAAGGGTTTAGGAAACGTGTCTTCGCCTTGTATGCTGTGACTCAGTGCCAAGTTAACGATGCCTTGAGGGGCAAACGACAAGTCGATTGTGCCTGATATATCAACATTATCACCGGCTTTGCGAGCAACGATATTTTTTAAGTTTAAACGTGACTCTTCAAGGCTTAAATGAGATGACGACAAGGAGTCTATCCCAAATTTAGTACCCTCAACACTTAAGGAAAATTTACTAAGCGCAAGGTTGTTGAGGCTAATATCAACCGGCAAGTCGACAGGGCTTAGACCTTCGTGTAGCTCTTCAGAGGCCTCGTCTTGAGCGCCTGAAACCGTTACTACTAAGTCACTCGCCACCAACTCACTAATATTAAATTCGCCACTCGAAAGCAAGCTACGCAGTCGCCAATTTAGCTTAATTTCCTTGAGTTGTACTTCAACCTCTTTGCTTTGGTATTTCAAATCGTGAAAATGCAGCGGCCCAATTAACCGCCCATCAAGCGAGGCATAGCTTAGACCGGGTATTAGTTTTGCCACTACCCGCAGCCCAGATGTTGAACCAATAAGCCAGCTAATGCACAGGCAAACAACAATCGAGACAACACCAAAGGTTACTATTATGCGACGTAACATCGGTATCACTAAAGGTCTGCACCAAATGTGAAGTGCACGCGAGACGGTTTACCCGGTAAATCTTGCGCTTGAGCCACATCAACTCTAACCGCACCGAATGGCAAGCGCCAACGTAGCCCAACACCAGCGCCAACATTTAAGTTGAGCGTGTCATCATATGCGTCCCCGGCGTCAATAAAGGCGGCCACAGATAGCTCGCGCCAAACGGTTCGCTCAAGCTCAACACTAGCTGAGACAGTGTTTTCACCACCCCGCACAAACCCATCGCTCGTGGTTACACCAATGCTTTCGAATGAATACCCCCTAACCGAAAAATCTCCTCCGGCTAGGTAGGTAAATGACTCAGGAAGAACTCCGTCATCTATCAAGGTTTGACCTAGAGTCACACGGCCTAACGCTCGATTTTTGCCAAACCGAAATACGCCCTTGGCGTTAAGGTTAAGTTGTAAAAACGAGATATCCGACCCAAGATCATCACTCGCACCTTGCAACGCAGCGCTCACGCTGAAACCAAGGCGTGGGTTTTGAATATTGTCAGCGCTTATCGTTTGCCAACTAAGTTTGGGCAACAAAAGAGTAGTATCGATATTTACGCCATCTTCTTCAAATTCTTCAGTTTGGTAACTGAGCCCGGCACTAGCTTGACTGTTTGCCCCTAATGCACGGCTAACATCAACGCCTAGACTTAGCGTCTCAGAATCACGAGTATCACTATCTTCTCTTACAAATGAAGCAAATAAGCGAGAGCCACTTCGAGGGTCGCGTCGCTGTGGAATATGATAGCTCGCAATCGCAGTCGCGTTTCTATCAGAGCCAGACAAACTGACCCGAGCTTTGTGCCCGTTACGGTTAATTCTACGGTCTTCTAAATTCAAGCCCGCACGCACACCAGAATCGGTCCCAAACCCAACTGACCCACCATAACTATAGCGTTTAGGCGTGGCTAAATTAACGGTGATAGGCACACTTGTGCCCTGCGCGTTATCGATTGCTGGGCGAACATCAGAAATTGAAAAATAACCACTTTTGGCAAACCCGGATTGCATTGCTTGGAGCTGGCGGTCATCGAAATAGTCACCAGTTTTAAGAGTAATATAGCGCCTTACAAAATCATCATTGTAATTGCCTTTTTGACTCTCATCTTGCCAAGCAACACTAATGTCCCCAACCCGGTAGCGATTACCAGAATTCAAATGTAAGCGAACAACGGCAACGTTTTTATCTTTGTCTAGTTCAATAACCTGCTTTATAAATTTGTTTTGAAAGTAGCCCAATTGACGCAAGCGACTCACCAGCTCTTGCTTAGCATCATCATATATCGGTTGAATTAAGCGTTCGCCAGTCACAAGCGGATAATTCTGCTGCCATTGAACAATCTCAGCTTCGTTCGCAGCCTCGCCGTGAATCTTAAGATCGACTTCTTTGATTAACACGGGTTCACCTAGATCTACTAAATATTCAATCGAGTTTCTTTCCCAGTCGGTGTTCGAAGATACACGTGCTTTATAATAACCAAACGGCTGTAATGCTAATTGAATTTCAGCTAACGCCGATGTTACGAGCTTTGGTCGCTCTCTAATATTGACTCTGTTTTCTTTATCGTCACGCGCGACCAGCTGAAATAACCTAACCGCTTGCTGCACATTCACCCTTACATCAGAATCATCGATGCCGGTTATCACCACCAACGGTTTGGGTAACGTCTGGCCGAACGCGATTACGGGTAATAGTATCAATGCGAAGGCCAGTAAAATAACTGACTTACAATATATTATTGGTAAACGCATTTGCTGCAAAAATCGTATCGAACCGAGTTTAGGGGCTTCTAGAAGCATTCTATTATCGTCTAAATAACTACGAAAAACAGTAAGACCACCATCTTTATTTATTCGCCTGTTAACTCAGCCCTGTAAATAGAATCAGGCAACGTTCGACAGCTTTACGCGATAATATCTATCAATTCTTTACTACTTATCGTTCACGCCAGTCGAGTATAGCAATGAGCTGAACTTAAGAGATTTAGAAAATCTAAATGTACATAAATAAGATCAAATTTGTATTCATATTAGTTTACATATTGTCTTAAAATTCGTTACCCTGTGCCGATGAATTTTGGAGAGATACATGTCTAGACTATTGAGATTAGTCTATGTAAGCAAAGCTACCTTCGCTTCATGCCCAGAATCAAGCGTTGTCAGCACCCAAATGCGCGGCATTCTCGCTCAAGCTCGAAAGAACAATCGAAAAGCAAAAATTGGCGGTGCTCTATTTTTCGCCGGCGGATATTTTTTTCAGTGCCTCGAAGGCAAAGAACAAAGCGTCTACCAACTACTCGAGAAGATCAAACATGATCCTCGCCATGAAAACTTCAAAATTTCTTACTGCAAAACCGTTCCCAGGCGCCACTTCCGAGATTGGTCTATGAAATACGTACCTATCGTAAATGAGATCAAAGAAATAATGACAGCGGGAGGCTATTCAAGCTTTACCCCTACAGAGTTTGATGAATCAGACATAAACTTCATTGTCGATGCATTTTCAAACATTGATGATGCATCTTTAAACTGCGAAACGTTAAGAATTGACTGTCGCCCAAAATTTCATGGTTTTAAGTTTCATTGGTACAAAAAAACACGATTAGCATCGCACGCTAATTCATCCGATATATAAGAACGGCACCTAAAAAATGGTGGCCTATTTCACCGTTAAATAAGTAATAGGTGCCTGTTCGACGACTGGCAACACGCTGGTATTGGTTCTACAATTGAATATCGAATTAGCTGTTAAAATAAATTATGCATTTCATTATCAGCATTTTTGTCCCAGGGGCCGCTTACTATTTTGCAAATCGCACGTTGATGTGCTTTTGTGTTCCACTCATAGGGATCCTCATTGTCACCCTATTCTCGCAAACACGGTGGCTTATTGACCCATATCTGTTCATTCTAATGAATGGGTTACTTCTCGGTATACACTTTATCAGTCTCTCTCATGGCCTTGTTATTAAAAGAGGAAATGAACGCCCCGCCACCCACCTGATATTAATACTCGTTATCCTTAATGTCTGTTTGATTTCGGTCGGCCATATTTATAAATCACGACTGTTTGGCTTTGAACTTTACCATGTCCCCTCACAGTCAATGTCGCCGACAATAAGAGTGGGCGACATTGTATTGACTGACACACGGGCCAAAGTAACTGAACTTAAAGGCAATGACGTTATTGTATTCAAACGTCATGCACGCGGCATCGTACTTTTAAAGCGAATACAAGAAGTACGAAGCAACGCCGATAACCCAGAATTGTTTGTTGTCGGCGATAATAAGGCCCGTAGCCAAGATAGTCGATCATTTGGCTGGGTCAACTCTGAGCACTTTATCGGCATCATAACAGGGGCGCTATTTTCACTTAATAATGATAAAAACGTTAGCCATAAATACCCGAGACGAGTCAGGTAGCTATGGACGAGTATGTCAACCATCAACCGCAGGCAAAGCAAAATAACAGTATTTTACTGCATTCATTAACTGCGACATAATGTCGGGTGTTCAGAACCTTTTTTGCTATTTACCAATGATCAATCGAATTAAAGCTCGCTTACTACCGAAACAAGCTTTTTACTACAACATTGAACAATTTAATGAATACAACGGCGTCGTATTCATTAAAGGTTGGGCATTCTTTGCAGGCTCCCCTATTACACACATTTTACATTCAACCAAAAATGGCGGTTGGAAAAAGATACCGTTTGAGTCTTTCGAAAGTGACGACGTTGCCCAAGCACATCAAAACATAAACGGTAAGAATGCGCGTTTTTTTATTCGCATGCTTGACGACTTGCCTGAAGACCCGCTTAAGCTCAAACTGAAATTTCAAGCTGGTAGTGGGATAGCAGCACAAGTGCATGAAGCGCACACATTGCACATTCATGGCATTGAACGAGGCCCATACCGCCAATTCGTCCCTAATTTTTTCAAAAATTATGTGGTGGGCAAAGATATTAAAACAGCATTGGAAATCGGTTCACGTGCACGATCTGGCGTTAACAATCGCGACACATACCTACCCAAAGACATTGAATTCACAGGCGTGGATGTTCTTGAAGGCGAGTGCGTTGATGTGGTGTGTGATGCTCATCAGCTCGCCGACTTTGTTGAACACGATAAGTACGACTTAGTGTATTCACTTAACGTATTCGAACACCTACTCATGCCATGGAAAGTAGTTCTTGAATTGAATAAAGTAATGAAACAAGGCGGCATTGTAATGATTTTCACCCATCACGCCTATCCGTTGCATGACTTACCTTGGGACTATTATCGGTTCTCGGATAACGCTTGGTACTCGATGTTCAACAAAGCAACGGGGTTTGAGATCATAAAGACTGAGTTGATCGATCCTGTATCCATTGTTCCCAAATGTATTTATGAGGGTAGCGTTGGAGTTAAAGACGGAGATGCCTATATTCACTCAGCAGTAATCGCGAAAAAAATTTCCGACACCAAATTGGAATGGCCGGTTGATTCAAGAAATATTATTGAAACCGAGTATCCTCACTAAATAAAACTCAGTTAACCAAACTAGACTTTAAATCTTTAACTTGGTGCGACATATTAAAAATATAATCGATGAAGAAAAGCAATTCATCGGCTTCAATATCACCCATTTGAACCAAGTCTTCGATGTGAATGTGCAAAAAATCTCTAAATATTGAAGACGACTGGATATCGGGTTCAAGTATCATTCCCCAATCCATAAAAACTCTTTGACTGTTTTCAATACGCAATATTGTACGCACATTTCGGTGGCGAGTGTCTTTGCGTATCTTCGAAAAAAGAGCATTTACCCTCGACTCTTCCCCCTCAATTAGCTGAATAAGTCTACCCCGTTTATAAGACAATACTCCAGATATATTGCGATGCACATTTTTCACCTTGGCTTGATTCGCCAACTCTGTAAGCCAAAACGGTTTGACCTGAGGGTCTTGCCCCTCAGGTAGAACTGCGCGACTCGAATAAACGATAGTTTGCATCATTTTGGTGTTTAAATGCCCTGTCTTATATATTTATCATATAGTTAGAAAGCTAGCCTCATCTTATTTCTCTCACACTTATACCACTACTTTTTTTGTAAAGCTAGGCGAAAAAGGTATCTATGCCGCCTAGCCCTTTTAGTGATTTGCATAACTTCTACAACTTTAGGCTATGACTAATAGTTCATCTGATAACTCACCTTAACGGTGCATGGAGTTCAAGTCATCGCTCAAACATACCAAATTCATTCTGCGAGAAAAACTCTAAATATTAATGCTAGTTTAGTGCGATATTTAACCGTTGCACCAAAATGTCCTTTGTTGGACACGCCATAAAAGAATTACCACCTCAAATAAACTAACGCGAGCTAAAATTAACCTTGGCATGGTCTTTGCTAAGTTTAAGATAGGCGTAAATAACACTACGCAAATCCATAAATAAACACGCAATTTTTATCTTTAATCAGCAGAGGTGCTAAATGATTACCAGCCGTGAACAAGTAACCGACCTAATTATGTCTAGTAAGGTACTCAACGATATATCATGGAAGAGCGTAGCCGACAAAATTGGCTTATCAAAAGAGTGGGTAACCTCAGCATGTTTAGGCCAAATGGCCTTTGATAAATCGCAGGCAGAAAAAATAGGTGAGATCTTTAGTTTGTCGGACGAAGCGGTAGCTTGGTTGCAAATTGTCCCCTACAAAGGATCACTTCCGACGGCCGTACCTACTGACCCGCTTATTTATCGATGGTACGAGGTAGTCAATATTTATGGCAGCACTATCAAGGAACTTATTCATGAAGAGTTCGGTGATGGCATCATGAGCGCAATTGATTTTTCAATGGATATAGAGCGCGAAGAAGACCCAAATGGAGACCGCGTTAATGTGGTTCTATCCGGAAAGTTTCTGCCGTATAAAACATACTGAGGCCTGTTTTAACTGCACTGTGTTTAAAGCGGGCTCAAGTTGACAAGCACTAGGGCCCGCACAAATTCAACTAACGTGCTTTAACAACTGCGCAAGCAATACGATTGATACTCCTAGTAGAACAGCCGAGACTCCTTGCCAGAAACGCACTGGGTTCCGTTCAAGTAATGGCGCACGCGATTGCTCTAGATATTTACTGTTTGGCTTGCGCAAGTCTTGTATAAACTCAGACAACTCCATATAGCGCTTGCTAGGTTTATGCTGTAACGCTCGTTTTAAGGTTAAATCGATCCATGCAGGTAGTTGACGGTGAGGGTTTAGTACAGATTGATAAACCAGTCTATTTTGGGCAGCTGGAGTCAACGCGCGTGCGACCGCTGTGCCATAAGGTGAGCGCCCAGAAAGCATATGATAAGTGATGCATGCTAATGAGTAGATATCTGACTGCTTAGTGCCAAACTCACCTAAGAAATATTCAGGCGCTAGAAATTGAGCTGTACCAGGCAAGGCTTGCGGTAAAATCGCCCCTCTAGTTTCCTCAATACCCGAAACTAATGTTGACCCAAAATCGATTATTTTCACCGTTCCCTCTCGATCAATCAAAATGTTTTCGGGCCGTAGGTCTTGATGCAGCATCTCTTGTCGGTGGAATGCCTGCAAGCCACTCGCGATCTGCTCAACGATATATCTTACCGCTTCTATACTCGGCTCCGGATTATCGGTTATCCATTGAGCGAGCGTTTGTCCATCTACATATTCGCTAACGATATAACAATAAGTTCGAGCCTTACTTGGTCGGTACGGTTTAACGACATTGGCATTATTCAAACGGTTAGAAATCCATTCCTCCATTAGAAAACGTTCAATATACTCGTCGCTTTGCCGACCCTCGGTAGACGGTAACTTAAGAACGACCGTTTGTTGGCTGTCGATATCATTCGCCAGTACCACATGACTGCGACTGCTCTTATGCAAATCACGGATTATCTGATAACCATCAAATTCCATTCGAGGGGTGAGCTCAGGAGGAAATGGTAATTGGTTCAAGTGTTTAAGGAATTCGTTGGCTTTAGCCGATGGCAGAGTGTCAACTCGAACTAGTTGTACTGTAAGGTTATCGTCGCTACCAAGCTTAAAGGCAGCGTCAACAATTTTTTGTGCGGCTAGATTCAGATCTTTGGGATTTTCGCAAACCAGCTTGTGCACTAACTCATCATCAACATGTTCATACACACCGTCAGTCGCAAGTAAAAACGTATCACCTACCTGCAAAGGTATCGCCAAATAGTCTACTTCTAGAGAGTCAGTTACTCCAAGCGCGCGCGCCAAATAGCTTTTAGTAGACGACATAGTCACTCTATGCGCTTTTGTTAGCAACTCTACAGAACCGCGCGTTGCACTGGCTAAACGGCTTACTTGCGCGTCACCAACATGCAATATATGCGCCGTATTCGATTTAAGCACTAAAGCAGAAAAGGTGCATACATAGCCCTTGTCTTTGTTTAATCTAAACTCATGATCACGATGGTTCTGAGCAAATAGCCAAGAATTACTTGCGTTAAGCACTCGCAACGCCGCCGTTTTAACCGACCACGCTTCGCTAGTGCAATAGTAGTCTTCTAAAAAGCTTCTTACTGAGGTCTGACTAGCTACCTGACTAACATTGCTACTGCTAATGCCATCGGCAAGCGCAACCGCGACGCCCTTGCTTACTAACGCTTGGCCGCCTGGCACTACAGCACCGTAGCTATCTTGGTTAGATGCCTTACGACCTCGATGCGAATATTGTCCTATTGAACAAGTTAATTGTGTGCTCATAAAAAAATGCCACTGCTAAGAACAAGTCATTAACAGTGGCAAGAGTAAGCACTATATAACGCTAGACGCAGACGCGCTCGAGCTTAACTTTCGCTCAGGACTGGTTCTTACGTGTGTAAAATACAATGGTAAACCAACTAAGAACAAGCCTCCAAACAGGTTACCTAACACCGTAGGGATTTCGTTCCAAACAAGGTAATCAACCACAGTAAAGTCACCACCCATAATCATAGAAAAAGGAAACAAAAACATATTCACGATTGAGTGCTCAAAACCCATAAAAAAGAACAGCATGACAGGCATCCACATAGCCGCCATTTTACTACCGGCAGAGGTCGAAATCATTGCCCCAACGACGCCCATTGACACCATCCAGTTACACAGCATGCCTCGAATAAAAATAGTAAACCAACCACCAAGCCCATGAGTTTGATAACCCAAGGTACGCGACTCACCGATAGTCGCAACTTTGGCAGCCAGAGCGCCTCCATCGGTGTTAAAACCATAGGTTAAGATAAACGCCATCATGGTCGCGGTTGTCAACGCACCAGCAAAATTACCAACAAATACTAACCCCCAATTTCGTAAAACCTGACCCGTGGTAACGCCAATACGATTATCCAACAACGCTAATGGCACCAGAGTAAAAACACCGGTTAGCAGATCGAACTTCATTAAATACAGCATAATAAATCCGACTGGAAACAACACAGCACCAATTAAAGGAGAACCGGTTTTAACCGCCACTGTAATGGCAAACACAGCCGCCAAACCAAGAATAGCACCCGCCATGAACGCTCGAATTAGAGTGTCCTTAGTCGACATATAAACCTTCGACTCGCCTGCGTCGACCATTTTTGTTACAAACTCAGAAGGCTCTAGATAAGCCATAATTATTCTCCTAATCGCTATTTAGCTAAATTAATTCAAAATGAAAATCCTCACCGCAAGCAGCGAGATGTCTTTTGCATGCGAAAACGTGTTTCGTGATCAATCACGGAG
>CAZFVP010000021.1:4832-20319 GCA_964522345.1 uncultured Gammaproteobacteria bacterium | reverse complement strand
TGGTGGGCCTGGAAGGACTCGAACCTTCGACCAATGGATTATGAGTCCACTGCTCTAACCAACTGAGCTACAGGCCCTACCGTTTAAACCTATATAAGAAAGCGCGACTGGCTTTCTTTAGCTGGTGCGCAATAATACAAAATTCGAGTAGCTGTAGGAAGCATTTTAGTGCTTTGAATGCATAGTTTTGCGCGCTTTATCTGATTTATTGGGCTTTAGACACGCCGCCACCTAATTGGCTAAATTTTTACAGCGATAATTATAAAAACCAACACCTTTAAAATGCTTCTGTACGCTATAAATTCTCGAGAGAAATTAAACGGTTTTATGTTCGCTGCGTTGCTAAATCACTAATAAAAAAGGCTAGAAATCATAAATTGCTAGCCTTTTCCTATCACTTAGTCGTTTCTTAACTTCGAGCTTCGTGCTTTTAATTTTGTTCTAAGAAACTCTTGAGATGCTCTGACCGACTTGGGTGACGAAGTTTGCGTAAGGCTTTGGCTTCAATTTGGCGAATACGCTCACGCGTTACATCAAACTGTTTACCCACTTCTTCCAGAGTGTGATCCGTGTTCATACCAATACCGAAACGCATACGAAGCACTTTGGCTTCTCTAGGCGTTAGACTTTCGAGAATGTCGGTTGTGGCGTTTAATAAGCCAGACGTTGTAGCGGCGTCCATTGGGGCCTCTACATTCTTGTCTTCAATAAAGTCACCTAAATTCGAATCTTCATCGTCGCCGATTGGAGTTTCCATTGAGATTGGTTCTTTGGCAATTTTAAGTACCTTACGAACCTTGTCTTCTGGCATTTCCATCTTCTCCGCCAATTCTTCAGGAAGCGCTTCACGGCCTTTCTCTTGAAGGATTTGGCGAGAAATACGGTTCAACTTATTGATTGTTTCGATCATATGTACCGGAATACGAATGGTTCGAGCTTGGTCAGCAATCGAGCGAGTAATCGCCTGACGAATCCACCAAGTTGCATAAGTAGAGAACTTATAGCCACGACGGTATTCGAACTTATCTACCGCTTTCATTAAGCCAATATTCCCTTCTTGAATTAGGTCTAAGAACTGTAAGCCACGATTGGTGTATTTTTTCGCGATTGAGATAACCAAACGTAGGTTAGCTTCAACCATTTCTTTCTTAGCACGGCGAGCCTTGGCTTCGCCAATCGACATACGACGGTTGATGTCTTTAATTTCTTCGATAGGAATGCCAAGCGCGTCGACGATTCGGCGAAGTTTCGCTTGTGACATAATAACGAGCGCTTCGTTAAACTCGATCTCTTCCTTTTTCTTAGCTGCTTTCAAAAGGTTTTTGTACAAGTTTTCGTCGGTTTCTGAGTTTACAAACATGTCGATAAACTCTTTGCGCGAAATACCAGCGTCGGCGACGGCGATATCCATAATTGCTTTTTCGTGGCCACGTACTGTTTCCACTTGAATGCGAATCATTTCCCAAAGTGCTTCAATAATTTTGGGTACAAATTTGATTTCCATTAAACCAAGCACTAACTCAGCTTGGATCTTACGCGCTTGCTTGCTATCGAAGCCATGCGTTTGCAGAGCTTTGGCATGGCGATTATGTAACTTCTTCATGGCTTTGAAACGCTCAATGGCTTCGTCCATGTCTGGGCCAGTATCTACTGGTTTTTCGTCTTCTTCTTCCTCGTCATCATCATCATTCTTTTGTGCCGCTGAACCAGATTGCACCGGGTTAGGGTCAATCTCTGCATTAGGATCAATGAATGCGACGAGTAGATCAGTCAAACGCATTTCTTCTTTTTGAATTGCATCAAAATAATCAAGAATGGTTTGGATCGCTGACGGACAGGCAGCCATCGCTTCGGTCGACTGGCGAATGCCGTCTTCAATGCGTTGGGCCAAGTTAATCTCGTCTGCACGAGTTAGAAGATCTACGGTACCCATTTCGCGCATGTACATACGTACTGGGTCGGTGGTTCGTCCGAACTCACTCTCAACCGCGGTGGCTAAAACAGCATCGGTATTATCGTCATCTTCTTCAGCTTCTTTATCAGAAGCCGCTTTATGCAATAAGGTATCGGCATCTGGCACGGCGTCAAAAACGTCGATACCCATGTCGTTGATCATGTTCACCACTGATTCAATTTGATCAGTGTCGTTCATGTCTTCTGGTAAGTGATCGTTAATCTCTCGATAAGTCAAAAAGCCTTGCTCTTTGCCCTTTAAGATTAAACGTTTTAGTTCGGTTTTTTTGCTACTCGAATCCATTAATAGGACCTCACACTGAAACGCGCGTTTCTAATTTTGCCTATAATTTAGCAGTGATTAAATAACGCGAGAATTTTGCCAACGTTTGTTAACTGGGTTTTACTAACCGCAGGAAAAGGATTTTACTACGGTTTAACGATCAATTTTATAACAAATTGAACTCAAATTCGCCTTTTTTCTGCTTAAAGTTAATACTTTAGGGAGCTTTAGATAAGGGCTAGCGTAACGTTTTTCAATAAATTGGGGCAATTTGTTACGGTTATTTGTTTTTTACGTCATCTGCACTAAAGTGAGGACTGGCTTTAACTTGTCCAGTTACTTAAAACTCGCTCTAACATATTCGGCAAGTAATTCCTTTCTAGCTTTCTCTTCTTCACTAAGATCTGTAATAGCTGCCCTCTTTTGAAGCTCTGAAAGTTCTTCGTAAACCGTCTCAGGCTGAGACGAATTAAACTCATTAATAATAATTCCGCTCACTGCCCGAATTTCAGCGATCGCTTGGGCTTCATTTAAACTCTCCAAGTTATGATGCTGATGGTTTGCTAGCTGGGCTAAGATGCCGTAAAAAGATCGGTCTCGGTACCTTTCCAACAACATAGCGGTAGACATTGACGGATTCTCTTTGCATGCATTGCGAAGCTCGTGCACCATTCCAATACCTCGAATTTGATCATCAGTAATAGCAGCCAATATATCAAACTCTGAGTGGTTTTCTGGATATTGCAAAATTAGTGATACAGCTCTGCGCACAGGCGTTATATATGTCTCACGCGAGACTTGTTGGGTCTGTATTCTTCGGTTGCCATATCGATCATTATCGAATCGATTACGTGAATAATTACCCAACCCTCCATCGCCTAAAACAGGAGGCTTTATGCCGAGTAAATTGTGGGTTTCTAGATTTGTAAGCACGGCAAAGCGTTCAGCCACCATTTTTTTCAAGTCGCTATTCGGCATTTTAGCAATCAATGGTTTAGCTAACTTACTCAACTTAGCGCGACCATCTAAACGATTTATATCAGCTTGTTGTTGCAGGGTGTCTATTAAAAAATCTGGTAACGGTGTGGCCTTTCTTATTAACTCTTCAAAGCCTTCTTTGCCAACCTTTTTGACCATGGTGTCGGGGTCTTCGCCATCGGGCAAGAATAAGAAGCTCACCTGAAATCCGTCTTGCAACGATGACAATGATGTTTCCAATGCCTTCCAAGCGGCGGCTCTACCAGCTCGGTCACCATCAAAACTAAAGGTAATGTTTTGTGTGTGACGAAACAGGCGTTGCAAATGCATCGGCGTGGTGGCCGTGCCCAATGTGGCTACGGCGTTATTAATCCCAGCTTCAGCTAGAGCCACGACGTCCATATAGCCTTCGACAACTAATACACCATCGGCTTCTTTAATGCCGCCTCTAGCACCGAATAGACCATAAAGCTCAGAGCCTTTATGAAAGATTGGCGTTTCTGGTGAATTCAGGTACTTAGGGTTGCCTGGTTGGTCTGATTGCCCAAGCACTCGGCCTCCGAAGCCAACCACGCGCCCACGGTGGTCATGAATAGGAAACATAATGCGATGTCTAAAACGATCATAGGTGCGTTTCTGTTCATTCTGCGTGAGCATGCCGGTATCAAGTAAGGCCTTTTGTGCCGGGGCTGTGGCCCCAAGACTAGACATAAGGTTATCCCAACCTTCAGGTGCGTAGCCCATGCCAAATCGCTTAGCAGTTTCACCACGTAGGCCGCGCTTTTGCAAATAATCTATCGCTTCTTGTTTGTCAGTGTGTTGGCGAAGTTGGTTTTGATAGAACTCGTTAACTTGATTCATTAACTGATATAAACCAATACCTTGCGATACGGTTTGCGTTGGCTTGAAACCTTGAGACTCTTCAGGTATTTCCATGCCAGCACTTGAAGCGAGCTTTTCTATGGCCTCACGAAACTCCATGTGATCATATTCCATCAAGAAGCTGATGGCGGTGCCATTAACACCGCAACCAAAGCAATGATAAAATTGTTTAGACGGTGACACAGTGAATGAGGGTGACTTCTCATTATGAAACGGACAGCATGCTTTGTAGTTTGCCCCGGCTTTCTTTAGGGGTACGTAGCCATCGATTAAATCGACCAAATCAATGCGATTAAGAAGTTGATCGATAAAGTGTTGAGGAATTCTGCCTGCCATCTGCGGTATTCTACTCTTTTTCGATATGCTTGAGTTATTTCCTGCCGACAAACATCTCACATTTTGTGCGGTATAACGCTAGCCATAGGCGACGACATATCGTTTTAAACTATATGAATGTCCACAAATTTGCATTTGCGTAACAGCGGTGCAAAACTTAACATCAAGCAGCTTGGGACCACCTTTATAGGCAACCCTTACAACAAAGATGCTGCACAACTAACCACGATAAAACACTCATGACACGAAAACTGATTGGCTTTTTAGCTAGCATACTCTTATGCGTTTCTTCAAATGCGGCAGTTGTTCAAAGCAAAGGCGACTTTGTGGACAAATTCCGTCAGCTAGAAGAAGTTCTTCCAACCCCCAATGACTATCGAAACGCGGCCGGCGAACCAGGGAAAGAATACTGGCAACAACAAGTAGACTACAAAATAGACGTTACGCTTGATGAGCAAAAGCGCCATATTTCGGCAAGCCAAACCGTTACCTATATCAACAACTCGCCGTACCGCTTAAAATATCTTTGGATTCAATTAGAGCAAAATCGATTTGCAGCTGATTCGATGGCTGAACGTTCAGCAACGTTTGGTGATTCGTCGCGTCGTGGTTTTCGCACGGAGCTTCCGGATGGCGATAAGCCCGCTAAAATAAGCATGGCCGAATTGCGCCGTAATCAGTTTTATGATGATGTGGAGATCGGTTACACCTTAAGTGACATTGTTGATGGCGAGGGCGGTCCTTTAAAATACGTTATCTCTGGCGCGCAAATGCGCATTGACTTACCCGAAGCTTTAAACAGTGGTGAGTCATTCGTGTTCAGCATGAAATACGCCTACAATTTATTAGAGGAAAATGCCGTTGTTGCTCGGTCTGGCTATGAACATTTTCCAGATGATGCGCGCGAAGGCGGCAATGATATCTTTTTAATGGCGCAGTGGTTTCCGCGCGTTGCCGCCTACTCTGATTACGAAGCATGGCATAACAAAGAGTTTCTTGGGCGTGGAGAGTTCACTCTCGAGTTTGGTAACTACGATGTTAAGATGACGGTACCCGCTGATCATATTGTTGCATCTACCGGCACACTCGAGAATGCTGAAGATGTACTTACTTCGACTCAACGTCAACGCTTAAAAGACGCCGAAGATACAAGGCGTCCGATATTTGTGGTAACGGCTGAAGAAGCCCTCGCCAACGAAGCCCAAGGCACTTCTCAAACCAAAACATGGCATTTCAATGCTGTGAACGTGCGTGACTTTGCATGGTCTTCATCTCGAAAGTTCATGTGGGATGCTAAAGGTCATAGACAAGAAGGGGCCGATCAAGAACTCGTTATGGCGATGTCATACTTTCCAAAAGAGGGTGGCGAACTATGGGAGAAGTATTCAACTGAATCGGTAATTCATGCGATGGATGTCTATTCTCGTTACACATTTGACTACCCTTACCCGGTATCGATCAGTGTTAACGGCCCAGTTGGCGGTATGGAGTACCCAATGATTACGTTTAATGGCCCACGAACTAAGCTACAAAAAGACGAATCTCGAACTTACACACTCGCTGAAAAACGCTTCTTACTTGGTGTGGTGATTCACGAAGTCGGCCATAACTATTTCCCCATGATCGTGAACTCAGATGAGCGTCAATGGACTTGGATGGACGAAGGCCTTAACAGCTTTCTTGATGGTGTTGCGGGTCGTGAATGGGACCCGGATATTCCTTGGGGCGTTGAGCCGCGTGATATCGTTGATTACATGAAATCAGACGTTCAGGTACCTATTATGACTCAGTCTGATAGCGTACTTCGACTTGGCCCCAATGCTTACACCAAGCCTGCGGCAGCCTTGAATATCTTACGCGAAGTGATCTTAGGTCGTGAGTTATTCGACTTTGCCTTTCGAGAGTATTCAACGCGTTGGGAAGATAAGCGGCCTACGCCTTCGGATTTTTTCCGTACGATGGAAGAAGCCTCTGGTGTTGATCTAGATTGGTTCTGGCATGGTTGGTTTTATACCACTGACCATGTCGATATTTCGATCGACAAAGTGTATAAATTGCAACTCGATACCCTCGATCCAGATGTTGACATGGCTCGTCGTCGAGCTGAAGAAGCAAAAGAGCCAAAGCCATTATTTGAGCAACGTAATGAAGCTGAAGGCCGCAAACTTTGGATTGATTTAAACCAAGATGTCACGGATTTCTATGACGAACATGATCGTTTTACTCCAACCAATAAAGAGCGCAATAAGTATCGCCAAATGCTCGAGGACATTGACCCGCGAGAACGTGAAGCTCTTGAGCGTGCGGTTAGAGAAGATAAAAATTACTACGTAATGAACTTTTCAAATAAAGGCGGTTTGGTTATGCCTATATTGCTCCAGCTTACCTATGCTGATGGTAAGAAAGAAGAGCTGGTGCTGCCGGCTGAAATTTGGCGCCGAACTCCTAAGATGGTCAGCAAGTTATTGATTACTGAAAAAGGGAAGCAGCTTGAGTCGGTAGTGGTAGATGCAAACTGGGAGACAGCCGATGTTGACGTGGAAAATAATCATTACCCACGTCGAATAGTGCCATCGCGTATTGAAGCCTTCAAAAAAGCGAAGAATAAAACACCTGCGGGCCGTGATATTATGCATGACATAAAAACTAAAGTTAAAGAGCCTAAGAAGAAGCCTCATAAGAAATAATGCGTTACTTAATTTTAGTATGCTTAACGGTGCTTAGCGGGTTCGCTAGCACCGGTTCTGCACACCAGCAAAAGGAGGCTTACATTAGCCTTCTGTTTAATGAGCGAACGGGCAACATGGAAGTTAGCCACCGTTTTTTTCTGCATGATGCAGAACACGGGCTAGGCTTGCTCATTGCTGGTGCAGGAGACTTGAGTACCGACAAAGCAACACAAGAAAAGTTCTTCCTCTATGTTCAGGAGCATTTCGATGTTACGTCTGCTGAAGACAAAAAACTTACTCTTAAACCCATTGGTTACGAAGTTGAAGGTAAATATTTTTGGGTATATCAAGAATCTGACATTCCCGACACTACGGCAATCAAGCTCAAGCACTCGGCGTTACATGATTTATGGCCATCACAAACGAACCACATTAACATTGAAAAAGACGGCTGGGTGAAATCGGTACGTTTACAGAAACGAGATAATCAGCACTGGCATACGATTAATTTAAACAAGGAAGACTAATTTTACCCATCACAAAACCCCAGAGTGATTGTGTCAAATTCGTATTGGAGTGGGCTCTGTCAGCTGTTATTTAAATGGTTGTAAAATGAAGTGCAAAAAACAAAAAAGCCAAACAACTTGATTAATTATTAGTAAGATTTACTCATTCGTTCAACAAGATTAACCTGACCTTACGAAATTATTGATATCGTCGGCCTACGCGGTATTGTACCGAGCCCAATTTCACGGGCACACTCTATTTGTATGAATAACAAATATGAATAAGTAAAACATTATTACGGAGAACATTTTGAAAAACCTGCCTCTCATTGCGGCTAGCATCTCAGCGTTATTGCTGGCTAGCTGCGCAAACAATCCTACACCATCAGACCAAGCCGAGGTAGCCGGCTTTACCAAGATTGAAACGGTTAGCAAACAAGGCGATGAGGTCGTGATCCCTTACAGCAAATACGTTTTAGACAATGGATTAACCGTTGTTTTACATCCTGATGATTCAGACCCACTTGTGCATGTAGACATTACCTATCATGTTGGCTCGGGTCGTGAAGACGTGGGTAAATCTGGCTTTGCTCATTTTTTCGAACACATGATGTTTCAAGGCTCTGAAAATGTTGCCGATGAACAACATTTTGGTTTAATCACCGAATCGGGTGGCACGCTAAATGGCACGACGAATTCCGATAGAACTAATTATTTCGAAACAGTTCCGTCTAACCAATTAGAGCGCATGCTCTGGTTAGAGTCTGACCGAATGGGCTTTTTTCTTGATGCAGTAACTCAAGAAAAATTTGAAAACCAACGCGAAACGGTAAAAAACGAGCGCGGGCAACGAGTGGATAACCGCCCTTACGGCTTATTAAATGAGCGCGTTGGAGAAGCATTGTACCCTGAAGGCCATCCATACTCTTGGTCGGTCATTGGTTACATAGAAGACTTAAATCGAGCAAACTTAGACGATCTTAAAAAGTTCTTCTTACGCTGGTACGGGCCGAACAATGCCACGCTGACTATTGGTGGTGATATGGACGAAACCCAAACACTTAAATGGGTCGCAAAATATTTTGGTGGTATTCCTCGTGGGCCTGAAGTAGAAGACCCTAAGTACACCCCTGTAACCTTAGAACAGGATCGCTATATTTCCTTAGAAGACAATGTCTCTCTACCGTTAATGTACATGTCTTACCCTACGGTATATAGAAAGCACCCAGATGAAGCTCCACTGGATGTTTTGATGAGTATTCTCGGTTCTGGAAAAACATCGTTGCTATATAAGAACCTAGTTAAAAATGGCAAAGCTGTTCAGGCTCAGGCCAATCATGGTTGTCGCGAACTAAGCTGTGAATTTACGTTATTTGCCCTACCAAGCCCGGGCAATAACTTGAAACAGATTGAAGATATTATTCGCGGGTCGCTTGAAGAGTTTGAATCTCGCGGCGCGAGTAGTGACGATCTTCAACGAGTAAAAGCAGGTATTGTTTCAGGCATGGTATACGGCCTTGAAAGTGTCAGCGGTAAAGTAAGCCAATTAGCGGCTTACCAAACTTTTGATGGCAACCCTAATAGCATTCAGTCTGATATTGACCGCTATGAAAACGTGACTAAAGAAGATGTATTAAGAGTGTATAGAAAATACATTAAAGGAAAGTCAGCAGTGGTTATGAGCATTGTGCCAAAAGGCCAAGGCGACACGATTATAAAACCTGATACTTGGCAGCGATATGAACGTGATATACCGACAGATACTCCGAGTGATCTTGCATTACGCCCAGGTACGTCGGATTTTGATCGATCTAAAGTTCCAGCCTCAGGCGCAAACCCTAGTATTAAAGTTCCCGATTTGTATCGAACGTCAATCAGTAATGGCGTAAGTATCATTGGTGCGGTTAATGACGAAGTGCCTACAACGACGATTCAACTTCGTATCCCAGCAGGGCAAACTCGTGAGTCGGTGGCGAAGCTGGGCCTTGCCAGCTTAACTGCGACGATGATGGATGAAGCAACTCAGAAATCAACGGCTGAAGATATTTCTAATGAGTTAGAAAAACTAGGTTCATCGGTAAGCTTTAACAGTAGTGATCAATACTCAACTTTGAATATTCGTACGCTGACCAAAAATCTAGATAAGACATTAGCCATCGCGGTTGAAAAGTTGACGCTACCAAAATTTGATCAGGCCGATTTTATTCGTTTGCAAAATCAACAGATTGAAGGCTTAAAGCTTGCTCAGAAAGACGCACCAACCATCGCCACACAAGTTTTTTCTAAACTAGTATTTGGTGCTAACAATAGTTTCGCGCACGGCAATGGCGGCACGATTAGCACGGTTCAGAAACTCAACCTTAAAGATGTGCAAGACTTTTACGCCTCAAACTACGGCCCTAAAGCGGCTGATATTATTGTGGTAAGCGATCTAAATGAAGCGTCAATTAAATCTAAGCTGTCGGTGTTCAACAACTGGAAGGGTGGTAATACTGACGAACCAGAGCTTAAGCAGTTTCCGCAACTGGCGGCAGGCACGCTTTATCTGATCGACAAAGCCGACGCCGCACAATCGGAAATAAGAATTGGTAAACGTTCCTTAAACTACGACTCAACTGGCGAGTACTTTCGCTCAGGGTTGATGAACTACAACTTAGGCGGAGCGTTTAACAGTCGTATTAACTTGAACCTAAGAGAAGATAAAGGCTATACCTATGGTGCGCGTTCATTCTTTGACGGTAATAAGCTTCGTGGTCAGTATCGAGCGCAAGCAGGTGTAAGAGCCGATTCAACCGCTGCTTCGATTATTGAATTTCGCAAGGAGATTAATAACTTCCGTAATGACGGTGTCACTAGTGATGAAATGGCGTTTATGAAAAGTGCGATTGGTCAACGAGATGCACGCGCTTACGAAACTCCAAATCAAAAGCTACGATTCTTGTCAGAGATCGCAACCTACAATTTGGACAAAGCGTTTGTTGATCAGCAAAACAACATTCTTAAATCCATGTCAGCCAAAGATATCAATGCGCTGGCAAGTAAGCATTTGAACCTAGACGAAATGATTACGGTTGTGGTTGGAGATAAGGCATCTTTAATGGAAAGCCTTAGCGAAATCTCGGACAAAATCGTTGAACTAGATGTCGACGGAAACCCAGTTAAGTAATAGTTACTAACTAGAGTTAAAGATTAAGGCACTACTTTTTATGAAGTAGTGCCTTTTTTAATGCTCGCAATAGGCAATTCATTCCTTAACTTAACAATATTTTTACATTGAATGTCTGAATATTAAGGATATCCGATATAGTGCTGCGTAATGAAACGCGTCGGTACATAAAAATGAAAATACTCAAAGGAAGCTGTTTATGCGGCGGTATCGCCTACGAGATCTCAGGCTTACTCAAAGGCACTCTTAATTGTCACTGCATAATGTGTCGAAAGGCTCATGGCGCTGCTTTTCGAACACGCGCATCTATCAAGTCTGATGATTTCCGGTTCCTTAAAGGAGAACACCTATTAACGTATTATGAGTCTTCGCCAGGTGAACGACGCTCATTTTGTAAAACATGCGGGTCTGTCATTATTACTCGTTTTGACCATAGCCCAAAGTATTTAGGTTTTGCACTAGGAACGTTGGACACCGACCCTGAAGTAACTATCGAGCAACATGTATTTACAGAATACAAAGCACCTTGGTTCGACATCACAGATGACCTTCCTCAATCGAAAGAATTACCAAAATCGTTAACGCACAGCGACGATAAATGAAGAAAGCAGGAATGCAATAGGTTTTAAAAGTGACGCCTGTTCGCTTAGTTTGAGAACCACACAAAGATTAGAAGAAACTGGCATTTCATCTCGGGAATCGCTTGCCTCTTTAAGCTCAGTATTAGAAATAGATAAAGCCGTTTTATCATTGCCAGAATCAGCGTTGATTAAAGGAGAGAAAATAATGAACTCCGATTTGATAAATACAGTAAAACGACTCTACAGCCATCTATTAGTACTTTCAGCGGTTCCTTGAGTTAAAATTTACTAGACCCGATACCATTCATGCACAAAAAAGCCCGAGCATTGCTCAGGCTTACCTTACTTGGGTAGGGGTTCGATTGGTATTTTTATGACTAGCTTATTTATTTAACTAAGCTTCGCCTTAATAACGCCACTCACTTTGCCCATATCAGCCTTGCCTTGAAGTTGACCTTTTAAAAGGCCCATCACCTTACCCATGTCTTTCATAGATTCGGCTCCAGTTGATGAAATCGCCGCACTCACTGCTTCTGCTATTTCATCGTCGCCGAGTTGCTCGGGTAGATAGTCTTTAAGATTATCTACGTGAACCTGCTCTTTCTCGGCGAGATCGTTTCGATCACCATCAGAGAATTGCTTAATAGCGTCTTGTGATTGCTTGATTTGCTTTTGCAGAATAGCTAAGACTTCTTCATCACCAATTTCAGTTTGATCGTCGACTTCTTTTCTTTGAATCGCGGCACGTAACATGCGAATCGACTCAAGCTTGGATGCGTCTTTAGCACGCATCGCGGTCTTCATGTCTGCAAAAATTTGATCTTTAAGCGACATAGTTAACTCCTCTAGTTTAAGAGTAAGAGTTGACTAGTAAAGACGAGTAGTGCGGATACGACCACGAGATGCGCGTTTCATTTCACGCTTCTTAGCAGCAGCACCTTTACGTTTGCGAACTGAAGTTGGCTTTTCATAAAACTCGCGACGACGCATTTCTGTGAAAATACCTGCTTTTTCGCATGAGCGACGAAAGCGACGAAGGATGACGTCAAATGGCTCGTCGTTTTTAACTTTTACTTGTGGCATAACTGTATATTTGTTTTAAAAATTCTTTAACGAATGAAGGTTTACTCATTCAGGACGCGCGATTCTAGCCGTTTAGATTGCGTTTGTATATACTTACTAAGCATAAATTAGCGTGTTTAGACATTATGCTAAACCTTTGTATTTCATGACTTATCACTCATTCAGCTAATTCGACATATCACAAACTCATTCATTTGCTCCAAACCGAGCGGCATTTTACATGAAAAAAGCAGTTGCAAACCGCGTACTGGGCATTGAAACCTCATGCGATGATACTGGCGTGGCTATATATGATAGCCAGCTAGGCTTATTATCCCATGCGCTTTATTCACAAATTAAAACCCACCAGGAGTTCGGTGGTGTGGTGCCAGAACTTGCGGCGCGTGACCATATTCGAAAAGTAATACCCCTCGTCGACGCTGTAATTAAGCAAGCCGCTTGTGAACGCGAGACAATTACAGGAGTGGCGTATACCTGCGGCCCAGGTTTGGCAGGAGCATTGCTGGCCGGAAGTGCTGTTGCTAAAGGTTTGGCATTTTCATGGGGAGTGCCTGCGATCGGTGTACATCATATGGAAGGTCACATGCTGGCGCCTATGTTGGAGGAAAATGCGCCAAGCTTCCCGTTTGTTGCGCTTTTAGTATCGGGAGGTCACACTCTGCTCGCCGAGGTGAAAGGTATTGGTGAATACAAGATTTTAGGACAAACCGTTGATGACGCGGTTGGTGAGGCTTTTGATAAAACGGCGAAAATTCTAGGTTTAGCCTACCCAGGAGGACCTGCAATCTCAAAAGCAGCCGAAAAAGGCGACCCTACACGCTTTAAATTTCCTAGGCCAATGATTGATCGACCTGGCATGGACTTTAGCTATAGCGGTTTAAAGACCTTTGCATTAAACACGGTTGAAAAGGAATATATTGATGAACAAACCGTTTGTGATATTGCGTATGCGTTTCAAGATGCTGCGGTCGACACTTTAGTAATCAAGTGCAAGCGAGCACTCTTACATACTAAGGCTAAGCGTTTAGTTGTTGCCGGCGGGGTTGGCGCAAATATCCGCTTACGTGAGCAGTTAAAGATAATGACCGACAAAATGCGTTGCGAACTATTTTACCCGCGAATAGATTTTTGCACTGATAATGGTGCAATGATCGCCTACGCTGGCTCAAAGCGCTTACATCAAGCCAGCCCAGACTTAAGCTTTCAGGTCAAACCTCGCTGGTCACTCGAAGATTTACCTCCAATTTAATCGTGTTACGAGGGAATTTTATTTTGAACTATTCATGCACTAACAACACTTAAATCTTTTACAAGTAGTCCATAAGGATTACATACTTCGATTTGTATTTGGTTTATGGTATTAAATGCCGCATTCGAGACAGGATCTCGTTAGACTCAATCTACGCGCCACAGATGTATGAATAAAAAGATGAAACTCAATGATGTTAGCAAGGACATACTAATTTCCTTAATCGTGATCGTCTGCGTGCTTGTTATCGCAATAATCGCCGTACCAGCTTAAGTTCAGTAGTATTTAATTGCTTCCGAGGATTAAATTTCCCGTGACTCGTCTAAAAGCGCTTACTTTTGGTGCCACGAAATAGATTTTTGCATGCAAAAGATACCCCGCTGCTTGCCGCGTGGAATTTCATTAGATTAAATCAGAGGCTCCCTAGCTTTGCACTATGAGGATGGGAAGGATCGATCGCGTATAAGCAATATTCAAACTTACCAAAAACGTCACTCAGGCTTTTGTCCGATCTTAGTTTCAGTGCCACTTTTAAGACGTTCTATATTTTCTCTATGACGTTGAAATGTGAATGCAACAATCCAAAGCATTGCGCCAATTAACTGGTGTTGAAACTCTTGGTTAAAAATTGCGAAACTCGCTATACCAGTAAACGCGCTGGCCACGAGAGAGGCTAACGATGAATAACGCCAAATAGCGGCAACTAACACCCAGACAACTGCAAACACAACAAGTAGCTTCCAATTCAAGGCTACGAATACACCAGCCGCAGTAGCAACACCTTTACCACCTTTAAAGTTGAAAAAAACAGGGTATAAATGCCCCATAAACGCCGCAATGGCAACCATAGCTAATACACCGTTGCTCACCCCCGTTTGCTGCGCGAGAACAACTGGTAAAACGCCTTTAAGAACATCGCCTAATAAGGTTAATGCCGCTGCAAATTTATTACCCGAACGTAAAACATTAGTGGCGCCTGGGTTGCCACTGCCTACCTCGCGTGGGTCACCTAAACGAAATAGTTTTGAAACAAGCACAGCGCTTGAGATTGAGCCAAACAGGTAACCTAAAATGGGCCAAGCAAATGAAGGTATTTCAAACATGGGTGGTCTGCGACCTAATGTCGCCGCCTTTTTTCAAGAAGCGCAATTGTACTGTGTTAGAGTATTAGGCGTTAATAAAATTGTGTAAAACCCTACTTTTAGAATCTCAACTCTAAATCAACATTAAAATGGACATCATCTACCTACATGGTTTGAAATGCGATTGCACTATTGGTGTTTGGGAATGGGAAAAAGCCATTTCCCAAACCATAGTTCTCGATATCGAATTAGCTACGGACACAACGAAAGCTGCCGCCACCGACGATTTAAACGACGCACTCGATTATCAAGCGATTACAGAGCGTGTTCGAAATTTCGCCCAAGAAAACGCCTTTGAGTTAATCGAGACGCTAGTTGAACGAATTGCCGCTCTAATTTTGGGTGAATTTGACACGCCATGGGTACGGATTAAATTAGACAAAGGGCAGGCGGTTAAAGGCGTTAGGAACCTTGGCGTTATTATAGAGCGAGGTAAGCGCATTCGGGCGTAAGGGTTTGAAAATCAAGGCTTAGGCGTCATATAGGTGGCTTGTCAACACCCATATTGAGTCTATAATTATCAATTTAATACACTGATTTAGAGAACCACTAAATTACCCTTGAGAGAACCATAAGATAACCATCTTAATCACTAACAATACGTAAATGGAATTACTATTTTTATTATTGATACTGACCTTTGTCTCAGTGATTTATTT
>CAZFVP010000021.1:0-4732 GCA_964522345.1 uncultured Gammaproteobacteria bacterium | reverse complement strand
TGGTTAAATTACGACCGACCGTCCACCGTCAACAGCGATAATCTGGCCGGTTATATATTCGGCTTCGTCAACTAAAAATCGAACCAAATTAGCAACGTCTTCTGGTTGTCCCATACGGCCCATTGGTATTTTCTCTAACACCTCTTGTTGCTCTGCCATGCCGCTGTCATTCTCGGGCCAAAGAATGGCTCCAGGAGACACACCATTTACACGAATGTTGGGCGCTAAGTCGCGAGCCAATGACATAGTCAACATTTCTAAACCAGCCTTAGCCGAGCAGTATATTGGGTGATTCGCCATTGGCTTGCGTGCATGAATGTCAACGATATTGATAATCGATCCGTTGTTCTCTCGTATATAAGGCACACATGCTTTAGCCATATAGGCAGGCGCTTTGAGGTTGCTGCCGACTAAATCGTTCCAAAATTCATCTTGTAATAGCTCGATAGGAGTCGGGTAGAAGGTCGACGCGTTATTAATCAGCACATTTAAGCCATCAAACGCCTCAGCAGCTTGAGCAACCAGGTTTGGTATAGAATCAGTATCAAGCAATTCACCTTGTAAGGCGATCGCGCTATCTTGACGCTTGTCATTCAATTGTTTGACTAATTCCGACGCGGCTCCAGCTGACGAGCGATAATGAACCACAATGTTATGACCCGCCTGATGCAGCGTGATGGCCATTTGGCGGCCGATGCGCTTAGCCCCTCCGGTGATTAAAGTAGTTCTCGTTTCGTGACTCATAGACGGTGTGGTTAAATAGGTCGTGCAAATAAATAGCTAAAAACTTACTATAACCCATTCGAGCTCGTTGACAATTCATGTTCAAAGCTATTTATATTATAAGCACCTAAACTGACATTAACCACATGGATATTTTTCAAGCGATTGTCTTAAGCATTGTACAAGGTATTTCGGAATTCCTTCCTATCTCGAGCTCGGCGCATCTTATATTAGTGCCACAGATTTTCGGTTGGCCTGATCAAGGCTTGGCGTTTGATGTGGCGGTACATGTTGGTACTTTGTTCGCAGTGATGATGTTTTTGAAGAATGAAATCCAGAAAATCGTTCCTGCTTGGTTTTTAGGTTGGCGTCGCTTTGATTGGGACACGTATGGGAAGCTAGGTTGGCTAGTGGTAATCGCAACTATCCCAATTGGTATCATTGGTCTTCTATTCATTGATATTATTGAGACTAATCTACGTGCCGCATGGGTAATCGCCGCAAGTACCTTATTTTTCGGGCTGATGCTCGGTTGGGCTGATCGCTCAGGCGACCAAAATAGTAAATCTATAGAATCGCTTACGTGGCGTCAGACCTTGATGATAGGTGGAGCGCAGGCGCTAGCACTGATACCTGGTACATCGCGCTCAGGTATCACGATGACCGCCTTACTCAGTTTAGGGTTTAGCCGAATAGCATCAGCCAAGTTTTCATTTTTAATGTCAGTTCCAGTGATCGCGCTGTCAGGCTTACTTAAAGGCGTAGAGCTTGCAAGCAGTGAAAACACTATAGAATGGGGTATGCTTGGGTTTGGTGCTGTATTGTCAGGCGTTATTGCATTTACCTGCATGCATTGGTTTATACGCTTTGTCGAGCGCGTTGGTATGATGCCCTTTGTAATTTACCGAGTTGCGTTATCTATTGTCATCGTTTGTTTATTGGTTTGATTGTCTTGGCGCTTTTGTAATTTGAGCCGAATTAGACTTATAGAGCTCTCTAATTAGATTTATAATACTCGGCCATATAGACATCGTTTTACCCATGACTAATTCAGATATTCGCCAACGCTTTGTATTCGATAGGCTAGATGCTCGAGGTTGCATTGTTTGTTTAAGTGAAACCAGTGAAGCCATTCAGTCCACTCATCACTATCCTAATAATCTCGCTAAGTTGCTTAATGAGTTTGCGCTTGCAGCAACGCTTCTCAGAGATAGTATTAAGATCAATGGTAGTTTAACAATTCAGTTACGTAGTGAAGGGCCAATCAAATTAATCATGGCAGACTGTATGTCTGATCGACGAGTACGAGCCATCTCAGAATACGATTCTGAAGAGTTAGTCGCGAATGATTTACTCAGTCTTAATAGGCTTGGTAATGGCGCAACCTTAGCGATTACAATATCACCTGATGAAGGCGAGCGTTATCAAAGTATCGTGCCTATCGAAAATGCTAGTCTAAGCGAGTGCCTAGAAGACTATTTTCAGCGCTCTGAACAGCTTCCTAGCTTGTTTCGTTTACTTAGTGATCAGAAAAAAGCAGTAGGTATTTCGATACACGCGTTACCCGAAGAAAAGGTTGTAGATAATGCAACAAGCGAAGAAAACTTTGAACGCATCAGCGCTCTCCTTCAGACACTCAGCGCTGACGAAGCACTTAACTTAGAGCCAGAACAAACGTTAACTCGTCTATTTCATGATGAGTCATGCCGATTATTTGAGGCACACCCAGTTGAATTCGGTTGTATATGTTCGCCCGCAAAATCGATCGAAGCGATTAAAAGCCTCGGTCAAGACGATGTAAGTGAGCTGATTAAAGAACAAGTGGAACAAGGCAACGATAATTTAGTTGTCGATTGTCATTTCTGCTTCCAACGATATGAATTTAGTTTTGAACAAATAAATGGGTTATTCACATGAGCCTTTCACTAAAAGACCAACTATTAAAAGCCGGTTTAGCGAAAAAGCCAGCGGCTAAACAAGCAAAGAAAAAGAAGCCGCCACAGGTCGCTAAGAAAAATCGAAATAAACCAAGCGAAGCGCAGTTGCGGACGCAACGAGCCATGCTCAACAAAGCCAAAAAAGATAAACGCTTAAATGAACAACGTCAAGCAGAAGCGGCGGCTAAAGCTAAGTTCGCTCAAATCAAGCAATTGGTAGATAACGCCAAGCTCGATCGCAAAGATGGTGAAACACCTTATAGTTTCACCTTAAAGAAAAAGGTTAAGAAAATTTACGTTACCGACGAGCAACAAAAGCAATTATCGCGTGACCAAATCGTCATCATATCAATGGGTAACGAAGCATTTGAGTTAGTCCCGAAAACCGTCGCTAAAAAAATTGCCGAACGCGATGCTAAGTATGTTGTGAATAATACTAACAGCGAGGTCGTCGCGTCAGACGAAGACGACCCATATGCTGACTACCAAATTCCAGATGACCTTACTTGGTAAATACTGAATGGACGACGTTTTAAACGATTTGCAATATTGGCTAAACCAGAGCCTGCCGCTGTATTGGCTGGTTGCTGCTGTGGCTATAGCATTGTTAACGCTAATCATTGTCAGTGTTCGAAAAAATAGGCGCCTGGCAACCTTGGACGAACAGCGGCAAGAGTTAGAGATTGCTAAAGCGACCAATGAACAGCGAATAGAGGTTATTGGCGCAAACAATTTAAATCTTAGCGAAAAGGTTGAAAGCAATAGCCTACTTTTAGCACAGCTAATGTCGGAAAAAGCCGAGCTAAAAAGCAGCCGTGATGAGAAGGTTTTACAGCTTGCCAACAATGAAAATGAGCGCCTCGGTTTGCGCGAGATGGTCGATAACTCTAATCGTAAAGTTAGCCGACTCGAAGCCGATATACGTGAACAAAATGCTAAGTTAGTGGCTGAAGGTGAAAAGCTCGCCAGTTTAAAGGCGCAATTTGAAGAACAAAAAGGTCAACTTAAAACAGAATTCAAAGTAGTTTCTGAAGAGATTATTAAAGAACGCCAAACCATGTTGGCGGAGCAAAACAAGGTCGGTATTGGTGCTTTACTTAAGCCTCTACAAGACCAAATAGAAGGGTTTCAAAAGCGCGTTAACGAAGTACATGATGAGTCAGTAAAGGGTAATACAAACCTGAAGAGCGAAATCGAAAACGTTATGAAAATGGGCATCAAGATGCGTGACGAAGCAAGTAGCCTGACCACTGCACTTAAGGGTGACTCGCAGCAACGTGGAGCATGGGGCGAAGCTCAATTAGAGCGCACGCTTGAAATGAGCGGCTTAGTTGAGAATGACCATTACGAAAAACAAAGCTCTTTCACAGACGATGATGGCAATCGCAAGCAAACCGATTATCTGATCAAATTACCCGGCGACAAATGCATCATCATTGATAGTAAAGTGTCTTTGAACGCATATGAGCGTGCCTGTTCAGCGCAAAAGGCTGACGCGCAAGCATTGGAAATGAAAGCCCATGTAGCAGCGGTACGTACACATATTAATGACCTAGCAAAAAAAGAGTACACAAGCTTAAGCGTTATTCACAGTCCAGATTTTGTTTTAATGTTTATGCCTGTTGAGCCCGCGTATATTGAGGCGATGAAACACGACCCCGAGCTATTTGGCTTTGGTTACGGCAAGAATATTATTTTAGTGTCGCATACTACACTAATTCCAATACTGCGAACTGTCGCTAATCTATGGATGCTTGATCGCAGTAATAAAGAGGCTCGCCAGATTGGTGAAAAGGCCACCGATATCTTTAATTCGGTAGTGCTGGTATCAGAGCGCTTAGGTAAACTTGGTAAGACACTCAACACCGCTAGCACTCATTTTAATGACACGGTTACGTCTCTTTCAGGTATGCAAAGCAAAGTTACTCGCTTTAATAAATTATCGAACAAAGCGAAGAAATCAATGCCCGAACTTGAACCTAAAGAGATTCAGTTCGACACATCTAAATTAGATGCGGTTGCTTTGCCTCAAGATACGTTAGACACCGAAACAGAGTAAGGCACATGAGCTT
>CAZFVP010000020.1:19152-20890 GCA_964522345.1 uncultured Gammaproteobacteria bacterium | reverse complement strand
CCCGGACAGCGGTGAGCGCCCTGATGCTAACAGAGTTAAGGAGCCGCTCGAGGAGTTTCCGTTGGACGCCTTGAATATGGTGGGGACCATGACTCAAAAAGGGGTGCCGTGGGTAATTGTAAAAACGACTCAGGGGTCCGCTCATTTAGCCAAAGTAGGAAGCTATTTGGGTCAAAATGACGGGAAAATAACTCAAATTTATCCGGAGGAACAACGTGTCGTTTTAGTTGAGACTGTTGTCGACCCAGCTGGTCGGTGGGTAACAAGAGATGTAGAAATAACAATAGATGAACAATAACGATTCAGGAAGCAATATTATGAGAGCAATTAAATTACCTAGACGCTTCAAGACGTTGTGTGCCTCAGTGTTGGTGCTAGTAGTTTCTAGTATAAGCACTGTTTTCGCTCAAACTGCAAATTTAACCGATGTGGTGTTTAGCCAACTGAGCGGCGGCGATGTGCAGATCAATTTTTTGTCGGATGCGCAACTGCCTGAGCCGGGAACCTTTAGTACAGACCGGCCTGCACGAATAGCAATCGACTTTTTTGGAATGAAGAGTTTATTGGCTAACCCGCGAACCGAAATAGGGGCCGGAAAAGTTGAAAGCGTGGTTGCTGTTCAAACCACTGACCGAACGCGCTTGATTGTAAATTTACTAGATACCGCGCGTTACAAGTTATTGCCAATAGATAAAGGCTATTCTTTGACGGTATTCAATACTCAACCTGATGAAAGTCAAGTGACAGCCCCTAAGCCGTTTGCTAGCCGCCCAGACGTTGAGTCAGACCTTAACGTGAATAACATCGATTTTCGAAGGTCTGAAGCGGGTGGTGGTAAGTTAGTCATCGATTTGAATAGTGATAACGCGACGATTGATACCCGTGAGCGTGATGGCGAAATTATCGTGGACTTATTTGATGCAAATGTTGCTGCTGAATTAGAGCAACGCCTTGATGTAACAGACTTTGCGACACCGGTACAAACCATTGATGCTTTTCAAAATGGCAGTAATGTGCGCATGGTTATTGTTCCCTCAGGGAAATATCAGCATTTGTCTTTTCAAGCGGGTAAACGGTTTACTCTTGTTGTGGACCCTGTCATCGAAACGGCTGAAGATCTGCAAAACGAAGCAGATGCTGAACTAGGCTTTAACGGTGAACGGTTATCGATTAACTTTCAAAAGATTGACGTTCGTTCAGCGTTGGCGGTTATTGCAGATTTCACTGGCATTAACTTTGTAACCAGTGATTCAGTTCAGGGTGACATTACGATTAATTTAAAGGACGTTCCTTGGGATCAGGCGCTAGACGTGATTCTACGAACGAAAGGCTTGGCAAAACGACAAACCGGAAATGTGATTTGGGTTGCGCCGAGCAATGAAATCCAACGAACTGAGGAGGAAGAGCTCAAAGCGCTCGCAGTGGTTGAAGAGTTTGCTCCGTTAACTACTGAAATTATTCAAATTAACTACGCTAGAGCCGAGGATATCTCTGAGGTCATAAGATCAGTTAGAGTTGTAGCCCAAGGTGCTGTTCCCGCCGCCGCCGCTGCGCAGAACCCGACTTTAAATGCGACTGAGGTAGAAACGAACTCACTGCTTAGCGAGCGAGGGAGTGTTACCGTTGATAATCGTACTAATAGCTTATTAGTGCAAGATGTGCCTAATAAAATTAGATCGCTCAGAAGAGTAATCGCACAGCTTGATAAACCAGTTAGGCAAGTGATGATTGAAACTCG
>CAZFVP010000020.1:9526-19052 GCA_964522345.1 uncultured Gammaproteobacteria bacterium | reverse complement strand
TTAATCACACTTGAGTTATCTGCCTTAGAAGCTGATGGTCGTGGGCGCGTAGTGGCAAGCCCGCGCTTGGTTACGTCAAATCAGCAAGAGGCTGTGCTCACTCAAGGGCAATCCTTATTTATTACAGTCCCTGGAGATGGAGACGGTGAAGGTGGCGGTGTTGAAGAGATTGAAGTCGAGTTGAGGTTGGCGGTATTGCCTCAGATTACACCCGACGACCGTGTCATTATGGATGTTGATATTCGGCAGGATAGTGTTATGACGGTTGCAGCCGACGTCAACGTTGTTAATACTAATCAAATCGTAACGCAAGTACTTGCTGACAACGGAGAAACGGTTGTTATCGGTGGCATCTATCAACAAGACGACCTTGAAGCCGAAACTAAAGTTCCGTTTTTTGGGGATATACCGTTCCTAGGAAAGTTGTTTAAGCAACGGACAAAGCGTGCAGATCGAACAGAGTTATTGATCTTTTTAACTCCTAAAATAATCACGCCGAAGTTGAATCTCGGATAATCATCTATATATAGTGCTTTATGGCAAAAGCAGGGGCTAAGTTCCCCTGCTTTTTTGATTTGCGGTCGGATAGAAATTTTTGTGATAAAAGCGTAAGTTGCCTGCACTAGCGCGCAAATGCTCGCTTTTTCTCAATTTTTCTATAAGGCTGATATGCTTCGGTAAGTCGTCTCGGGCGCACTATCTATAGTCGATCAGAACCTAGCAAAACTATATAGATAAACGTAATAAAAATAATGCAAAATTTGATCCTTATTGGGCCAATGGGCTCGGGAAAAACTACTGTTGGAAAGCAGCTAGCAAAGCGTACACGAATGGATTTTGTGGATTCAGATCATATGATCGAAGATCGATGCGGTGTCTCTATTTCTACTATTTTCGATATTGAAGGTGAAGATGGTTTCCGCAAGCGCGAAACAAAGATGTTAAGTGAATTGTGTGAACGTTCGGGCGTGGTGTTGGCTACTGGTGGCGGTGCTATTACCAGCGAAGAGAATCGAATTTTATTGCGCAAAGGCTTTGTTGTTTACTTAAAAACATCGATTGAAACGCAATTGTCACGTACGCAAAAAAACCAAAACCGGCCGTTATTGGAAAATGTTGATGCGGAAAGCAAGCTGCGCCAACTTATGGAAGAGCGAGGACAGCTATATGAGCAGGAAGCTGATTTAGTGGTCATGTCTGGTGACCGTATTGTTTCGAAAGTCGTAGATGAAATTATGGATGCGCTTGATAAGTAATTTGTGTGAGCATTATGGTCTAAGGTAGCGGTAGCGCGCACACTTCATATTTGTGCCCCAAAACTCCTAATAAAGGCACTCATGGCTAAGGTTGGATCAGCCCGTGACTTTTGCTGGTTAGAACAGTATACTATGCGTCCTTTTTCGCTCCAGCCGAATTTATGTCGGTTGCCTTAGCGACCAAACCTATCGATTTTATTAATCGATTCGCCTTTTTTTAAGGTTGTTAATTCACCGAACCCGTACTTAAATGTGCGAGATCGCCGCAGACCCAGACTGCCAATATGTTCAGCTCACACTGGCACAGATTCGTTGGCGACGAGACTAACTGCGGTAGATAAACGTTTAACAGCATTCGTTGTCAAATCAGGGTATTGGTGTTTGGCTACTTATGGTGAGGAGCGTTGAAATCGGAGGCTGAGACACGGTTCTCGCTTCTTCCACTGTAGGCACTCATGCATTTGATTATGTGCCACTAGTTTTGGTAGGAAAACGACGTGACTAATATGTATCACAGCGAAGGCGGCTTGTACCGACCTGAATTTGAAAGAGACAACTGTGGATTTGGGCTAATAGCTCAAATGGACGGTGTGCCTAGCCATTGGCTTATAAGTACAGCGATTAGTGCTTTAGCGCGATTAACTCATCGTGGTGCCGTTGCTGCGGATGGTAAAACTGGTGATGGTTGCGGTTTACTTATGGCAATGCCCACCGAATTTATGCAGCGTGCCGCGAATGAGCAAGGTTTCGATCTTAGCAAGCGTTTTGCCTCAGGTTTGGTTTTTCTCGAAAATGACGAGTGCAAACGGCGTGCAGCTGTTGATACTTTAAGTAATGAGTTGACGGAGCAAGGCCTTATTATTGCTGGTTGGCGGGAGTTGCCTCTTGATGAATCAGCGTTAGGCGAGCAGGCTAAGACATCTAGACCGGTTATCAAACAATTGTTTGTTAATGCGCCTGCGTTGTTAAGCGAACATGATTTTGAACGCCGTCTTTTCTTGGCCCGTCGCAAGGCTGAGCTTAAAATTGCGCAAACCGATGATAACGAGTTTTACGTTCCAAGCCTTTCATGCAAAGTTATTTTGTATAAAGGTTTGGTGATGCCGGAGTATTTACCGGTTTTCTTCAAAGATTTGAATGACGATGACATGGCGTCGTCATTGTGTCTGTTTCATCAGCGCTTTTCGACCAATACGCTACCGCAATGGCGTCTTGCACAACCTTTTCGATATCTCGCGCATAATGGAGAAATTAATACTGTGCAAGGTAACCGGAATTGGGCGATTGCGCGTGGAGCAAAGCTATCTTCCTCGTATTTCCCTAATTTGAATGAGGCGGCACCGTTTGTAAATACAAAAGGTTCAGACTCTATGAGCTTAGACAATATGCTCGAAGTCTTTTTGATGGGTGGAATGGATATATTCAAGGCAACTCAAACCTTGGTTCCACCAGCATGGCAGAATGCCGAACATATCGATCCTGATTTAAAGGCGTTCTACCGTTTTCAAGCAATTCACGCCGAACCTTGGGATGGCCCAGCAGGTATTGTGTTGACCGATGGGCGACACGCCTCTTGCGCACTAGACCGTAACGGCTTGCGCCCGGCTCGTTATGTGATTACCAAGGACCGTATGATTACCTTGGCGTCTGAAGTCGGTGTGTATGATTATGAGCAAACCGAGGTCGTGGATAAAGGCCGTTTAAAACCTGGGCAAATGATGGCAGTTGATACGCAAACTGGCAAAATCATTATGCCGAGTGATGTGCACGAACGTATCAAAAGTGAGCATCCATATAAGCAATGGTTAAAAGATAATGTCGTGCGTCTTAAGTCAGGGCTAACAGATGAGGAGACACGGGTTTCTCTGAATGCCGCGTCGCTTAAGATTTATCAAAAACTTTTTCAAGTTAGTAATGAAGAGCGTACAGATGTGATTCGCGTACTTGCCGAATCAGCTCAAGAGGCGACAGGCTCGATGGGTGATGATACGCCAATGGCGGTGTTGTCACTGCGTCATCGAATGCTAAGCGATTACTTTCGTCAACAATTCGCTCAAGTAACCAACCCTCCTATCGACCCATTACGGGAGCAAATCGTGATGTCGCTGGAGACGTACTTTGGCACTGAAACCAGTTTATTTGAACCGACTGAAGAGATGGCTAAAGCGATTGTTGTGGATTCTCCAGTGTTGTCCACAAGTAAATATCAGCGTTTATTAGCAACTGAAGATCCAGATTTTTCACATCATGTAATCGATATTACATTTGATAAAAAAACGTCCCTAGAAGCTCGGATACAGCAAATTTGTGATGAAGCCGAACAAGTGGTTAAGTCATCGGGAAGAATTATCGTTTTATCAGATCGAAATATTTCAAAAGACCGTATGCCAGTCCAAGCGTTATTAGCTACGGGTGCGGTTCACCATCGATTAACTCAGTCTGGCTTGCGATGCAATGCCAATATCGTAGTAGATACCGGCACTGCTCGAGATTCGCACCAGTTCGCGGTGCTTATTGGTTATGGTGCAACGGCAGTCCACCCCTATCTTGCCTACGAGAGCATTGCTGAAATGACTCGCGACGGACAAATCAAGGGTGATTTAAGTGTATTTCTTCGTCAGTATCGAAAAGGTGTTAATAAGGGGTTATATAAGATCATATCTAAGATGGGCATCTCGACGATTCATAGTTATCGAGGCTCGCAGCTGTTTGAGGCGGTTGGCTTGGCTAAAGAAGTTGTTGATGTTTGTTTTGCCGGAACAACGAGTCGTATACAAGGCTCAGGCTTTACTCAATTGGAAAACGATCAACAAGTTATGCTGGCCTTTGCCTGGGACCCACAAACCTCGCTAGAACAGGGCGGATTGTTGAAGTTTATTCACGGCGGCGAGTACCATGCGTATAACCCCGATGTGGTGCGCACCATGCACGCCGCGGTTGAAAGTGGAGACTTCGAGCTCTATCGTAACTATGCCGATACGGTTAATAATCGTAAGCCAATGGTGTTACGAGATCTGCTGTCAGTTCGAGACGATTTAGAGCCGGTCGCGTTAGATGACGTCGAGCCATGGGAAAATATTGTACTGCGTTTTGACAGCGCTGGTATGTCCCTAGGTGCCTTATCTCCTGAAGCTCATGAATCGCTTGCCGAAGCGATGAATACCTTGGGTGGTCGTTCTAACTCGGGTGAGGGTGGTGAAGATGCTGCACGTTTTGGCACTGCCAAAATGTCTAAAATTAAACAAGTTGCTTCGGGCCGCTTTGGTGTAACACCGCATTATTTGGTTAATGCAGAAGTGCTTCAAATTAAAGTAGCACAAGGTGCAAAGCCTGGTGAAGGTGGTCAGTTACCTGGTCATAAAGTAAATGACATGATCGCTAGTTTGCGTTATTCGCGCCCAGGTGTCGCACTGATTTCACCACCGCCGCATCATGATATCTATTCGATCGAAGATCTGGCTCAGCTCATCTATGACTTAAAACAAGTTAATCCACAAGCGCTGGTGTCTGTAAAGCTAGTTGCTGAAGCTGGTGTAGGCACAATTGCGGCGGGTGTAGCGAAAGCATACGCAGATCTAATTACGATTTCTGGTTACGATGGCGGAACCGGCGCAAGCCCTCTTACCTCGGTACGGTATGCGGGCTCTCCATGGGAACTTGGTCTGACTGAGGCTCATCAGTCACTCCGCGCCAATGATTTACGCGATAAAGTGCGTTTGCAAACCGATGGCGGTTTGAAAACTGGTTTGGATGTTATAAAAGCGGCGATCTTAGGTGCTGAAAGTTTTGGCTTTGGTACTGGGCCGATGGTTGCCCTTGGATGCAAGTATTTAAGAATTTGTCACTTGAATAACTGTGCGACAGGTGTTGCCACTCAACATAATATTTTGCGCCAAAAACATTACGTCGGCACGGCTGAAAGAGCGGTGAACTATTTCAAGTTTATCGCAATGGAAACACGTGAATGGATGGCAAAGTTGGGTGTTACTCAATTAACCGATTTGATTGGGCGTACTGATTTATTAGTTGAACTCGAAGGTGAAACTGATAAACAGCACAATTTAGATTTGTCTGAAATTTTGCACGACGGCAACGTTGATGCCGACAAGCCCCAGTTCTGTGTTGAGCCTAAAAATGAACCCTATGACAAAGGTGAGTTGGCTGAACAAATGGTCACAGACATGCTGCCTGCTATTCAAGCTAAGAGCGGAGGTAGTTTTAACTATCAAGTTAAGAATATTCACCGCTCTATTGGTGCACGAATTTCTGGTGAAATTGCTCGTCTTCATGGGCATGAAGGCCTGTCTGATAACCCAATTACCATGAACCTTAGTGGTACAGCGGGTCAGAGTTTTGGTGTTTGGAATGCGAAGGGCTTAAATATTAACCTTGAAGGCGATGCGAATGATTACGTTGCTAAAGGTATGTCTGGCGGAAGCATTGCTATTTACCCAGCCCAAGGGGTCGAGTTTGTAGCGAATGATTCAACCATCATCGGTAATACTTGCTTGTACGGTGCAACTGGTGGCGAGCTATTTGCCAGTGGTATAGCGGGCGAACGCTTTGCGGTTCGTAATTCGGGTGCCTATAGTGTTGTTGAAGGTTTAGGCGATCATGGTTGCGAATACATGACTGGTGGTGCCGTGTGTGTGCTTGGCGAAACCGGTGTTAATTTTGGTGCGGGCATGACCGGCGGTGTTGCTTTTGTTCTGGATGAAGATCGAAGGTTTATCGACCGATACAACCATGAACTCATCGACACCTATCGTTTGCTGCCTGAAGCTATGGAGTCATATGCTTTGTACTTACAAACTATGATCGAGAAGCACGTCGCTGCCACTGATAGCGAACGGGGTAAAGAAATACTGGAAGACTTTGCCGATTATTTACCAAAATTCTGGATGATCAAGCCCAAGGCTAGTGATCTTGAAACTTTAATCGACTCGTTATCTGCAGCGGCATAGGAATAAACCATGAGTAATGATTTTCAATTTTTGGATGTACCACGCAAAGATCCTGAAAAAGTACCTGCATTAGAGCGTAACAAGCAGTTCAAAGAAATCTATGGTCAATATGAGGCTGAACAAGCCGCCTCGCAAGCTGAGCGTTGTTTAGACTGTGGTAACCCATATTGCGAATGGAAATGTCCGGTTCATAACTTTATACCTAATTGGTTAAAACTAGTCTCGGAAGGCAATTTATTTGAGGCGGCAGAACTGTCGCATCAAACTAACTCATTACCAGAGGTGTGTGGTCGTATTTGCCCGCAAGATCGTTTGTGCGAAGGTGCGTGTACCTTAAACGACGGTTTCGGCGCTGTAACCATTGGCTCTGTCGAGAAATATATTACTGACGAAGCCTTAAAACAAGGCTGGCGACCCGACATGTCTAATGTTATCTGGACCGATAAAAAAGTTGCCATTATCGGTGCTGGTCCGGCTGGCTTAGGTTGCGCAGATATTTTAGTTCGCAATGGTGTTAAGCCTGTTGTGTTTGATAAATACCCTGAAATTGGTGGTTTACTTACTTTTGGGATTCCTCCATTTAAACTAGAAAAAGAAGTAGTGCAAACACGCCGAGCCATTATGGAAGAAATGGGCATTGAGTTCGTTTTGAATACAGAGGTTGGCAGTGATATTCAGTTTCAAGAATTGCTCGATGGTTATGATGCTGTTTTTCTAGGTATGGGAACCTATACCTATATGAAAGGTGGTTTTGCTGGAGAAGAGCTCGATGGCGTACATGAAGCGTTGCCATTTTTAGTATCGAATATTAATCGTGAAATGGGCTTTGAAAAAGACGTTCTAGATTTCGTTGATATGAAAGATAAAAAAGTCGTCGTACTTGGCGGCGGCGATACCGCGATGGACTGCGTTCGTACTTCAGTTCGCCAAGGAGGTACTAAAGTGATTTGCGCGTATCGTCGTGACGAGGAAAATATGCCTGGATCGATGCGCGAGGTGGCAAACGCAAAAGAAGAAGGCGTTGAGTTCATGTGGAATCGCCAACCAGTAGAAATAGTTGGTGAGAACGGCAAAGTTATCGGCGTCAAACTCGCAGCGACACAATTAGGAGAGCCAGATGAGCGTGGTCGACGCCGTCCAGAGGTTGTAGCTGGTTCTGAGGAAGTTGTTGAAGCTGACGATGTGATAATCGCGTTTGGCTTTCGCCCTAGTCCTGCGGCTTGGTTTACTGATTTTAATATTGAAATCAATGACTGGGGCGGTGTTCAGGCCTCGACAGACCTAGCTCTAAAATTTCAAACTACCAACCCAAAAGTGTTTGCTGGCGGTGATATGGTGCGTGGTTCAGACTTAGTCGTTACTGCAGTGTTTGAAGGTAGAGAAGCAGCCGAAGGAATCTTGAATTATTTAAATCAGAGTTAATCGCTTGCGAGGGTTAAATTCCCCGTGGCTTGCCACGAAATAGACTTTTGCATGCAAAAAGATACCCCACTGATTGCGCGGGGAGTTTCATTTTCTAATGCCTTATATGTAACAAAAGCCGCTGCCTGTTCAGCGGCTTTTTTATGCACAAAATAATCATGGAGATAAAATAACTATTCACGCAGACACCATGTGAAGCTGTATACTCGCAAACTAAGAATGCAGGAACGAATAAAATGAAAAATGATTTATATCTTCGCAGCTTGCGCGGCGAAAAAGTGGAACGAACCCCTATCTGGGTAATGCGACAAGCAGGCCGTTACCTTCCCGAATATCGAGCAGTAAGAAAGCAAGCAGGTGATTTTCTTACCCTGTGTAAGACTCCTGAACTCGCCTGTGAGGTTACCATGCAGCCGATAGATCGATTCGGTCTCGACGCAGCTATTTTGTTCTCAGATATATTAACCATTCCAGATGCCATGGGCCTAGAGTTAGTTTTAGAAGAAGGCGTTGGCCCTGTTTTTAATAAGCCAGTTAGAAGCGAAGCCGAAATCGATAAATTAGCCGTGCCAGATGCTGAAGACGATCTTGGTTACGTAATGGACGCAGTGCGTGTTATTCGTAAAGAACTCGATGGGAGAGTACCATTAATTGGTTTTACAGGTAGCCCATGGACACTTGCTAGCTATATGGTTGAAGGTAGTGGTAGTAAAGATTTTCGTCGTATAAAGGGCTTGATGTTTGAGTCCCCCCAAGCAGCGCACAAGCTTTTACAAGTGGTAACAGAAAGTGTAGTCACTTATTTAAAAGGGCAAGTCGCCGCTGGTGCTCAAAGTCTTATGGTGTTCGATACTTGGGGAGGGATGTTGTCGACCGCTAATTACCAAATGTTTTCCTTGGCGTATATGCAGCAGATTGTTAGTGCAATCAAGGCTGATGATATAAGCAAAGACATTCCAATTGTGCTATTTACTAAAGGCGGCGGCCAGTGGTTAGAGATGATGGCGGACACCGGTTGTGACGGCTTGGGCTTAGATTGGACCGTTGATATTTCTGATGCTAAAGCTCGGGTTGGTCATCGGGTAGTGTTGCAAGGTAATATGGATCCTGTGGTAATGAATGCTGGACAGCAACAAGTTCGTGACAATGCCATGCTCGTACTTGAGGGCTATGGTAAACATGATGGTGATGATAAGGGCCATATCTTTAATCTTGGGCACGGTATTCAGCCTTTTGCTCAACCTGACAATATGCAAGCTTTGGTTGAAACGGTTCAGAGCCAGAGTTCTAACTTTCATGCCTAGCTCGCACCGAGTTTGGTAGGTCGTAGTTATGATAAATTTCGACCGCGTAGAAGGCGATATCTTTCTTGGCAGCGCTCCTCAGACCAGTGTTGATGTTGCGCGTTTAAAGCAAATGAAGATTACAGCGGTACTGTCTTTGCAGAGCAACGCAGACTTCAAGTCGCATAATATTGATTGGAAGAAATTACAAAGCAATTACCAATACAATGATATTACTGTCCAACGTTTTTCAATCATCGATTTTGATGAAATAGATTTAGGCAATAAATTGGCCGAACCTGTTAAAGCATTGAACACGCTTTTGGTGTTGGGACACCGTGTTTATGTGCATTGCAATGCTGGTGTATGTCGCGCGCCAGCCACTGTATTGGGGTATTTATGTCACTATCGTGGTATGAGCATTGATTATGGCCTCGAATACTTACGTAGAAGCCGACCAAAAATTCACCCGTACATTAGTGCTGTCGAGCAAGCCTTAACTGATTTATCTAAGGAAAGTTGATCAGCTAAATTTAGCAATTGAGTCCACAGCAGCTTTGCGGTCGTACATTCTATCTCGATAGTTTAAATGCTCTGCCTG
>CAZFVP010000020.1:0-9426 GCA_964522345.1 uncultured Gammaproteobacteria bacterium | reverse complement strand
GTGTTAGTCCAGTAATTTGTTATCGTTTAAGAATTTCAAAATAATGTCTTTCACCAAGGGTTGAGTCTTGGCCGTTGGGTGTAGGCCATCCTCTTGAATAAAATCTGGTTCAATGAAAAACTCCTCACGATAAAAGTCGATAAACGGTATATCATGGATTTCGGAGAGTTCCTTGAAGGTCGCTCGAAATTTATCGATATATCTAGGTCCGTATGATGCAGGTAAGGATATGCCTGCTAAGGCAATCTGCAAATTTTCAGCTTTTGAAATAGAGATCATGGTATCTAAATTTTCCCGCATTATACTGATCGGCAAACCTTGTAAACCATCGTTGGCGCCAAGTTCGATTAAGATAATATCAGGTTTTAATTGATCTAAAGTGATCGGTAACCGGGCGCGTCCGCCACTCGAGGTTTCACCAGAAATACTGGCATTGGTTACGGTATGCTTTTCTTTAATATCTTCAGCCAATAAGTGAGCCCACCCTTGTTCTATGTCCATGCCATAAGCTGCGCTTAGGCTATCCCCAAAAATAACAAGGTGTTTTGCTTGAGCTATGGGGCTAATTAGCAAAAAAAGCAGTGAAAATAGAGAAAAGGTGAACTTGTTTTTCAGTTGATTCGGTATCATGAAGTTAAATCAGGACCAACACGGTCTTATTGGGTGATAAACGTAATAGATCTAATTTAACACAGTTCTTGTAACGGCCCGGTTAAGACAAATTAAGACAAAAAGACCCAACATGACACAATCTATTCTTCGCGCTGACAGCGTAAGTAAACGCGTGCGCACCGCGGACCATGAGCTGACGATTCTTGAGAGTGTTTCGTTTGATATCGACCTAGGGCAAAGCGTGGCTATTATTGGCCCGTCAGGAGCCGGTAAATCAACTTTACTTGGTTTGCTTGCTGGTCTGGATACGCCTAGTGAAGGGCGAATTTGGATGGGTGAACATGAGATAACCGCGACTAATGAAGAGGGGAGGGCGGCCATTCGAGCAAAGATGGTTGGGTTTGTGTTTCAAACCTTCCAATTGCTTGGAAGTTTAACCGCCATCGAAAATGTTTCTTTGCCCATGGAACTGTCTGGTCAAAGTGATGCAAAGGCACGTGCGACTGAATTTCTTCGTAAAGTAGGTTTAGCTGAGCGTTTAACGCACTATCCAAAGCAACTCTCAGGTGGTGAGCAACAAAGAGTTGCGTTAGCTCGCGCCTTTGCATGTTCGCCTAAAATTTTGTTTGCAGACGAACCTACTGGAAATCTAGATCAAGCTACAGGTCTAAAAATTAGTGATTTACTATTCGAACTAAATCAACAGAGTGATACCACCTTGGTTTTAGTTACACACGAACAGAGGCTGGCGGAACGCTGTGAATCGATTATCACAATTGACGATGGGCGTTTGGTGAGTAAGGTGAGTAGTTGATCATGGGCTTTATTGACGTAAAACTTCTTTGGCGCGACTGGAAAGGTGGCCAGCTCAATATGGTGATGTCAGCCTTAGTTCTGGCGGTGATGGTGGTTACTGCCGTTAGTCTGTTTGCCGATCGCGTGGAGCGTGGTCTTAATCAGCAGATTAGCAGCTTTTTAGCTTCAGACTTAACGGTGCGAGGCGGTATAGAAATTACCGAAGATTATCGTAGCAAGGCGGCTGAGTTAAATTTACAAACGGCTGATTTGGCGCTATTCAGGTCCATGGTATTCGCGGGGGACAATAATCACTTGGCATCAGTGAAAGCGGTAGCTCAAGCTTATCCCTTGCGTGGGGAAATAGAGCTAAGTGATGATTTGGAACTTGGTAAGTTAAGCAAACGTAGTAGTGGCCCCGCTCAAGGAGAAGCATGGGTTGAGGCTCGATTGTTCAACCTGTTGGATATCGAAATTGGCGATAAAATCGAGGTGGGTTATTTAAGTCTTACGGTTACTCATTTAATCGTAAATGAACCTGACCGGGGCACAGGCTTCACTGCTGCTGGGGCGCGGGTCATGATAAGTATCGACGACTTGCCAGCCTCGCAACTTGTTCGGCCGGGTAGCCGCATTGGATATCGTTTTCTTATGAGCGGCGATGATCGGTCTATTGCGTCATACAAATCATGGTACCAAGAGCGAGAAGAAGCACTAAAAAACACCAGTGAACTTAAACATTTTCGCTTGGTTACTCCTGAAAACGCTGAAGAACAGTTGGCCGATGCAATGCAACGTGGCCGCGCTTTTCTATTACTTAGTGGCACGATAGGGGTTTTATTAGCCGGCTTGGCGATGGCATTGGCTAGCCAGCGGTACGCTAGGCGGCTTACCGATCAAGTCGCACTGATGAAAGCCTGGGGGCAGTCTACTAATGCGATCCGGCGCAGCCAGTTTTTTAGGTTGTTTATCATTGCTGCAGTGTCAACCATTTTCGGGATGCTATTAGGTTGGTTCTCTCACTATATGCTGTTGGAAGTTGCCAAAGGGGTGTTTAATGTAGAGTTGCCTCTACCAGGCGCTCGCCCGTGGATTGTGGCGACGATTACTGGCTTTGTTTGTGTTCTAGGTTTTGCGCTGCCAGCGTTATGGCATTTACCGGCGATCGCGCCATTGCGAGTGCTAAGGCGAGACCTACCCGATTCATTGATGGGCCAAGGGCGACGTTTAGTGATTGGAGTTGTGTCTTTGTTGCTGCTTACTTATTGGTACAGCGAAAGCATACTGACTTCATTGTTGTTTTTAGGCGCGCTCTTCGCATTATTCGCTGTCTGCGCGTTAATCGCCTTGCAGTTTTTAAAGTTGGTCCAAGGTTTAGGCAGTTGGCGCGGTAGTTTTATACGCTTAGGTCTTGCTAATCTTTGGCGCCGACGTGGTCAAACTCTTGTTCAGTTAGTCGGTTTTTCGACAACATTGATGCTCTTGCTAGTGGTGACGGGTTTGCGTACAAACTTAATCGCTGAGTGGGAAGCGCAGCTTCCAGAAGATACACCAAGCCATTTTTTATATAACGTGGCTGACCGAGAGGTTGATGCGGTGAAACAAGTATTGGCTGAGTCTGATGTTACTACAACACCATGGTTTCCAATGGTGCGTGGGCGTTTAGTTGCAATCAATGGAGAGACAATAACCCGTGAGCGCATGTCGAAGTCAGACGGCCTTAGCCGCGAGGTGAATTTTACTCAGACCACAGATTTGCCTGCCAGTAATGAGGTAGTGGAGGGTCGATGGTGGACTAGTCCGCCAACAGAGCTTGAGTTTTCGATGGAAGAACAGGTGGCGACTGAAATTGGTGTAAGCGTAGGCGATGAGATTGAGTTTAGCGTTGGTGGCTTGAAATTTATTGCAAAGCTGGCGAATATTAGAAGCGTTGACTGGCAAAGCATGAACCCAAATTTTTATGTGGTGTTTTATCCTGGAGCACTTGATAGTTATGCACCAAATTGGGTGACGGCCGTTAGAGCAGCAAAAACACAAGAGGTTAATAGAGGAACATTAGCCAAACAAGCGCCGTTTGTTAGTAAGATGGTAAAGCTATATCCAACGACAGTTGTGCTTGAATTAGGTGACGTAATTGCCCGGATTAGAGATGTAATCAACCGTGTTACGCAGGGTTTAGAGCTTATTTTATTCTTAGTGTTAATTTGTGGTGCCTTAGTGCTATTTGCCGCGATTGGCGTGTCATATGATGAACGTTTGCGCGAGAACGCGATATTAAGAACACTAGGAAGCTCTAAAAGGATAATCATTGGCGCGCTCGCTATTGAATATGCAACCCTAGGTGCGATTGCTGGTTTAATCGCGAGCGCAGGAGCTGAAATAATATTGTTTTTCGTTCAACAAAATTTATTTGATATGTCGCCACAGTGGCATCCTAATATGTGGCTAATCGGTATTTTTTCTGGCGTGTTATTAATAACCATTCTTGGCTTACTTCGTAGCAAAGCTATCATCACTGTTCCACCGCTTCAGTCGTTGCGCCAGCTTGTTTGAGTTATAGCAGAGGCTTCTTATATGTTTTTGTTTATCTATCGGCCTATTTTATTGAATGGCTTTGATGTAAGTGGAGTCGGAGATTTTAAGCATGAAGACTAAGGCATACGACAAACATGAAGTCGAACGCCAAGTCAAAAACTGGCTAACGTCGATTGTTATTGATTTGAATTTATGCCCGTTTGCTCAACGAGAGTATCGTAATAATAAAATCCGCTTTAAAACTTCGTTTGCCGATTTAGAACAAGAAGTCGTGCGAGATTTGGTGGTCGAGTTATCGCTCTTAAATAAGCACGCCGACATTGAAACAACGTTGCTGATTTTGCCTCTGGCACTTTCAGAGTTTGAGTATTTTAATGAGTTTCTGGGTTTTGCCGATTCACTAGTCGCAGAAATGAATTTAGAAGGAGTATTTCAAATAGCTAGCTTTCATCCACATTATCGTTTTGCTGGCACTAAGGCTGATGATGTTGAAAATTTTACTAATCGCGCTCCATTTCCTATTTTGCATATTTTACGTGAGTCGAGTTTAGATAGAGCAGTTGAGCGTCATCCAGATACCGACCAAATTCCGCGGGATAACATCTCCTTAATGAATAAATTAGGTAGTGCTCATATGCGTAATTTACTCGATACATGCTCTACGAGAGATGACTAAGGAGTACTCTTTTGGGGTCTGGACCTTGGTTGCGCTGGTTGTTGGCAATGCTGTGGGCGCCGGTATTTATACCACGTCGGGCTTTGCATTAGCTGATCTTGGCTCTCGTGAGTGGGTAGTTTTAGCATGGTTTGTTGCCGGTGTAATCGCCTTAACGGGTGCGCTTAGTTATGGAATGTTAGTACAAGGTTTGAGCGACTCTGGAGGAGAATATCTCTACCTTTCTCATTCGATACATCCTTTAGCTGGTTTTGTAGCGGGTTGGGTGTCGTTACTTGCCGGTTTCCCTGGAATAATTGCTTTCGCTGCTCTTGCGTTCGAAACCTATATTATTGCGGCACTACCTCAATTGCAGTTTCTTACACCCACTACGTTAGCCATTGCGGTAGTTTTGCTCGCTGGGTCTATTCATATAGTTAGAACGAAGTCTGGTGCTAACGTTCATGAAACTATCGTTGCCATCATGATATTTGTGTTGGTACTTTTAATGCTTTGGTCAGCGTGGAGCTTTATCACTACCTCAGAGCTCCCGGTTCAAGACACTAAGCCGCTGGCATCATTTAATATTTTTGCATTCGCTAATAGCTTAGTTTGGATATCATTAAGTTATTCGGGTTTTAATGCCGCTGCCTACGTTGCAGGCGAAGTTCATGATGCAAAACGAAATGTACCTAAGGGTATGATGATAGGCACGATATTAACGATGTTATTATGTGTTGGAGTTAACGCGATTATGGTTTATGGAGCGCCTTACGAGTCGCTTGTAAGCCAAGCTGATATTGCGGCGGTGGCAGCTCAATCGATGGCTGGAAATCTTGGTCGTCATGTTGTAGAAATTGTTATTGCAGTATCATTATTAACATCGATTACCGCGATGGTATTAGCTGGGTCAAGAGTCTATGCCAAAATGGCAGAAGATGGTGCCTTACCATCGGTATTCTCAGTAAAGTCAGGCTCTCCTCCGAGGATGTCGATAGTTCTGCAAGTTCTTACTGCGATAGCATTAATCTTAATTACTGATTTGCGGGGCCTGCTTTCATATTTAGGCTTCACTCTATCATTATGCTTAGCCTTAGCGGTAAGTAGTTTATTTGTTCGCCATTGGCGTTTGCAAGAAAGACCTAACTCTATTTAGTACCCCATTGCGCCGTTGATTTTTGTGGGGTGCACCGTTTTATTTGCAGTGTTGTCGGCGGTTAATGATCCAAAACAATTTTACGCGGCGATACCTACTGTTTTAATGGGAGGGGTCGCATATTTGATTTCACTAAAATTTAGAGGTTCTAAATGAAAAATTTGGTTGTTATTGCATTGTTGAGCAGTGTTTTTTTATCCGCCTGTGCCTCCTTAATTACACCTAAAGTTCAATCCGATGTGGCGAAACTCAAAGCTGGTGAATATTCACTCGACTCAACTCATGCGACGTTATTATTTAAGATACAGCATTTAGGTTTGTCGACGTACGTTGGGCGTTTCAACAAATTCGACGCGTCACTAGAGTTTGATCCCGCGAACATTGCCGCCGCCAAACTCAATGCTGTTATTGAGATAAATTCTCTTGATATTAATGATGATGATTTAAAAAGTGACTTGATGGGGCGGTCATGGTTTCGCCAGTCAGAGTTTCCGCAGGCAGCATTTGAGAGCACGTCTGTCAATCCAATCAGCGACACTGAATTTGAATTTACTGGAATATTAAATTGGCGAGGTGTACGCAAACCGATTACCGTAGCGGCCACTTTTCATGGCGGAGCAAATAATATTCTTAGTGGTAAATATACTTTGGGCTTTTCGGCAAAAGGTTCGTTCTTGCGATCCGATTTTGGCATGGACAAATACGTACCGTTAGTTGGTGACGAGATTACTCTAGAGGCCTATGCTGAGTTTTTGAAAAATTAGCAATGTCTAAGCTCTATGAAATTAGGCTCCTTAGCTAAAGCACAGCTAAGCTAATGCTTAAGTAAATCACTGCTGCCAAGCCTGCGGCGATCATTGCTAGTGGTAATTGTGTATTCACGTGGTCCATCAAATCGGTACCACACGCTAGCGAAGACAAAATAGTGGTATCAGAAATAGGCGAACACTGATCGCCAAACACTGCACCGCCCATAATTGCTCCGAAGCACAATAGTAAATAAGTTGGATCTTCAGATAAGACTAAGGCTAGAGGTAATGCGACGGGAAACATAACGGCGTACGTTCCCCATGATGATCCAATCGAAAATGCCACAAACATGCAAATTAACAATAGCAAACTTGGCAAAATATATGGCCAATTCATTAGAAAACTCGAGGTGCTTTCGATAACAAAGTTGGCGGTTCCAAGTTTGGATGAGACGGTTGCAAGAGTCACCGCTAGACCAAGCACAAGCGCACCAATAGTGACACCTTTAATGCCTTGTATCATTGCATTAAAGGCATCTGAAATTTCCATTCCACGAAGTATGCTAGAAACAAAGGCGACCACAACTGCAGCGCCAAAACCTTCGAATACCATTGGGCTTCCACCGGCCGCCCACGGAACAATACAGAAGCCGAGTAACACAAAAATAGGCAATATAAAATCTATAATCGACGCAGTATAACCCTCTGGTAAGTTCGACTCAGTCAACTCAGATGCAGCCATCGGTTGAGCCCCAACGGCGTCTAGTTCACCAGTCGTAGTAACTCGTTTAACGACCTTAGCCATCGGTGTGCCTAGCAACGGCAGTCGCCCGAATGAGAAAAGGAGCGTCATGCTAACTGCGATCAAGGCGTAGAAATTAAATGGAATCGCATAAAGAAACATTTTAATGGCGGCTTCTTCATTGGCAATGACTGCGCTTAGAGGCTCAATAGTAATTAGACCAGCAACATAAACAGGCCACACATTGAACGGAATAATAGTTGCTATCGGTGACGCAGTCGAATCGACTACATAGGCAAGCTCTTCGTGTGCGACACCGTGTTTATCTGCAATCGGTTTCACGGTAGTACCGGTTAACACTGTGCTAATGGTGCCGCCTTGATGAAATATTATGCCCATGACCCATGTGAATACTTTGGCCGACGTGCGTGAATTAACAAAGCGTTTTGCCAAGCTTTCGGCGAAGTATCGAGCGCCACCGTTGCGGTTCCATAGGCCAAGTAGACTCCCTAATGCCCATAGGTAAACCAAGAGCATCTGTGCATAGTTTTCACTGCCTAGGCTTGGCACTAGAAACGCTCTAATTATGTTGAGTTGTCCAGAGACTAGGCCTCCAGCGAATATCCCAAATAATAACGCCAATAAAACGTTGCGGGTCAAGAAGCATGTGATAATCGTTAACACGGCGGGAAATAATGACCATAAACCATAATGACCCTGAGTATCCTCTGGTCTGAAAAGCCAAACTGCGACAGCACACAGAGTTACAAAAAGTACTTGGACAGAGGCGCGTTGTTTGATCATTAATTTTGATTTGTTCTTTAGGTTTTAGGCAGTTTAGCAATATTTCAATGTTCTTATGTGATTGTCTCAAATCTGAATAGAGAGCTACCGTTTGTTGGTGTGTACACCGAATTTAGCTTAAGCAAGTTGACGACCGCATTAGCATCACTAAGAGCCCTATTATGGCTGACTGACTAAATCGATATTAAAATGTAGAGTAAGTGCGCGTAAGTTGTATAACTATAGCGGCCCTGGCGAGGTCTTAAGAGTATTACTCACAGTGCAGAGCCTAGATATTTCGAAAGGTCGATTTAATGAATCATAAGCGGCTTTTATGAAGCCGTAACCAAGGTCTACCTTGTGCGCCACAAATATCGCACTCCATTAACTGATAAGTTATATCAGGAGACCATCATGAGAGATTGGCAAAGCCAAGCTCGCGTAATAATGGCATTGTGCGTTTTCAGTTAAGTTGCTTGTATTGCTTAAACACCATTTACACTTAGTACATAGAATGTGCTTACATTTGTCGGCTACAAGACGAAAAAGTTCGCGAGAGTGATTTAAATAATATTTACTTGGTAGGGTATCGAGCATTGATTTTCTATTGATTTGGGTAGAATGAAAATTGAGTTAAGAGCTGTTATTAAAAACAGCTCTTAACTGTTCTGGCATTGTCAAGTGGGCTATCATGCTCGTACACTGTAATTCTCGAATTTCGTTCATTTAATTTTCTTTAAAAACGTTCTATGAAAAAAACTACTCTGATCTTATTTGGTTTTATTGTGTTGGGTGCCTGTAGTTCTCCAAAATTGGAAACGACGCTGGGCAAAGAACTTATGGACTCTAATCGATATGAGTTGAGTGATAATTACGCTAACCATCGGCTTCAACAATCATTGATTACTACTACCGGTGGGAAGCTAGGTGTGATCGATGTTGGAGAAGGTCCGGTTATAGTTCTAATTCACGGCGTCCCGACATCATCGTGGTTGTTTCGCAAAATGATTCCCGAATTACAAAATGACTTTCGAGTTATCGCGCTAGATTTATTAGGCTTTGGCTTAAGTGATAAACCTGAAGCGATAAATGGGAATTACCTGCCGTCGGCACAAGCAAGCTATGTGCATCAAGTATTAGATGCCTTAGATGTTAAGGAATATAATTTGTTATTTCACGATATGGGGGGGCTGGTTGGTTGGGAGCTCGTTAATAAAGATATCGTGATGGATAATAATGTTCAAAGTTTGACAATTCTCAATACCATTATCTCAAAAAAAGGTTTTGAATTTCCTAAGATGAAGAAAGGTGCAATGGCAAGAGCTATGAGCGAAGCATACTCAAGTAATCTGTCTAGTTCAGCGGTACTTAGATTGACTTTCAAGAATATGGGGCTCAC
>CAZFVP010000019.1:9924-21246 GCA_964522345.1 uncultured Gammaproteobacteria bacterium | reverse complement strand
CCCTATAGTGTTCACGCTATGAACACGCGTCCAAACACAACAATTTCTGAACGGCCAAATCCCGGTTCAGGCAGTGATAGGCAAAGTCAACTTACCTTAGAATTGCTCCAAGCCATTGACCAGAAAGACGATATTAGTCAACGCCACTTAGCACAAGAGATGGGCGTAGCGCTAGGGTTGGCGAATTCGTATTTGAAACGTTGTGTCAAGAAAGGTTGGGTTAAAATGACGACGGCACCGGCTAATCGGTATTTGTATTACGTAACGCCGACAGGCTTTGCCGAAAAAGCGAGATTGACCGCCGACTTCTTTACTACGTCGTTAGCTCTGTTTCGACAGTCGGGCGACGAGTATTCTCGGGTATTCGCGCAATGCTCGGAGGCCGGTAGTCGGCGCATACTATTGGGAGGCCTGTCAGACTTGACTGAAATTGCGGTAATGCGTTCTATGCAAAGTGATGTCCATGTTGTGGGTATTTATCAGCCTAACAGTCAAAGAAACGAGTTTTTTGGTGTACCCGTGCACTCGAAACGCATAGAATGCGACTCCTTTGACACCATTGTGATGACATCGATGGAGCAGACGCGAGAGTTGGCGCAAGAGCTTGAAGAAGTCTACGGAATCGATAAATTGTTGATTCCAGCAATGTTGTTAAACATGAATTATCGAAACCCAACTAAAGCAGATGGCGACTCTTGAGCTAATCAGGCTTACGTAAAAATTAATTATTTTGGACATAAGAGAAATTAAATGGGCAAAACAGTATTGTTAACAGGCGGCGCGGGTTTTATCGGCTCGGCATTGGTTCGCTATTTGATCAATGATACGGATAACATTGTGGTTAACGTAGATAAGCTTACCTACGCTGGTAGTTTGCATTCTTTAGGTGGGGCCGACGCGAGTGAGAGACATCATTTTCACCGAGAGGACATTGTTGATTCAAGCGCGATGCGTTCGCTGGTAACGCAGTACCAGCCAGACTATATTATGCATTTGGCTGCTGAGTCGCATGTAGATCGGTCTATTGATGGTCCCGGCGAGTTTATTCAAACCAATATTGTTGGCACGTACAATCTTCTACAAGTAGCGCTCGAGTACTATCAAGAACTTGACGGCGCTAAGAGAGATGCGTTCAAGTTCCACCACATTTCGACCGATGAAGTTTACGGAAGTCTGGGTGAGACCGGTCTATTTACAGAAAAAACTCGATATAAACCAAACTCACCATATTCAGCAAGCAAAGCAAGTTCTGATCACCTTGTCCGAGCATGGAACAAAACCTATGACCTGCCGGTAGTTATTTCTAATTGTTCTAATAACTACGGCCCATTTCAATTTCCTGAAAAGTTAGTTCCGCTGATTATTCAAAAAGCTATCGCAGGAGAGCCTCTACCTATTTACGGTAAAGGCGATAATATTCGTGACTGGTTATTTGTCGACGACCATGTAAAAGCCTTATGGAAAATAGTTACCGAAGGTGATAGCGGAGAAGTCTATAACGTTGGGGGGCATAACGAGAAAACAAATATCGATGTTGTCACCACTATGTGCTCGATTTTAGATGAAATCAGACCACGCGACGATGGTAAGAATTATGCTGATCAAATCACTTATGTGGCTGATCGTCCAGGGCACGATCGCCGTTATGCGATAGATGCTGCGAAAATAGAGCGCGAACTTGCTTGGATTCCTGAAGAAACATTTGAGACAGGCATACGAAAAACGGTCGAGTGGTATCTAGAAAATACTGAGTGGATCACCAAGGTGTCGGGTGACTATAGCGGCGGCCGTCTCGGTTCCCAATAAAAGACCTTTAAGAGGAAAAATAGAATGAGAGGAATAGTATTAGCCGGTGGATCGGGAACACGCCTGCATCCAGTAACCCAAGCTGTATCGAAACAGCTGTTGCCGGTTTACGACAAGCCGATGATTTACTATCCGCTATCTTCGTTGATGTTGGCAGGCGTTAGAGACATTCTTATTATTTCAACTCCTCAAGATACACCGCGTTTTCAACAGCTTATGCGTGATGGATCTCAGTGGGGTATTAATATTTCATATGCCGTACAACCTTCGCCCGATGGCCTAGCTCAAGCATTTATTATAGGCTCGGAGTTTATTGGTAACGATGATTGTGCTTTGGTGCTTGGTGATAATGTATTTCACGGTGCAGACCTTAGTAAAAACTTGTCTCAAGCCGGTGATCAAAAGAGCGGTGCTACTGTTTTTGCCTACCCTGTTCATGATCCAGAGCGCTACGGTGTGGTCGAATTTGATGAACAATGGAACGCGCTCAGCTTAGAAGAGAAGCCGCTTGAGCCAAAATCTAACTATGCAGTAACTGGCTTGTATTTTTACGATAACAGAGTTGTCGATGTTGCCAAGAGTATTCGACCCTCTGAGCGAGGTGAACTCGAGATTACCGACGTTAATAAGCAATACCTTGAATGGGGCGATTTATCGGTACAAGTCTTTGGACGAGGCTTAGCGTGGCTGGACATGGGAACTCATGAATCCTTACTACAAGCCTCGATGTTTATCGAGACCATTGAAAACCGCCAAGGCTTAAAGGTCGCATGCTTGGAAGAAATTGCATTTAGAAAAGGGTACATAGGTGAAAACGAATTAGAAAGAGCGGCACACCAATACGGTAAAAGTGGCTATGGACGTTACTTAAAGACCATTTTAGAAAATAAGCATCAATTTATCAGCATTGATTAATGTTTTCATAACTTTGTTGATCAACAACAATTAGAGAAATTACAACGCATGTTTTCGAGTCTTTTAAATAATAAGTATTTGTTCTTACAAATGCTAAAACGCGACATTCAGAAGCGTTACCGAGGGTCACAACTCGGGTTCCTGTGGGCGTTTTTCTATCCCGTCCTCATGCTTTTAGTTTATTCCTTTGTATTCGGCATGGTAATGGATGTTAAATGGGGGGTTGCTGGTCAAGATAACATTGACTTTGGTTTGATCTTATTCGCAGGTCTTTTATGTCACGGGCTGATGGCAGAGGTCGTTATTGGGTCGGTCGCATCGATTACATCTAATTCACAATATGTAAAAAAAGTTGTTTTTCCTTTAGAAATCATAAGTTTAGTAGGGTTAGCTAACGCTGTTTTTCACATGTTTCTAGGCATGATAATTCTGTTAGCTATTTTTATTATGCGTGGAAACTCTCTTGAATGGACTATACTTCTAGCGCCGGTGGTGCTATTTCCTTTTGTTGTATTTTTACTTGGGCTGTCGTGGCTGTTATCTGTTTTAGGTGTCTACATTCGTGACCTTGGTCAGGTTGTGGGTGTAATGATGACAGTATTGATGTTTTTATGTTCAATCGTTTTCCCATTTGATCGTTTACCCGTAGAGTTACAGCCTTTTGTTTTGTGGCTAAACCCTTTAACAATAATTGTTGAAGAGCTGCGCGCTGTTGTCTTATTCGGTCAATTACCCAATTGGGAATTGTTAGGTCTCTATAGCATTGGCGCGTTTGCTATGTTATTTGTCGGCACATGGCTTTTTAGCCGTACACGAGATGGGTTTGCAGATGTCATCTAATAGTCATACAAACTTGGCGCCGGTTATTACCGTAGAGGGTATTACCAAGTGTTATGAGAGCTACCAAAAGCCGATTCATCGCTTATGGCAGAGCTTTGCACCTAAAAAGAAGTTCTATCAAGAATTTTGGGCACTGCAAGGGGTCGACTTAACCATACACAAAGGTGAGACCGTTGGAATCGTTGGTAAGAACGGCTCAGGAAAATCCACTCTCCTACAAATAATTACCGGGATTCTGCAACCCACCTCTGGGAGTTGCAAAACGAGTGGGAGGATTTCCGCCTTATTAGAACTAGGAGCTGGCTTTAATCCAGAGTTTACTGGGCTTGAGAATGCACGTTTAAATGCATCGATAATGGGCTTAACTCGTGACGAGTTCCACCAAAAACTGCCTGACATAGTCGAATTCTGCGGCTTAGGTGACTTTCTTCATCGTCCAGTAAAAACATATTCAAGCGGTATGTTTGTTCGTTTAGCGTTTGCCGTAGCGATTAACATGAATCCAGATATATTAATTGTCGATGAAGCGTTGGCTGTTGGTGATGTTCGATTTCAACGTAAGTGTTTTCGCCGAATTGATCAATTAAAAGAGCAGGGTGTATCAATTTTGTTTGTGACTCATTCTACCGATAGCGTACTACAATACTGTGATCGCGCGATAATGCTTGACGATGGTGAGTTAAAGCTAACCGGTAGTCCTAAGCAAGTAGTTCAAGCCTACCTTGAAATGATGTTTGCGTCTGATGTAAAAGTTGAAGCCGCAAAAAGTCTTAGCGCTAACGACTATAGTGTTGAATTTGACCCAACAATAGATAACTGCGTGACGCATGCAAGTTATAACGCTAACGAAGAGCGTTGGGGTGACGAGCGAGCAAAAATTTGTTTCTATGAGGTTTTTCAAAACGGCGCACCGACTGCTGGGTTATTACAACGCGGCGATAATCTATTGATACGCATGTCTATATTGTTCGCTAATGATATAGATGATTTGATTTATGGCATTACGGTCAAAACCAATGACGGAAATGTTGTATACGGCACTAATTCCCGTATGGTCGGTAAGCTTCCAACTCAGCAGAAAGCTGGAGACCTCATATCCGTAGAGTTCGAACTAACACTCAATTTGCTATCGGGTGATTATTTTGTCTCCTTAGGCGTTGCTCAAGATCACGAGTCAAAAGACGCGATACCGGTTGATCGTCGCTATGACATGATCCATTTACACATAAATGAAACTCGAGATTCGTTTGGTTGCGCAGCCCTTGATGGGAAAATGCGATTGGCGAATTCAGAACTCGAGTTCCAATCGAGTTCGGGGCACGTATCATGAATAAATTAGTAGATATGAACGGTTTCTCGAGAACCGTCGATGGTGTCTATCAAGAAGGCAGCATCGATAGAGAGTTTAATTATTCTGATGGTGAAGAGTCAGAAGCCAGACTTTATCAAATACTAAGCACTGCCGATGATTTATCTTGCGAGTCGCAAGAATTGCAAGAACAAATTTGCGATTGGCCAACTCAATATCACTTATCAAACACCCGAGCAAACCTGCTGCGGCCATTAAACCTCGACGGCGTTACCCGTGTTCTTGAACTCGGATGCGGCTGCGGTTCTATTACTCGATACTTAGGTGAGCAAAACAAGCTTCATATTGACGCGATTGAAGGCAGTCAGACTCGTGCAAGGCTCGCGGCATTGCGTTGTAATGATCTTCCAAACGTAACAATAAGTTCAGCTAACTTTAATGAAATTGAAATACCCGAAGATTACTATGATTTAGTTTTATTTGTCGGTGTTACAGAGTATGCAGGTCGTTTTTCCAAACGAAAAACAGATCAAGAAGCACTAGCCGATTTATTGTCGCTAGGTAAGAAAGTGGCGAAATCTGATGGTGTAGTGCTTGTCGCGATTGAGAACAGACTCGGTGTTAAGTATTTACTTGGCGCCAGTGAGGATCACTATGCGGTCCCGTATATTGGCATTGATAATTACCAGCAATCAACCGGCATTCGCACCTATAGTCAATCAGAATGGCGGCAGCATCTTAAAGAGTTCGCTGCGATACAATTTATGTACCCATTCCCTGATTACAAAGTGCCGACCGCGGTAATCAAAGAAGTCTCTATCGAGGCTGCCCAAGCTCTCGATGGGCACAGATCTCGCGACTATGTTTCCGCGTTCGATATCGGTGATAACGAATCTAAAATATGGGAAGGTCTTGCTCAGGCGGAGACGCTAGGTGAACATGCTAATTCTTTCTTAATTGCATTATCAAATAAACAAGAGAGCATAGATCTTTTATGCGATTTTTCCATTCAAACATACCCGTTACTACCAACCAATTATGAGGCTCAGGCACACCTTGATCAGCGCGAGGATGTGGCAAAACTCAATCATGAGCTACAATTGCATTTAAATGCACAAATAACCCAACTACAATCGCACTCAGATAACCTACAGGCTAAAGTTGATATTATGAGTAACTCGATAGGCTGGCGCCTGCTCAATGGCCTTCGGCGACTATTTGGAAAAACGACGTTTTAACCAAGGGTTATGAGTGTTCGAAAACAGTTGATTAAGCTTAATAACAAGCTAGAGTCGTCTTGGGGGGTGGTAAATTTTCATGATGAAGAAATCGTCCTAAAGGCTGGCTGGCATGTTATTGAGTTTATAGTCCAGGGTAATATCGACCATACTCCACGGCTTGTCGTAAGCAACCCGAAAGGTAAACGAATTGATCGTTCGTTAACGGGTTATCATTCAGGCCGTAACCGTATGCTGATCTACCTGCCTGGAGGGCGTTTAGTTGCACACAGTAAGTCGGTTGAATTTGAACGTCTAGCACGTGTTTCTGCTATCGAAGGGCGAGCTAGAATTTTACTTATTTGTGGTCGTTATCTAAGGGATTTCTTTAGTCTTCCGGTGTTGTTCAAAATGTTCGTGATGCAATTTCAAGATAATTTTGAACTCTCTACCAATCTTTTGCAGTTTTATGCACCTGCACGCGGTAGTGATGCCTACTTAGAAAACGTAAAACGCTGGGAAATGTTTCAGCTTTTTGGCAAGCAACTCACTTGGTTAAGTCGAGGTATCACGATTGCCGTTATTATTGAAAATCAATCTCAGAGACGACAACTTGAAAGCCTTCTAGTTCAACCAGATATTATCCTGATTTCGGGAGATGATATCCCTGAAAATATCGACTATTGCATTGGCCTGAAGGAGACTGAACGTCTACAGTCGCCGGCTATTGTAATGTTAAAACGCGCAATTAAGTCAGCGAAATCTAGGCCAAGCATGGTTTACACGGATCATGATTATTGTTCACTAAAGCCCAATGATAACTCTAACTTAGAGCCAGTTTTTAAACCACAGCCGAGTTATGCATACTTGCATTGTTTCAATTATGTGGGTTTTGCTACATTATTTTCCTCAGAGTTGGCAAGGCAAATCGGTAGCGACCGTATACTCGACGATGACGTTAAATATCATCTCGCCTTACGCTGTTTTCGCAACCTTGATACGGTTCTTCATGTTAGTGAAGCATTGTTCACGTCATCTCGAGTAAAAAAATTACAAACTCCCAAGCCGAAAACAAGTTCAACGACGTGGCAAAACATCGAGTGTCGGAGGAAAGGCGAATATAATACTCTACGAGCACACACTAATTGGGTCGAGCACCCGTCAGTCGACCTAATCATTCCAACTCGTGATGGGCTTGCGGTTCTAAAGCCTTGCATTGATAGTATTTTAACCAAGACTAGTTACACGAATTATAGAATTATTGTGGCTGACAACGGCAGTGAATTGGCCGAGACTCACAATTATTTTTCTGAAATAAGTCAAGACGCTCGAGTTTCGGTCATCGAGTATCCAGGTGAATTCAACTATTCAGCGATTAACAATTTTGCCGTGTCAAAGGGCGCTTCAGAATACATTGCCTTAGTAAACAATGATATCGAAGTAATTGCTGGCGATTGGCTAACACAGATGATGGTTTGGGCAACTCAAGAAGACGTGGGAATTGTTGGCGCAAAGCTATTGTTTGGTAATGGTAAGATACAGCATGCTGGCGTAACCATCGGCATGGGTAATGCCGCTGGCCACATACATCGCTTAGAAGAAGGTAGTGCACCGGGTTATCAACTGAGGTGTTTAGCGACACAGAACATGATGGCAGTGACTGCGGCTTGTTTGGTTACTCCTAGAAACTTGTTTGAATCACTTGGTGGCCTAGATGAAATAGCGTTTAAGGTTGCTTATAACGACATCGACTATTGCCTTAGAGTTGAGTCACTTGGTAAACAGATTATTTGGACGCCGGAAGCTATGCTCTATCACCACGAGTCGGTGAGTCGGGGAGATGATATGAGCGAACAACATATTGAGCGTTATTTTAGAGAATTAGAGGTATTTCAGAATCGCTGGAAAAGTAAAGGCTTTGTCGATAAATACTATAGTAGGCATCTGAGAATTAGTGATGAAGGTGTGTTTCCTCAACTTGAACAGCATCAAGAAGATGAGCTTGTGTCTCTTGTCTAAGTACTTTTTACAGTCGCATTCAAAAACTCTGATTGAAAAACGTTATATTTAAGCTGGATTTTCGTATAATCGCGCTTTGGTTAAGAACAACAACAAAAACTCTGTGTTAACGCAGTAAGGTAAGGTAATGGACGTCTCAATTGTCATCCCATTTTTGAATGAATCTCCTAATTTAAAACCTCTATGTGAGGAACTTAAAGCCGCGTTAGACCCAATGAACAAGGATTACGAAGTGTTGTTTATTGATGACGGGAGCATTGATGATGGCGTGCAAGTTCTAGAGGATTTTCGTAGCGAAATGCCTCAGATTAAAATCGTTAGCTTTCGCCGTAACTTTGGTCAAACTGCGGCAATGGTTGCAGGTTTAGACTACTCCACAGGTGAAATAGTTGTCACTCTCGATGCAGATCGACAGAATGATCCTGCTGATATCCCAGCGATGATTGCCAAAGTTGAAGAGGGTTATGATATGGCTTGCGGATGGCGTCATGACCGTCAAGACACCTATGTTTCTCGTAAACTACCATCTATGTTAGCCAATAAGCTAATTTCAAGAATTACCGACGTGGGCTTACATGATTATGGTTGCACTCTCAAAGCCATGCGCAAAAGTTTAGCTAAGCGTGTCACTTTATATGGCGAGATGCATAGATTCATACCCGCGGTTGCAAGCGGAGTAGGGGCTAGCATTGCTGAAGTAAAGGTTAACCATAGAGCCAGAACAGCGGGCGAGTCGAAGTATGGTATTTCGCGCACATTTCGCGTGATTCTTGACCTTATTACAGTTAAATTTTTATTACGCTTCCACGCTCGACCGTTGCACTTTTTTGGTATGCCTGGCTTAGCCCTTGGTGGTATCGGCGGCGCGCTGATTACATACTTAACAATTGCGCGTTTGTTCTTCGATGTGCCTCTAGGTGACCGACCGTTACTTATATTTGCGTTTATGCTTTTGATCATAGGTTTACAATTCATATTGTTTGGACTTATTGGCGAAATGCAAACACGTACCTATTATGAAAGTCAGAACAAGCCGATATACCATGTGCGCAGAACAGTCGGGCTTAAGGGTGATTCATCGAGTAAGAGCTCGATTGATTCTGACGTTAGTGCGTAGAGACAAACGTCAATACCAAACGGCTCAATGAACGAGCGAATTCTTGCCATAGTCGTCAGTTATAACCCTGATTGCGTACCGCTTGCCCTATCACTTGCTGAGCTTGAACAACAAGGCTGTCATTGCGTAGTGGTCGATAACGGTTCTGAGAATCTAGTGGAAATAGAGTCGCTTGTTTCAGACCTTAGTTCCACATTGTTGTTGGCACAAAAGCAAAATCTAGGTTTAGGTGCCGCCCACAACCTTGGCATTAGATATGCTGCTGAAAATAACTACGATTATGTTCTAATTCTAGACCAAGATAGTGTTGCGCTTGAATCGATGGTAGCTAACTTAGTAAGGGCACATAAACGTAAGTCGTTAAGCAACAATGTCAGCGCGGTAGGGGTTACCTATCTAAACAGCGATAATGGTAGTGAATCTTTTTTTGTTCGTTTCGGGATTCTTAAGTTCTCACGTTACTATTGCCGTGATAAGGACGTAGACGAGTGCATAGAAGCTGATTTTCTAATCTCTTCTGGTAGTTTGATATCTCTAACGTCCATCGAGTCTATTGGCGAGATGGACGAAGGTTTGTTTATTGACCACGTTGATACTGAATGGTTTCTTAGGGCGCGAGCAAGCGGCTTCAAGGCCTATGGCGTGTGTAATGCGCGCATGCAACATGGTTTAGGGGAAGATACTCACGTAGTGTCATTTGGAGGACGGCGGCGTAATGTTCCACAACACAAGCCTTTTCGTTATTATTATATTTTTCGTAATAGTGTACTTTTGTATAAGCGCAGATACGCGAGTGGTCTCTGGAAATGGAATGATATTCAACGCTTAGCCATAATCGCTATTATGTTTGGTTTTTTGAAAACACCTCGAAGACAAAATGCGTCGATGATGTTAAAAGGGCTTTGGCACGGTATACGAGGTCAAGAAGGTCCAATGAAAACCACCTTACATGATTCATCTGTGAGGCAAAATGACTAGCGTACATATTGTTATTGTAAACTACAACTCCGACGAGTGGCTGCAACGCTCAGTAGACTCTGCGTTGAAGTTTAGTGATGCTGGTATAACTGTGGTAGACAACTTATCGACAGACAATAGTGTTACTAATTGCCGAGCTAAAATCACAAATGAGCGATTGACCTGGCTGCTCAATGACAAAAACGTAGGCTTTGCCGCTGCTAACAACCAAGTATTAAAAAGCGTTGACAGTGATTTCGCAATATTGATGAACCCCGATTGTGAGTTGAATAAGAATAGCCTCACTCCGATTTTCAAGGCGATGCTAAACGATTCAACTATTGGCTTAGCAAGTTGCCAAATATTAAATGAGGATGGCTCGCTGCAAGTAACTTGCAGACGCCATTTTCCGACGCCTTGGTCAGCTTTTGTTCGAATGTTTGGCTTAAATCATTTATTCCCAAATAGTCCTCGTTTTTCTAACTTCGATTATGGTCACCAGGTAAGTGATTCTAATCAGGTTGAGTTTGTAGATGCAATTTCTGGCGCATTTATGGTGGTACGTATGAGTGCTGTAAAGCAGGTCGGTTTACTTGACGAAGACTATTTTATGCATTGCGAAGACTTAGATTGGTGTAAGCGTTTTCATTTAAATGGATGGAAGGTGGCTTTTATACCCAACGCCAAGGTATTGCACGCTAAAGGGGTAAGCTCTAAATCGCGACCGATAGCCGTTCTTTACACTCTGCACATTGGCATGAACCGTTTCTTTGATAAATTTTATCGCACTGAGTACGGTTTGCCGCTTCGAGTGATCGTTAAAGTAGGGATTGCCTTGAGCTTTATAGTTCGAGCGGCTGTATCAACACTTAAAGCTGCGTTTGCGCGATGATATTAATTACAGGTGCAAGAGGAGTCGTTGGAAAACCGTTGTGTGAACGGTTAACACGTGAAAACAAAGAGTACATGGCCGTGTCTCGCCAAGCTGAAAGTTCGAACAATGAGTTGCAATGGGATTTATCAAATCCCCCGAGTAATGCCGTCAAAGCCAAATTGGCCAAGATAACCGCATTAATCCATTGTGCGCCAATTTGGTTGTTACCGGCACACCTAGAGACACTGACAGACCTTAAAATACAGCA
>CAZFVP010000019.1:5021-9824 GCA_964522345.1 uncultured Gammaproteobacteria bacterium | reverse complement strand
ATGGTAAAACGAATTTTTGTAGCTCTAGATCAACGACCACTTATTATCAGTATTCCTCTATGGCTTTTTCGTCCTGCATTAGCCATTGCAGCTAAAATAAGTGGTTTTTCATACACCACCGAAATGGCTGAAAGAATGAATCAAGATTTAAATTATGATTATACTGATGCCGCCAATGACTTAAATTTTTCGCCACAAAAATTTCTCAAAAACCCAGATAGAGATTTAACTGTATGATTGTGGAATTTAAGATAGCTTTACTTTTGTTACTCGTGTCTGTCGCATCTTGGTTTGCTGTAGGGAAGTTAATAGACCAGCTTATCGCTAAAGACATTGTCGATAGACCTAACAATAGAACGTTACATCAGGGTGCCATTCCTCGAGGCGGGGGATTAGTAATAGTTGCAGGCCTTTTCATGGCGCTTGTTGTGACTGCTTTTACCTCTAACCGGCCACAACTGTTCACCTGCCTAGCATGTTTAGTTCTAGCATGGTCAAGCTTGAGTTGGTGGGACGATAAAAATGACTTATCGCCTAAACTTCGTTTAATGGTGCAATGTATTATTGCTGTTTTTACTGTCGCTGCGCTAGGTTGGGTAAACCAGCTATTCTCAATCAAACTAGTGTGGTTTGGACCGCTTCTGACGGTTATTGGTCTGCTTTGGATGGCAAATTTATATAACTTTATGGACGGTCTCGATGGCCTTGCAGCGTCGCAGGCAATAATCGCTGGTATTACGCTATCATTTTGGTTTTTAATGCTCGGGGACACCGAACTATCGCTCATTTGCGCAGTATTGGCTGCGTTTAGTTATGGCTTTATGCTTTGGAATTGGAGCCCTGCTAAAATTTTTATGGGCGATGTCGGTAGCATAACCTTAGGTGCCTTTTTTGGTACTATTTTTATTCTAGGAGTTACACGATTTGATCTTTCTATCTTTAGTTTTTTGGGCCTTTTCGCCGTTTTCATTGCTGATGCAACGTTAACAGTATTAATACGTACTTGGCGGCGAGAGAAAATTTGGCTACCTCACCGAAAACATTTCTATCAACGGCTTGCAAATGCTGGGCTCTCTCACTCGAAAGTCGCCATAGGTTCGGCAATCTTGATGCTCATATGCTCACTGTTTTCAACGCTTGGCGTGATCTACCGTGATATGATTGTATTCTGGTCATTGGCAATTGTTTGTACGCTCGTTGCATCGGCATTTTTGGTCGTTTATTTAGAACGCCGGCCCCAAACTTAACCTCAATTTAAAGAAAATAGTTATCTAAACACAATGGTGAAATTCCTCACGCGTTTGATATTTCGATGGAGAATTATTCTTCACGATATGCTGGTGATACCGATCGCATGGCTCGGTGCGTATTGGCTGAGATACAACTTAGAAACGATTCCAGATAACTTCTTTCAAGGGGCTCTATTCGCCTTGCCGGTTGTAATCGCAGTTCAGACCGTCACAAATATATTTATTGGGGTTCATCGAGGCGAATGGCGGTTTGTCTCATTGGCCGATCTAAACCTAATAATTAAATCAGTACTATTTGGTACCGCTGCGATCTCCGTTACTCTGTTTTTTGTCGCTCAACGTATGGAGTACGTGCCACGGACTAGCATTGTTTTATACGCGCTAATACTTGCCGCTTTAATGTGTGGTTCACGCTTACTTTATCGATTGATTAAGGAACGGCATTTTTCGGCACATTCTGGGCGAAAAGTAGTTATCTTGGGTGCCGGTGCTGCGGGAGAACAATTGCTGAGGGATCTCAATAGAAATCACCCTAATAGATATAATATCGTTGCATTTCTAGATGATGATCCCGTTAAGATAGGTCGACAAATTCATCGTGTTCCGATTGTAGCCTCACCAGATGTATTACAAGACCTCATAAATCGATGGGAAATTGACCTTATATTGATCGCTGTCCCATCGGCTAATGATGAACAAATGCAACGATTGGTGTCAATTTGTGAACGCACTGGTATAGAGTTTAAAACGTTACCCGGTGCGCACGAGTTACTTAGTGGGAAAGCTCAATTAGGTGATATGCGAGAAGTGCGCATTGATGACCTATTGGGGCGTGATCCTGTAAAGTTAGATTGGCATCGTATTCAACATAGCCTCTGCGATAAAACGGTATTAGTAACTGGGGCAGGTGGTTCAATTGGCTCTGAACTATGCCGCCAATTAGCCTCAGTCTGTTCTTCTCATATCGTTTTGTTCGATCAGAGCGAATACAACCTATATCGAATTCAGGAAGAAATGATCGAACGGTTCCCAGACATTAAGGTGACTCCCGTACTCGGTGATGTTTGTGATTCCGCTGCCGCAAGTCATGTATTTGAAACCTTTAAACCAGCGGCAGTGTTCCATGCAGCGGCTTATAAACATGTTCCATTGCTTGAAGGCCAAGTTCGTGAGGCAATTAAAAATAACGCGCTAGGTACTCGCGTCATCGCTGATTTGGCACATAAAACTGGTGTCGAAAAATTTGTTTTAATTTCTACGGATAAAGCGGTTAACCCGAGTAGTTTGATGGGCGCTTGTAAACGCGTCGCCGAGATTTACTGTCAACAGCTTGCGTCACGAAGTGATACGAAGTTTATCACTGTTCGCTTTGGCAATGTACTTGGCTCGGCTGGCAGTGTGGTGCCAAAGTTTCAACAACAAATACGTCACGGCGGGCCAATTACGGTTACTCACCCTGAGATGACACGTTACTTTATGACTATTACCGAAGCTACCCAATTGATACTTGAAGCAAGTGCGATGGGTGAAGACGGGAGAATCTACGTGTTAGATATGGGGCAACCAGTTCTTATCTCTGAACTCGCAGAGCAGTTAATACGCTTGTCGGGTAGAGAACCCGGTAGTGATATTGCAATTGTGTATACCGGGTTAAGGCCCGGTGAGAAACTGCATGAAGAGCTCTTTCATAACGATGAGAACCTTACTAATACCGAGACCGACAAAATTCATTTAGCGGCTACTAGAGATGTACCCGGTGAATTGGTTGAGTCGGTGTTTTCAAATATTGAACAACGACTAGACAGCTATGACAGTACTTTATCTGATTGTATTAAAGAACTAGTGCCAGAGTATGTTGGACATAGCTAAGTAAAGTTAAGTGCGTCTAGCGCTCAAGCTCCGTTTCGAGTTCTTCTGGCGTCTCTTCCTCTAAGCGAGATACTTGCATCAATAAGCCAAATTTTGGGTGATCAAAAAAATGTTTTTCATTTAACTTGAGCCGGCGTTTCTCTTTCATTCTGAAACCCTTGTAATCAAGGTCTATGTTTGTAAACAATAATTGCTCGGCATACACCTTGATGTAACCCTGTGATTCAGTCTCAACAACCGTGTAATTTGCCGAGTCTTCATATGGTAATGACTCAATACCCCACGAATAATGATGTTTGAGCTCATAATTTGGCGATGCTTGGATTGATGCAGCTTCCGCGTTTAACATGGTTGGTGATATATACCAAGCTTTTGAGCCTGCTTTGAGTTTTTTAGGCGCTTCATAGGCATGACTTTCAGTCGCTATAGAAGCATTGGTATTTTCGAAAACCAATACTTCAACCATATAGTCTTTAGCGTGTACATTGCATATTGAAAGCATTGTTGCGCTAGTGGCTAGTGATAGGGCTAATTTCTTCATAAAACGAGACTTAGTTAACAATTGATTATACTCATGGTTTATAAACGTGTTGCCTAAATGGCACTTGATTGTGTAAGTTTACCCTGTCGGCGCCTAAAGCGCCAAAGTCATATCTATTCAGTAATTTATAATGTCAATAAATAGCGTTACACCCACACCGTTCGTTCCGTCATTCGGCTTAGGCAATCGACACATTCAGACTATATTTTCGAGTGTTGGCCCGAGAAAAATAGCCATAGCTAATCGCTTTAAACAATATGCCAATTTCGAACAAAAAATGGTGTTAGATGGCGGTAATAATATTCGTCTCGAAGGCTATTTCAATCAAGCAACAAAGCGCCAATCTAAGCAAATGGCAATATTGATTCACGGCTGGGAGGGAAGTCATGCATCGAGTTACATGCAATCGATGACAATGACATTACTCGAAAGTGGCATTGACGTATTTAGATTAAACCTTAGAGATCACGGCGAGACTCAAGGCCTGAATGAAGGCATATTCAACTCGACTCTGATTGAAGAGGTGATAATCGCAGTTGAAGACCTACAAGCAACGTTAATTTATACAAAATATCACCTAATTGGATTTTCTCTAGGTGGCAACTTTAGCTTGCGACTTGCGGCAATGGCTCACAAAAATGCAATTTCGTTATCAAGTGTCTCAGCTTTTTGTCCGGCAATACACGCGGGCCAAAGTAATGTTGTATTGAATAAACGTGAAAACTGGTTATATGGTCGCTATTTTGTTCAAAAATGGAAGAAATCATTGCGAAAGAAAATTCAACATTGGCCACAATATGATTTCGGACCAACAATGGAATCGTTAAAAACCCTAGACGAACTTAACGAAGAATTTATCCCCAAGTACACCCGTTTTAGTACCGTCGAAGATTACTTTGACGCGTACGCCATCTCTGGGTCTCGCTTAGATTCAACCATTGCGCCGTGTTATTTGCATTTTGCCGAAGACGATATGGTAATTCCGATCGAAGGGGTTGAACAAATTTCTAAAAAGCCCAATATCAATATTGTAGTGACAAAGCATGGGGGACATTGCGGTTACATTAGTAACTGGAAAGGCGAGAGTTGGCAAGACCAGCGAATACTAGAAATTATTCAGCAGTCCTGAACTTGGAGACAGTC
>CAZFVP010000019.1:0-4921 GCA_964522345.1 uncultured Gammaproteobacteria bacterium | reverse complement strand
CCATGAGTGTGTAGCCATAATTGGCGTTCTTTCCAGTCAGGCATCTGCGCAGAGACAATCTCCCAAAAACGTTTGGAATGATCAAATACGTGACAGTGCGCGAGCTCGTGAACAACAACATAGTCGAGTACCTCAATAGGCGCCTGCACAATTCGCCAATTAAACGATAAGGCGCCTTTGCTATCACAACTTCCCCAGCGTCGCTTATAATCTCTTACATTGATATTTAGGCTTTTGTTACCCGGTATGCCCATTTGTTCAGAGTATATCGCTACTTTGCGCTCTAACTCCTCATACACAGTGCTCTTGTACCAACGAATAAGTTTGTTAGCAACCGAGCGCTCTTCGGGTAGATGACTTTGTCTTATTGGAACAACGATTGAATTCGCACTTAAGTATACAGGCTTGCTACTGCCATGAACGATTGAAAGATCAAACTTTTCTCCATTTAGAAATAGAGCTGCACCAGTTTCTAACTTTAAATCTGGTTTAAGCTCTGGTAAATCTTCAATATGGCGCTTAATCCAGTTTTGCTTGCTTAATATAAACTCGACGATTGCACTATGTTGTAGTCGCATTGGTGCGCGCGCTTTTACACCACAATGGCCAACTTCAATCGATAACGTTTTACGACGACTACGAATGACTTCGACTACAATATCGTCTATTAGAAAGCTATCAGGCTTGTTCATCGGGATCTAGTCATTGTTTATGAGAGCAAAGACGTCTTCGATTAACGTAAATCGGTCTTCAGCCTCAGGCATATCTCGACTCACTTGAATAGATTCAGCGCCCGTGAATCGGTATTCACGTGGATTATTGGCGACAGCTCGCATTAACTTATCGATGTTGATATCAGGGTTTTCAATAAATTTTATCACACCTCCACTAGGACCAACTTCAAGAAGCTTTATGTCGTATCGCGCAGCTCGAAGTTTTAGTTCTGCAATCTGGAACAAATTTGTAGCCGCGTTAGGTAGCAAGCCGAAACGGTCAATTGCTTCAACCTGTAATTCATCAAGTTGCTCTCCGTTAAGCGCGCTGGCGATGCGTTTGTACATCGTTAAACGCAGGTGTACATCAGGAATATAAGCGCTTGGAAAGCGAGCGGGTACATTCAGGTTAATGTCGACTCGGTCTTGAATATTAATCGCCGTGACTTTCTCACCATTCTTAACCTTGCGTGCTCTTTGAATACTCGAGATAGCTTGTTCTAAAAACGAGCTATACATGCTATAGCCGATTTGATCTATCGTGCCGCTTTGAGATTCACCTAAAAGCTCGCCTGCACCACGAATCTCAAGGTCTTGAGAGGCTAGCGCAAAGCCCGCGCCTAAGGTATCAAGCGATTCAATTGCGGTTAAACGTTTCTTGGCATCCTCAGTCATTGTGTTTAAGGGCGGCGAGAGCATATACGCATACGCTTGGTGATGGGAACGCCCCACACGACCACGAAGTTGATGCAATTGAGCTAAACCAAAACGGTCCGCTTTATTAATAATAATCGTGTTTGCGGTTGGAACATCGATGCCGCTTTCGACAATTGTAGTGCATAGTAAAACATTGAAGCGTTGATGATAGAAATCACGCATCACACTTTCTAACTCACGTTCTCGCATCTGGCCGTGACCAATTCTGATGCGTGCGTCGGGTACTAAATCTTGAATGCGAGCCTGCATTTTTTCGATGGTTTGAACTTCGTTGTGTAAAAAGTAAACCTGCCCACCACGGCGAATTTCTCGAACGAGGGCTTCTTTCAATAGTGCATCGTCCCACTCCCTGACAAAGGTTTTAACCGACAGCCTCGCTCTGGGTGGAGTCGCTATTACTGAAATATCTCGTAGGCCACTTAATGCGAAATTCAATGTGCGAGGAATTGGAGTCGCGGTTAGCGTTAATATGTCAACTTGACTGCGAAGCTTTTTAAGCTGCTCTTTCTGACGAACACCGAAACGGTGCTCTTCATCAATAATCATTAAGCCAAGATCTTTAAATTCCACGTCTTTCTGAATTAATTTATGCGTGCCAACAGCAATATCAATAGTGCCGTTTTTAATACCTTGGATTCCTTCGGCGGTTTGTTTAGGAGTGCGGAAACGCGAAAACAACTCAACGTTAACTGGCCAATCAGCAAAACGGTCTGCAAAATGATTGTAATGCTGCTGAGCGAGTAATGTTGTTGGTACTAACATGACAACTTGCTTACTACCGGCGATAGCCATATAGGCCGCTCTAAGTGCAATTTCAGTTTTACCAAAGCCGACGTCACCACATACTAAACGATCCATTGGTTTGGCCGCCGTCATATCATTGATTACGTCATTGATGACTTGATTTTGATCAGGTGTTTCTTCAAAACCAAAACCAGCGGAAAACGCATCATAACTATGGTCCGTAGGTGGAAAGGAGTGCCCTACGCGGGCCATTCGCATAGCTTGAATTTCAAGCAACTCTGCCGCTACGTCGTAAGCTTTTTCTTTGGCTTTATTGCGAAGCTTAATCCATGTATCACTGCCCATTTTATGCAGCGGCGCACTTTCAGGGCCACCGCCGACATAACGCGATACTTTGTCCAACGCAAGTACCGGTATGTAGATTTTATCACCGCCTTTATATTCTAAAGTTGCAAATTCGTTGTCGCTGCCATCAACATTTAGCGTTTCGAGCCCTCGATAACGACCAACTCCGTGATCTTCATGCACCACAGGGTCGCCAATATTTAGTTCGGCCAGTGATTTAATAATCGCGTCAGGGTCCCTGTTCTTATCCGAACGTCTGCGCCTTTGAAAAGTGCGCTCACCGTATAATTGTGACTCGGTAATAATTTCAACCTTAGAATCACCTAAACTTAAACCACGATCAACCTCGGCCACGGTTAGCGCTAGGCGTACATCGCTAGTAATAAACTCATTCCAAGACTCTACCGTTTGAAACGAGCGTTTGTTTTCGTTTAACAAACCAACGATACTTTCTCTCCGACCCGCCGATTCGGCAATGATTAATGTGCGCTTGGCGGGCTTATCTAAATGCGCCATAAGCTCGGCATACGGGCTTTCCGAACGGGGGTTAATACTAAATTTTGGAGCTACTTTTGTATCAAAATCAATAACATGCTTAACAGACTTAAGATTTAAATTAAGCAGTTGCGCTCTTGGGTAATTTTTTAAACCGGCGAATATTTTGTCGGGGCTCAAAAATAGTAACTCTGGTTCTAGAGGAGGCCATTCAGGGTTCAGGTTTGCATTTTCGAAGCGTTCAATAACTTCCTGATGTAAAGTTTCGGCGTTCTCCATAACACCTTCTTCAAGCACAAACGACGTGTTAGGAGCAAGAAAATCAAATAGTGTGTGAGTTTCTTCAAAGAATAGAGGTAAGTAGAATTCGCTACCCGTTGGCGCAAGCCCTTTGCTAATCTCTCGGTAGATGATAGATTGTTTTGCGTCGCCATCAACCGTCGCTCGAAAAGCTTGCCTAAACCTTTCAACACTTGTCGTATCCAGAGGGAACTCTCGTGCTGGTAATAACTGAATTTTTTCTAGTGTCTTCGTAGATCTTTGTGTTTCAGTATCGAATAAACGAATTGTTTCAATAGTCGTATCAAAAAGGTCGAGGCGAAATGGAGCGTCCATACCAGAGGGGAATACATCGACGATACCCCCTCTAATTGCGAACTCACCAGCAGCCATTACCGTATCAACGCTGTAATAACCCGCATCAATTAACCGCTGTCTAAACACGTCGGTATTAAAGTCGCCATTAACTTTTAAATCAAAAGTGTGTGCGTCGATATAGTTAGTCGGAGCAAGTCTTTGCATCAACGCTGTGATAGGAATTATCAACACACCTTTATCCAGGTGTGGAAGACGATGTAACGCAAGCAAGCGTTGTGAAACAATATCGGGGTGGGGCGACACTCTATCGTAAGGTAGGCATTCCCAGTCTGGAAAGCTAAAGATAGGGGTCTCATCGCCCAAAAAAAATTCCAACTCCTTGGCTACTAGAGGCATGTGCTGTGCTTCCGCACAGACAAACACGATGGGTCCACTGCGGCGCGCTAATTCAGCGATAGAAAGACTAGAGGCGGCACCATAAAGTTTACGCCAATGCAGAACTTCACCAGTTTTGCTTGGAAGAATCGGGTTGGTTGAAGATTGCACAGGGTGTTATTTAGGGGAGCTAAGAAGTTCAAAAAGAGGCGCGATAATACCACTTAGTAGGTGAAAAGGTCTTCGTATTTATCAATCTATTAATTCAGATACCCTGCGATGATTTTAGCCACATACTCCGGACTTCTTAACCAATTAAAGTGAGTTGCCTTAATACGACCAATATCATCACCTGATACCTGTATTTTGCTAATATTATTGGCCGATAATTTTGACAATAGGTGATCGGTTGCTTTATTTGGAGCAAGTTGGTCATCGCTAAAGTTAATCGCCAATACATCCAAATTAGGCACGCTAGGAAAGGGTAGGTAGTTGAAACGGCTATTGCATAGTTTATAGTCACCGGTTCTAGCGTTATACGCCCAATCCTTCATTACATTTCTAGCTTCTCTGCCTCCAAAGCCTAATGTTCTTCCTGGAAAATGCCCTAAAATAGCGCTTATCAAACTTGAAAATTGAGCGAAGAAGAGCAAGCCCCAGCGATAAGTCGATGGCCAATTCTTATAATAAACCGAACACGACGCGGCAAGCACTAATTGATCGACAATTCCGGGGTTTTGACTAATGTAGAGAGAACAGGTTTGGCCACCCAAACTGTGTCCTAGCAGGACCAATTTTTTGTTTGGGTAATACTCTAACAAGCATTCAATAGCCTTGGGTAAATCTTCTTCGGCTAGTTGAGCATAACCAAAATTATTAATTCTATTGGCACGAATAGAACTATTGCCATTGCCACGTAAGTCATAGCAAGCAGA
>CAZFVP010000018.1:15174-21330 GCA_964522345.1 uncultured Gammaproteobacteria bacterium | reverse complement strand
TTTTTTGGACGCTTTTTTCTTAGCTTTCTTGGTGGCTTTTTTCTTAGTCGTCACCTGAGCCTTCTTCTTCGACGTGTTTTTGGCTTTACTAGTTGTTGCCTCCTTGGCATTACTCGATGCCGTAGATTTTTTCTTCTTATCAGTTTTCTTCTTAGTTACCTTATCCTTAGATGACGAAGACTGAGTGGTAGATGCTTTAGCCTTAGTTTTCTTAACGCTTGCTTTAGAATTTTTAGCTTTCCCTGGTAACGCGCGACAATGAGCCTTAATTTTATTGCCGTTTTTATTCACCGACGATTTACGCCAGGTACACTGGCTACTCTTCGATGAACATGCATTGCTCGACAAGCCAACGCATTGACTTGCAGCGCTGACATAGGTAGAGAACGCAGCGCTAAATAGAAACGAAAGTGTTAATACAGTTTTTAAAATAAACTTGTTCATGAATGTGGCCTTATTTATGGTTAGTTATAGCTTTTACTCACAGGGCTTGAAAGTGCTCAACGGTGGGAAACGGCTGGTAAAAATGATGAAGCAGTTTCTTCCATTGCTGATACTCCGCCGACTGTCGAAAGCCAACGGTGTGGTCTTCAAGGGTTTCCCAGTTTACCAATAGAACATAGCGCCCGTGATCATCGACACACTTCTGCAAACTGTGAGAAATATAGCCTTGCATGTTTTGAATAATAGCTTCAGCGACAGAAAACGCTACTTCAAATTGTGTCTCCTTACCTAATTTTACATTTAGAATAGCTAATTCTAGCACTTCGGTTTGAGGGTCAACGTAAGCGAACCTTGGCTTAGTCAAACCATCCAACTCGATAGTTTCAGTAAACATAGAGAGAGGCCTCGCCCACATTCCCTTCTCGCCATAAAGAGCACGGTAAATGACCAACTCTTCTTCAGTTTCAGAATGCCTTGCAACGTCCATTACTCGGTAATAAGGGCCTTTATAATGTTGATATATGCCCGGCGCAATAGCCATCATTAAACCTCAGCCTGATCGCCTTTTTTACTCAACCATGCTTTGCGCGCCGGAACTTGTTTTTTAGCTAATAACATATCCATAATTTTTGATGTTGAATCACCCATGCCGATGGTCATTTGAACCAGTCGCCGGCTATCTTCTTGCATCGTAGTTTCGCGTAGCTGGCTTGGGTTCATCTCGCCGAGACCTTTAAAACGCTGAACATTGATTTTAGCATTGGCTTTCTCCGACTTAATTTGAGCAATAATATTATCGTGCTCAACATCGTCTAAGGCGTAAAACACCTGCTTAGCTTGGTCAATTCTATATAGCGGCGGCATAGCAACGTACAAATGACCCGCTTCGACAAGCGCTCTAAAGTGTTTCACAAACAACGCGCACAGCAAGGTCGCGATATGCAAACCGTCAGAATCAGCATCGGCAAGTATACAAATTTTGCCATAACGTAAGCCATCTAGATTATCAGACCCAGGGTCGACACCCAGTGCCACCGAAATATCATGCACCTCTTGAGACGCTAACACTTGTGCCGACTCAACCTCCCATGTGTTTAAAATCTTACCTCTCAATGGCATGATCGCCTGTGTTTCACGGTTACGTGCTTGCTTAGCAGAACCACCGGCGGAGTCCCCTTCCACTAAAAACAGCTCAGTTACATCAATATCTTCACTTGAACAATCCGCTAGCTTGCCTGGTAAAGCTGGACCTGAGGTAATTTTCTTGCGTGTTATTTTTTTAGCCGATTTTAATCTACTCTGCGCATTTTCAATCGCCACCATAGCGATGCGCTCACCAATTTCTAAATTTTGGTTAAGCCAAAGCGCAAACGCATCTTTAACTTTAGTCGAGATAAACTGAGAAACTTCTCGTGACGACAATCGTTCTTTAGTTTGACCGGAAAACTGTGGATCTTGCATTCGCAACGACAACACATATTGGCATTGGGCCCAAACATCGTCGGGAGAAAGTTTAACTCCTTTGGGCAATAAGTTTCTAAAATCACAGAACTCTCGTATCGCTTCGGTTAGGCCTATACGCAGGCCATTCACGTGGGTACCGCCTTGAGCGGTAGGGATTAAATTCACGTAGCTCTCGGTAATTAATTCGCTAGTCTCAGCCGACCATGCAACGATCCATTCTACCTGCTCTCCTTCACCATCTTCTTTACCTTGGAAGCCTTGCTCAGGTAAACGCTCATGATCGCCGAGTGCTCCCATCAAATATGCCTTTAAACCGTCTTCGTAATACCAGCTGGTATTCATATCTGGCTTAGCTTCATCTTCGAAGTTAATCGTCAGCCCGGGGCAGAGCACGGCTTTAGCGCGAAGCAACCTGCATAGCTTGCCTGCATGCACCCGAGGTGAGTCAAAAAATGATTCATCAGGCCAGAAGCGAATGGTAGTTCCTGTATTACGCTGACCAACAGTACCAATCTCTTCAAGGCTGTTAGTTTTTACGCCGTCGGAAAACGACATATTATATTCCACACCACCACGCTTAACCCAAACTTCAACATTCTTAGATAAGGCATTAACCACCGAGATACCAACCCCATGAAGACCGCCTGAAAACTCATAGTTTTTATTCGAGAACTTACCGCCAGCATGTAAGCGAGTCATAATTACTTCAACCCCTGGCACGCCTTCTTCAGGGTGTACGTCAATCGGCATTCCACGTCCATCATCTTTCACTTCAACCGAACCATCTTTAAATAATGTGACGTCAATCCGATTACAATGACCAGCAATGGCTTCATCGACACTGTTGTCGACTACCTCTTGCACCAAATGATTTGGCCGCTCAGTGGTGGTATACATTCCTGGGCGTTTACGAACAGGTTCAAGGCCGGTTAAAACCTCAATGGCGGAAGAATCGTAATCTGTAGACATTAAATAAAATCGGTTTATAAAGAGTAATGAATTAGACTGAGTTTACCGCGATTTGTTGATAAATACCGAGTAAAAGTTATCCTTATATCCTAAGTTTGCAGCAGGAGTGCTAGAATACATCAACTTAAAATTCTTACCGTACAATTGAGCAAAAAATGTCTGACTCCGAAACCATTGAACTCGACTTCGAACATGCCTACAAAGAACTGGAAAACATAGTTGAGCGCATGGAGCGCGGCGAGCAAGATTTAGAGAATTCCTTAAGTGATTTTGAACGTGGTGTCACACTAATGAAACATTGTCATAGTGTTCTCAAAGAGGCTGAGCAAAAAGTAGAGATCCTAGTAAAAGATAACGACGGCCTATTTTCTACTGAGCCGTTTGAAAACAATACTCAGGACTAGTCGCTATGGGTAACTCTATGCGCGAGTATCAAGCGCGCATTCAAGCTGTTTTAGAGTCCTCACTAAATAATGCCGAGGTACCCGAGCGTTTGCGCTTGGCAATGCGCTACTCCACTCTATCTGAAGGTAAACGGTTTCGAGCTCTGTTAGTTTACGCTGCTGGATTAGCAGTCAATGCTCCTGTTAACCGACTTGATGGCGTTGCCGCGGCTATTGAATGCATTCATGCTTACTCTCTTATTCACGATGATCTACCGGCGATGGACGATGACGATTTACGCAGAGGCAAGCCAACCAGTCATATTAAATTTGACGAAGCCACCGCTATTTTGGCAGGCGACGCCTTACAAACGCTTGCATTTGAACTGATTGCCGACCCCTCATCAGGCCTCAGCGACAAGCAAGCGCGACACATTTCACTGAAACTGGCACAGAGTTCCGGTCAAACCGGCATGGTCGGTGGACAAATGCTCGATATTCAAGCCACTGATAGACAGCTAGATAGAAAAAACCTCGAGAACGTGCATCGCCGAAAAACCGGTGCATTAATAAACGCATCAGTGATAACTGGAGCACTTTGTAGTGATTCAGTCTCCGAGGTTCAATTAAGTGAACTCAGTAACTACGCCGATAAACTAGGTTTGGCGTTCCAAGTTGTCGACGATATTCTTGATATCGAATCGTCAACTGAAGAACTCGGAAAACCCAGTGGTAGCGACATTGATATGAAAAAATCTACCTATCCAGCGTTAATTGGCTTACAAGAGTCTAAAAAACTAGCAACAAATCTTTATAAAGAATCCATAGTCAGCATAGCCTCTATAGGTGATAATACGCAGCTACTTGAAGACTTGGCCGAACTTGTGGTCAAGCGTACGAAATAAGTATTCGTAACTTGTGGCCAATACAAGTTATGCGTACCAACACCAGAAGTGACAACGCTCGCAACGGTGTCGACACACGCAAGAGTAATAGAAAGAAGTGACCGACCAACAAACTAAATACCCATTACTAATGACACTCGATCAACCGAGTGATCTTAGACAATGCACGGAAGATCAATTGCAACAAGTTTGTGATGAAACACGTCAATTTTTAATTGACACTGTTTCTAAGATTGGTGGCCACCTCGCTGCCGGCTTAGGAACCGTTGAACTAACCACGGCACTGCATTACGTATTTAACACTCCCGATGACCGAATTGTGTGGGACATAGGCCATCAAGCATATCCGCATAAAATATTAACGGGGCGACGAGATCAGCTTCATACCATTCGTCAACCTGGTGGCTTATCTGGTTTTCTTAAGCGTACGGAGAGCGAACACGATACCTTCGGTGCAGGCCACTCAAGTACCTCGATCAGCGCAGCCTTAGGCATGGCCGTTGCAGCATCGCAACAAAAACTAGACCGAGATGTGGTAGCGGTGATCGGTGACGGCGCAATTACCGCAGGCATGGCGTTCGAGGCATTAAACAATGCTGGCGATATGGATGCCAACATATTAGTCATCTTAAATGACAACGATATGTCGATCTCACCTAACGTGGGCGCTTTGAAAAATTATCTCACTAAATTAATGACCGGCCCCGCTGTGAGCTCAGTTCGTAGCGCCACAAAAAAAGCGCTCGAGGGCATTCCACCTGTCCGTGATTACGCGCGACGTTGGGAAGAACACATCAAAGGCATGATATTACCAAGCACGTTTTTTGAGGAAATGGGGTTTTATTATGCCGGTCCAATTGATGGTCATGACATCGAAACGTTAATCACCACATTACGTAACCTAAAAGAGATCAACGGTCCGCGTTTTCTGCATATTGTTACCAAAAAAGGTAAAGGCTTCGAACCTGCTGAGCACGCACCAATTAAATACCACGGTGTATCACCATTTAACCCAACAACCGGTGAATTCGGTAAGAAAGCAAAGGTTCGCACCTATACCGACGTCTTCAGCGATTGGCTATGCGATATGGCCGCCGAAGACGAAAAACTTATTGGCATCACACCAGCGATGCGCGAAGGCTCAGGCTTAGTACGCTTTTCAGAAGAATACCCAGAGCGTTACTTTGATGTAGCGATTGCAGAGCAACATGCTCTTACATTCGCGGCAGGCATGGCCTGTGACGGACAAAAACCCGTCGTCGCAATCTACTCGACGTTCTTACAACGTGCCTACGATCAACTAATACACGATGTTAGTATTCAAGATTTAGACGTGATGCTAGCGATAGACCGCGCAGGCTTAGTAGGTGCTGATGGTGCAACTCATGCAGGCGTGTTTGACTACAGCTACTTACGTTGTATCCCAGGCTGTACGATTTACGCCCCTAGTGACGAAGCTGAATGTCGAAATATGCTTTACAGTGCCTACAAACACGTTGGCCTTACGGCAGTACGATACCCTCGCGGAGCAGGTACTGGTGCTGTTGAACAAAACCAAATGTCAGTCATTGAACACGGCAAAGGGCTAAACGTGGTGCGAGGTAGCAACGTTGCTATTTTATCATTCGGCACCTTATTACCAGCGGCTGTAGAAGCAGCAAACAACATTGGAGCGACGGTAATAAATATGCGCTTTGTTAAACCTTTAGATCAAAATTTGATCAACGACTTAGCAAAAAACCATAACTTGCTTGTCACCTTAGAAGAAAATGTCATTGCTGGTGGTGCAGGTTCGGCCGTTAATGAATATTTATCCGAAGCAGGAATTGCCACACCAACCTTGAATTTAGGCTTACCAGACCGATATATCGATCATGGCAGTCAAACTGCATTGTTGGCTGAATGCGGCTTAGATGCAGCGGGAATCGAACGCTCAATCGTTGAGTCCCCATTTTATCAAACTGTAGCTAACGCACAGAACTTATAACAAC
>CAZFVP010000018.1:11878-15074 GCA_964522345.1 uncultured Gammaproteobacteria bacterium | reverse complement strand
ACACACAGAATTACCTTATTCCTATGGAAGACGTCCAAGCTAGTCACGATACGCGCCAGATTCCCATCAGCCGCGTCGGTATTAAAGATATTCAACACCCGATCACGGTTATTAATCGCGATGGGTCTCGTTCAGCCAGTATCGCTACATTCTCTATGTCTGTTAGCTTACCTCACGACCAAAAAGGCACTCACATGTCGCGCTTTTTGCAAATGCTGAATGAAACTGAAACCGAAATTTCAGCGAAGAACTTTCATAAAATGTTAGCTGACATGGTTGAACGGCTCGAAGCCGAATCCGGTTACATCGAACTACAGTTTCCATATTTCATTGAGAAAACAGCGCCCGTTTCAGGTGTTAAAAGTTTAATGGATTACCAAGTAAATTTGATTGGTCAAATTGAAAAAGGTCATCTAGCATCGACTCTAGAGGTGACGATTCCCGTCAAAAGCTTATGCCCTTGCTCAAAGAAAATTTCTGAGTACGGCGCACATAATCAACGCTCACACTTAACTGTAGGCATTAATTGTTCGAATAAACTATGGTTGAATGAGTTAATTAAAAGTGTTGAAGCGCAAGCAAGCGCAGAACTATTCGCAATTCTCAAACGCCCTGATGAAAAATTCATCACTGAACGAGCCTACAACAACCCAAAGTTTGTAGAAGACGTAGTTCGCGATGTGGCAAACGAATTCGATAATAACGATAAAATTTCACGTTATTATGTTCATGCTGAAAATTTTGAATCAATTCATAACCACAGCGCATTCGCCGTTATTGAGCACGATAAAACTTTATAAACAATCGGACTACTTCCCATCTAGCCTATAGGTGAAGCGCAGCAACGGCGTTTAGAGGGCAAACCCCGGTAAAAATAAGGTTTAGCGTTTCTCCAGCACCATCGTTTGACCCGTTCTGTTCATATTTAAACGGCTAAGAAATGTCATACCAAGCAACGGGGTTTGAGGAAAGCTGCCTTCGATCACCCCAGCTGTAATATTTTCTAACTCGACTCCACCGATGCTTATAGAATCAATGTTTATTCTATACATAGGTGCAACGCCTGATGCGGTCGACGCCACACCCTTCTCACCTGATTCATAGTCCAACCCTAGACGCTGAGCATCACTGCTGCTAAACACCACCAGATTCGCTCCAGTATCAATTAAGAACTTAATCGAGCGACCATTGACCTGCCCATCGGACTCAAAAAAACCAACTTCGTTTTCATATAGAACAACTGACGTCACTGTCGTATTCGATCGCGCGCCCAAGGATGTACCCAGGATAGTAGTGCTATTAAGTTTTAGAGTCTTGCGCGTGCCATCAATCTCTATTACCGCTTCACTGGTGCTAGAGCTAATCACTTTTACGCCTTGATAACTTGTTCCCGCTCTTACTATTTTCGCTTTCTTACCGTCAATAGAGAGCATTGCTCGATCTTTAAACAAGGCAACGGCAGCAACCGTCTTAGCCTCAATTTGAGACACCATCATCAAACTCATAAATAGAGCTGCTATTACTAAACGCATAACCGAGTTCCTACCGCTATATTTCCACATACCCACATCACTCAAAAGCAAATCTAATAGCTTGCTCCAGTGTATTCACCGCGATGATATCAAGCTTACTAGACTTAATACCAGACTGATTGCCCTTAGGCATGATTAATCGACTAAAGCCAAGCTTTTCGACTTCTCGAATTCGATCTAAACCACGTTGCACAGGTCGTATTTCACCGGTAAGCCCCACTTCGCCAAAAACCGCCAAACCGCTATCTAACTTAGCATTTTTAAAACTGGAAAGCACCGATAACACTATCGCCAAGTCTGCTGCTGGCTCATGTACCTTAACACCACCTATTACGTTTACAAACACATCTTGATCATATAGCGAAAATCCAGCATGCCGATTAACCACCGCCAATAACATCGCCAAGCGCTGATTGTCCAAGCCAACGGTCACGCGCCGAGGGTTAGCCAGTGAACTTTGATCAACCAACGACTGTACCTCCACCAAAAGCGGCCTAGTTCCCTCTTGCGATACCAATACAACACTACCTGTAGCGTCCTCTTGTGTTCGCTTAATAAACATCGCCGACGGGTTAGCTACTTCTTTAAGGCCGGTGTCTGTCATTGCAAACACTCCGATTTCATTCACCGCACCAAAGCGGTTTTTTATCGCCCTGATTAAGCGAAACGTACTATTCTGCTCTCCTTCAAAGTACAATACGGTGTCAACCATATGCTCTAAAACACGTGGGCCTGCCAAGGCTCCCTCTTTGGTAACGTGACCAACCAAGATAACAATGGTCTTGGTTTGTTTGCCGAATCTCACTAAGCGACTGGCGGTTTCGCGAACCTGTGCAACGCTACCCGGTGCTGACTGAAGCGTATCAGTGTAGAGTGTTTGAATAGAGTCCATCACCAATACTTCGGGTTTGTGGCTAATAGCGATATCAAGAATGCTTTCCAGTTGATTATCAGCCAACAAGCTTAAATCAGCATCTTGAACCCCTAATCTCTGAGCTCGAAGGGCAACCTGCTCTGCCGACTCTTCACCAGTTACGTATAGTGTGCTTCTATTTTCGCTCAGTAAAGCAAGGCTCTGAAGAATCAAAGTAGATTTTCCAATACCCGGGTCACCCCCTAGAAGAATCACCGACCCCGGTACCAAACCACCGCCAAGAACCCGGTCTAGTTCATTTAGACCAGTGCCAAACCTAGGCGTACCTTTAACACTAACTTGCTGTAATTTTTGCACATCGGCTTTAGGTGCAAAGCCTTCGAAACGAGCTGCTTTTGGGTTTGAAGACGTGGCAACTGGGCGAATCGAAGCAACCTCTTCTTGCAAGGTATTCCAGTCACCGCAATCTTGGCATTGCCCCGTCCACTTTGGGAATTGAGCACCACATTCGGTGCATGAATATACTGTTTTTGCTTTGGCCATAGGATTGTATTTTACGCTCTAATTCCGTTTAGATAATAACTCTCTCTACTCGTGCGCTTATTCCACACAAAAGCTCATACCCGATTGTACCCGCCTTTTCGGCAATATCTTCTACGGGATTATCTTCACCCCAAAGAACTACAACATCACCCACATCGGCTTTAACCTCGCCAAGATCGACCGTAATTAAGTCCATTGAAACTCTACCAATTAGAGGTACATACATACCGTTAACTAAGACAGGAGT
>CAZFVP010000018.1:0-11778 GCA_964522345.1 uncultured Gammaproteobacteria bacterium | reverse complement strand
GCAAACTGTAAAAAGCTTTTTATTTGGCGGTAACTAGCTGGGTGATCGGGATTATCCGCGTTAGCTAAGTGAGTCATAAGGCTCACCGAATTCACCCCTGCTTGCGATAACAATCGAGCAGCAACTAAATGTGCATCCTCAATGCATACCCCCAAACGCCCCATGCCAGTATCAATCTTAAGCCAAAGGTCTAGTTTAGCGTCCTCGTTCAGTTCTGAGAGTATAGATAGTTGGTCTAAATCATAGATCACTGGCCGCACACCTTGTGCCGTCATCTGACTCAGGTCCTCAGCACTAAATACGGGTGACAGCATTGTAATCGGCTTGTCAAAACCCTGACCTCGTAATCGAACCACATCATCTAAGCCAGTCACGGCAAATTCGTCCGCATCTTGCAACGCCTGTGCCGCAACCTCCATACCGTGCCCATACCCATCGGCTTTAATCACCGCCATCACTTGCGTATTTGGAACCAATTCCCTAACACGCTGTAAATTATGTTTTATCGCCGAGCGATCAATAACGACATGCGCAGCGCGGCTATTTTCTAATTGGTAAGTCACAGGTCAACCTACTGCCGGTGTTGTTTATTCGCCGTCGTCAAAGCGAGGGCCAGCGTAGTTTTCAAATCGAGTAAACTCACCTAACCAGGCTAAGCGCACCGTTCCAATCGGGCCGTTACGTTGTTTACCAATAATAATTTCAGCAATGCCTTTTTGATCAGTATCAGGTTCGTAAACCTCATGGCGATAGATAAACATGATGATATCTGCATCTTGCTCAATCGCGCCCGATTCACGTAAGTCTGACATAACTGGACGTTTATTCGGGCGTTGCTCTAGGCTTCGATTAAGCTGCGACAATACGATCACAGGGCATTCTAGCTCTTTCGCCAGCCCCTTCAGTGCTCGGGTGATATTCGAAATTTCCGTAGTTCGGTTATCGTTCCCGGAAGCGCCATCGTTACCTCGCATCAACTGTAGGTAATCGAGCATAACAAGCCCCATACCTTCAGGGTGCTCAGCAGCCAGACGGCGAGCGCGAGTACGAACTTCTAGGGGCGACAAGGCCGGCGTATCATCAATGTAAATATTTTTATCTTGCAAGATTCCTACGGCCGAGGTTAGCTTTGGCCAATCTTCACTATCAAGTTGACCAGTTCGTAACTTACCTGCATTAACACGACTCAACGACGCTAACATTCTGGCTGCAAGTGCCGTACCGGGCATCTCCATACTAAATACAGCAACCGGTTTATTTTCTTTAATCGCTGCATTTTCAACCAAGTTCATTGAGAACGAAGTCTTTCCCATCGATGGGCGGCCTGCAACTACCACCAAATCACCAGCTTGCAATCCACTGGTTTGCCTATCAAGATCGGCAAAGCCGGTAGATGTGCCAGTAACGTCAGCCTTGTTGTTAAACATTTCCTCGATCCTATCGACCGCCTCGGCTAACAAACCATCAATCTTTCGAAAACCAGCTTTTGCTTGATTGTTGTTCTTGGCGATTTCAAAAATCACTGATTCCGCAAAATCTAATACCTCTTCGGGCGTACGACCTTCAGGGTGATACGATTTTTGAATAATATCATTCGCACTTTCTATTAAGCGGCGTAAAATTGCGCGATCACGTACGATCTTTGCGTACGACTTAACATTACCCGCATTAGGCGTATTTTTAGCCAACGACCCTAAATACACTAAGCCACCGACCTGATCCAATTCACCTTGATGAGTCAGAGACTCGGAAACGGTAACCACATCCGCCGCTTCCCCTTTTTCATCAAGGCGAATAATTTCGTTATAAATAAGTTGGTGATCATTACGATAAAAATCACGAGATTCTAATTCGGAGCTAATATCGTCAATAAAACGATTGTCCAACATCATTGAGCCAAGAATAGACTGCTCGGCTTCAATTGCCTGCGGCGGCAACCTCAATAAGTCTTCTTCGGGTGTAGAATGCTCGGCCATTAGTGTTCTTTAATGTATTTTACGCGGCCAGCCACTTTAGCATATTCCGACTAAGTTTGGAGATTCTAGAGACTAACTTACCTAAGCAATTGATGAAGTTTTATAAAGGAATCTGCCTGAGAGTAAATTGACTAATCAATGTCTCAATTCATCATTCGCTAGTACAAACAGCAGATATAAAAAAAGCGAGACAAATGCCTCGCTTTCTTATTACACAAAGTAGTAACTACTTACTCAGCTACAACCTTAACGTTAACGCTAAAGCTCACTTCGGTGTGTACTGTAACCGCAACTTCGTAGTCACCAACCGATTTGATTGGGCCTTCAGGTAGTTGGATTTCAGATTTTGCTAACTCTAAACCTTTAGCACTGAATGCTTCGGAGATTTCAACCAAACCAACAGAACCGAAAAGCTTGCCTTCGTCACTGGCGCGGCTAGCGATTTCAACTGATTGGCCAGCCAGTTCTTTAGAACGAGCTTGAGCCGCTTGAAGTTTGTCAGCAGAGGCTTTTTCAAGCTCTTGACGACGCTCTTCAAAAGACGCTTTGTTCGCTTCAGTAGCAACGGTTGCCAAACCTTGTGGCACAAGATAGTTACGTGCGTAACCAGGCTTAACATTTACCAAATCGCCTAGATTGCCTAGGTTTACGATTTTTTCCAATAGGATTACTTGCATGATGTTCTCCTATTTGTGACCGTCGGTGTATGGAAGCAAAGAAAGGTAACGAGCATTCTTAATCGCAGAAGCAAGTTGACGTTGAAAACGTGCAGCAGTGCCGGTATTACGACTTGGGATGATCTTACCAGACTCAGATACAAACGATTTCAAAGTCGCTAGGTCTTTGTAATCGATATGAGTAGCGCCTTCTGCCGTAAAACGACAAAAGCGACGACGCATTTGGCGAAAACCGCCACGTCTCTTTTTAGGTGCATTGCGTTTCATTACTAAGCCTCCTCAGTTGTTGTTTCTTCAGCAGCAGCTTCTTCAACTGGAGCTTCTTTAGCAGCCTCAGCAGCAGCCTCAGCAGCAGCTTTTGCGTCAGCAGCTGCTTTGGCAGCTTTTTCTTCAGCGGCTTTAGCTTCAGCTTCGGCTTCAGCAGCACGGGCTGCATCACGCTCTTCGTCACGTTGTCGCTCAGCTTCAACTTCTTTCATCATGATTGATGGCTCAGTCTCAGCTTTTTTCATCTTCAACACTAAGTTGCGGATGATCGCATCGTTAAAACGGAATAAGTTCTCAATTTCGTCCAATGTTTCTTGGCTTACTTCAACATTCATCATGATGTAGTGAGCTTTGTGGATTTTATTGATCGGGTAAGCTAACTGGCGGCGACCCCAGTCTTCATAGCGATGAACGGTTCCACCGCCCTGCTCGATAACGCCTTTATAACGATCGGCCATTGCGGTGACCTGCTCGCTTTGATCTGGGTGTACCAGATACACAATTTCGTAATGTCTCATTTAGAGCTCCTCACGGTTAAAAAGTTTCCAACCAATTAAGTGGCCAATACTGATTTTCAAAGAAATCAGCCTTGAGCCTTTAAGTCGAATTCTGTTTTCGGCTTAAACTTCAAAGGAAGTGAAACAAGGAGTTTGACTACAGAGAATCAGCATGAAATTACGCTAAAACCCTTATACAGCCTTGGTTTGCGCCGTGAATCACTTAAGCGAATCACGAGCGAAGCGCGATTCTATAGCAAAGTCTCAGAAAACTAAAGGGTAAGATCTGCAAAAACAACGTAAAATAGAAACTCTAACACCAGCTCAAAAGGCGTATTTAGGCAAATCAATGAAATACCAACTCGCTAACTATGTTTCGCTCACTGAGGTCGACGACGAGGCTGTCTTGCTGGATCTAAACACTGGAGCGTACTATGGATTAAACCACGTTGGCGCATTACTCCTCGCTTACATTCAAAATGGCAAAAGCATCGAAATTGCCAAAACCGAGATTGCAGAACAATACCAAACCGCTCGCACTACGGTCGAACGAGACATTACGATTTTAATAGAGCAGCTTTTAGAACAAAAGTTGATTATTGAAAGATAAGAGCTCAGGGAACGCTCATTCTGATCATGTCGACAAACGGTCTTCAAAATACTGAACTTGAACACCTCGCTCCTCTGCTAACTGGAAACACATATACCTCAAAGTGGCGCGGTAATAAGTTGATTCAAAAGCTTGATTATCACGGCATTACTCTTTTAGCCTCCGAGCAAAAAACACTGCCAGATAATCTGATCTCTTATAGTAGACAACTCAAAGCAATGATGATTGCAAATGAGGCACTTAAGCAAAATGAGCTAGCAACGCTTTTTGAAGCATTTGATACCGCTGGCTTAGATTCTCTATTGTTTAAAGGCACTGCTCTGGCCTATAGTGCTTACCCGCAGCCTTGGCTGCGCCCGCGAAGTGATAACGATATTCTTATCACACCTAATGACCTCGCTAAATTCGACGCCGTATTCAAACAACTTGGCTATCAAAAGTTATTTGCAATTCAAGGTAAATACGTTTCCTATCAGGCCACCTACGGAAAAGCACTGCTTGGAGATAGCGTGATCAATATTGATCTACATTGGCATATTAATAATCGACAAATGTTTTCAAAAACCTTCTCGATTAAAGAGTTAATTGAAAACGGGCAGCGCCTATCTTCGTTTGACAAAACCATATTGAAAAAACCAATCAATATACCAAGTGTAATCGATAGCCTACTCATTGCGTGCGTCCATCGTGCGGGTCATCACAACAAAGAAGAGCGCCTCGCTTGGTTATACGATATTCACTTACTAGCAAATAGTTTAAGCAGCCAACAATGGCAACAGTTAAGTGATCGTGCCATCGTAAAGAGAATAGCCTCCATTACACTTGATGCTCTGACCGTGACCCACGAATATTTAAACACCGAACTCGACGAGGCTTCGCTTGCCAAGTTGATTACTGGCACATCGACGCATGAGCCAAGTGCTATATTTTTAAACCGAAGCTTATCTGAGCGACACTATTTTTGGTCTGACATCAAGTCGATGCCAACGCTTGCTGCAAAATTTGGTTTTATTCGTGAAAGTATTTTTCCATCGCCTGCTTATGTGCGCCAACAGATGAACACTCGTTGGGCCAGCGTAGCGTATCTCAAACGCTTTTTCAGAGGTCTAAAGCGAATCATTTAAATTAGAGAACCTCTCACTTGCACCGCCATCAAACTTATTTTACTAATTCTCGAAATCTTATTATGTTATCTGGTGCTAGGCGCTAAAATTTTCTAAGTGATCAATAATCGCCTTATGCAGGTCATCTAATTGATTTGAATTTCGAGGGTAACTAAGTTCAATTACTGGTACATAAAGAGACACTTTTTTAGCGAAGTTAGCATGTTTATGAAGCGCATTGATGTCAAACAACTTGGCAGCTACCGTATGACGCACTACTTGCAACATAGCTTGCGTTCTGGGTAATACATTAAAACTAATTTCTTCGCTTGGCGTTGGGTTTATGCGTAATAAATAGTCCAACGGTTTCCTAGCTTTCGATAAATCGGGGACAACGTTATTGTCTAACTTCAATTGAGGAAAATTAGGTAACACATCAATTAGTTTACTGGCACCATCAAAAGTGACCGGCATAATGTCATCCGCAACTTGACTCCAACTATCATCTTTATGTGCTGATAAGGTTGATTTTCCAGCACCCGATTCTGCGATAATTCCGATTCGCCCAACCGCCGTATCTACCGCCCCAGCATGCATACAATAGACATCTCTTGAAGCGAGTAACAACACTAATGCTGGCCCTGTGATTAACTCTAAATTCAAACCATCGCCAAGAGCCTCACAGTTGAGCACATGTATGTGCGATTCCTCAAAATCGATTTGGCACGCTGGCACTCCATCAATGTCAATTTGTCCTCGATTACCAGACCTCCAAAACCGAACTTCTCGAAACTCCTTATCAAAATACGCTTTACCAGAATAACGTAACTCAGAGTTAGCGGCCGTCATCATAGTGAATTCTTCAAAACTGCTAATCAAGTCAGTGAAGTGAGTAGTTGCTAAGCCACTGCTAAAAGCGTCTAACCCCATCATCGAATTCTGGCAAACAAGCCTCTGACCGGCAACACTATAATACCGCGCTTGCGTATTTGCTGCCAAGCCTCGCCCTGTTACTCGAATCACGTTATTCTACCCATATTGTCATTAACCACCGTCGCGGAAATACATAATAAGTTTGAGCTTATACGCTACTTACCCAATAATTTCGCGGCGCTTAGAATCTAACTTATAATAATTTATAGGTCCCCGGCTATGCCATCTATTTTAGAACGTTATCAACGCTTAAGTAAATTCCCAGGTGGAAAAACTATTTTCGCAAAATTGGTTGGCTTATCTGCACCTTTTTTCAGCAAAATCAGCCCAATATTCATCGATTTGCGTCCAGCGTATTGCGAAACCCAAATGAAGGACCGCCGTAGTGTGAGAAATCACTTAGGCACTATAAATGCAGGTGCATTATGTTCTATGGCAGAAATGACCGGAGGTCTTGCATTAGACTCGGTAGTACCTAATTCCATGCGATGGATTCCCAAAACAATGACAGTACAGTACGTGGCTAAAGCTAGCGGAACGATTACGGCAATTAGTCAATTTGACCCAGCCATTGTTGAACAAGGTGATGTCGTAATTCCAATTGTAATATCAAATTCGTCGGGCGCCACCGTTTTTACTGCCGACATCACATTTTACCTGAGTAACAAACCCTCGAAACAATAGCGCAAGCATGACGAAAATTAATTGGGCGATAATCGCCCCAGGGAACATTGCTAAAAAATTCGCTACTGCATTACAAGGAGTACAAAACGTAAACCTTTATAGCGTTGCGAGTCGCAACCTTAGCCGCGCTCAAGAGTTTGCTCGTGACTATGGTTTTGAAACCGTAGCCGAAAGCTATGAAATATTGATAGCTGACCCTAGAGTTGACGTGATCTACATCGCTTCTCCGCACACTCTTCATGTTGAACAATCAATTGCCTGTCTAAATGCTGGAAAGAGTGTTTTATGTGAAAAACCAATGAGTATCAATGCCGCTGACGCTAAGCGTGTATTTGATGCGGCACGGGTCAATAATGTGTTCTACATGGAAGCTGTCTGGACCAGGTTCATGCCGATGCTTGATAAAGCCCGTGAACTGATCGACGGCGATAGCATCGGCGAGATTCAAACCGTTCAAGCGAGCTTTGGTATTGATGTGCCTTTTTCACCAAAACATAGACTTCATAACCCACAACTAGCAGGCGGTGCCTTACTAGACGTAGGCATCTATACCATTACCTTCGCACAATGGCTGATGCAAACACCTCCAGTACAAGTATCTGCACTGAGTCAATTGGGTAAAACCGGCGTTGATGAAAGAACCGGAGTAATTCTGCGCTACCCAGGCGGACAAGTCGCTACCTTAAACTCGGCAATCACCTCTCGAAGTAATCACGAAGCGTGGATTTTTGGTAGTAAAGGTAGTATTCAAATGTCATCCTTTTGGCAATGCCAAGAAATGATATTACACGCGAATGGTTCAAGTGAACGATTTAATATGCCTCATCGAATTAATGGCTACGAAGGTGAAATTGAAGAAGTTAATCGTTGTTTAAACGAAGGCAAAATTCAAAGCGATATTTTCCCATGGTCCGAAAGCCTAACGGTGATGGAAATAATGGACGAAGCGCGTAGCCAAATAGGCTTACGTTATCCGGGTGAGTGATAGGCTAGCTTGTCTGCAGGTTCACTTGCCTTTCTTCAGACATTCAAACCGAGGCCGGTAAATCAAATCACGGATAACCGAGTATTTATCAGCCCTAAGCAATTAGCTACTTCTTTTTAAACGAGCGTTTAATCGGCTGAATATTAACTTCATCGACGACCACCGATCGAGGTTGATTCAGCGCCGATACTATAGCCTTAGCAACCGACTCAGTCGGAATTACGAATTCGTCGCCTTCTTGAGGTTCAAAATTCAGTTCATCGAAAAAACTCGATTCCACCGGCCCTGGGTTAACCAAAATTACTCTTATGTTAGCCGTAGAACAGTCTGCTCGTAAGCTTTGAGCCAAGCCCCTAATCGCAAATTTAGTCGCGCAATAAACAGCACCTGCTTTAGCGCCGTTCAAAGACGATTCACTGCCCATCAACACGATATCTCCGCCACCATTTTGCTTCATTCTCGGCAAAAAATGTTTAACCAGAAAAAGAGTGCTCACCAAATTAGTATCAACCAAACGCCTAATCTGTTTGTGTGAAAACTGCTCTACTCCTCCAAATTGGCCGTAGCCAGCATTCAGAACTAATACACTCGGAGGTTGCGTAAACTGACTTAGTGAGTCGGCTAAGTGGTCTATCAAAGATAAGTCTATCTGAACCTTATTCAGCTCATCAAACTCAAGCTTTGAGAAGTCTCGAGCAACGCCAGTAACCGCGTAACCCTCCTCAAACAAAGCCCGGCTTATAGCCAAACCAATTCCGGAACTTGCGCCGGTGATTAACGCGTTTTTCTCATTCATGGCTGAGTTTCTTCAAACGACGAATACGCAAACAACTTATCGCTTTTAATATGTTCTTCACACAGTTTGCCTACGTTTTGTAAAACCTCTGACTCGATTGATTCGCGATAGGTGATCATGCCGCTCTTATCATCTAAGCCCGCGCTAAAGAGCCAATGCTCAGGGTGAAGTTTATGCATCGTTTTATAAAACCCTTTTGGCAAACGAAAACCGCCTAAGGTTACGCTGTCTATTAGCTCAGCATCGAGCTGAGCAAACACAGACTTCACCATTTTTTGATAATCATCGAGGTAGTCTTTATGCCAAATAATTGGATCAAATCTTAGGCCTATACGCCAACCGTGTTGTTGAAGCTTGCCAAGTGCCTCAATTCGTTTAGCTAAATTTGGCGCACCAACTTCAAGTTCTTGGGCAACTCGCTCGGGACTCAAACTGTAAGCAATAACCACATTATCTTGCGCCGGACGCTTTAATAGTGATCGTATCTGCGTACTCTTAGTTCTTAATTCGAGTACCGCATTATCAATAGTTGAAAACTCAGGCACAAAATAGTCAGCGAAGTTAGTCACCGGTTCATAGGCAAGACTATCGCAATCATAACCACTGAAAAACCAAACTGGTTTGTCGTCGTTCTCATGCTGATTTGCAAGCGCTCGTATATCTGCAACAAAATCCTCATAGTTTACAAAAACGAGGTAATTTGCCGATCGCAACATGCCCTGTAAAAAACAATACCGGCAATCATACACACAATTGAGCATATGAGAAAAATAGTAATGTGCCCCTCCACCCGTTTCATATTGAGCAGGTGTCGGCATCAATTTCTTATTTTGCTTTGCCGCTAAAATTAGTGATGGGTTATTCTTCTGAATTCTAAAGTTTTGTGAATGAGAATTAAATATCTCTCCGTAGCGCTCGATTTCAATTCGCTTTGCTTTCGGGTAGCGATTAGCAATTGCATGAGTTCTTGGGTGCTCAGCGACCGCTTCTTCAATATAAATAACGTCAACCATGCTTAGCTCCTAATGTCGCACTTGGGCTGTTACTAACGCTATTAGAAAGTGACGGTGCAGCATTATCAACCAGTGTTCGAAGTTGATTTAAAATGGAGTCTATTTTCATATCGTTGGACAAGCTTAATTTAGATACCGAAGCATGCAACTCAAGCGCGCTGGCTTTTTCTAACAACCGTTTAAGTTGTTGGCGTTGACTATGCGTTGCTCGAACATCAGAAAGTTCTAATTCGATCGGTTCTAAATGATTGCTACTGCCTAAGGCTAACAAATTATCTGTAAATTGATTTAACTGCGAAACATGAGGCTGCATCAATTGAGTGATTTTAGATGCATTCAAACCCTCAACACTGTTTTGTTGGTTATCAGAAATAACTTTGACTGATTCAATCAATTCCCCTGACGAAAAAAGACTGGCCGCCAGATAAAACGCAACACCTTCCATATCGACCATTGCGCCATCAGGGTAGTCGCTCGTTGGGGCATTTACGCTCATTAAAGCATCGGAATCACCAACCCACTTAGCGATCAACGGTGAATAGTAATGTCGCAAATCAGCGCCGTCTATATACGCATGAACTCTTACGATCTCACCTATAGAGCGACGCTCATGCCCCGCAATACCAATATTCAACCAAACACGCCTAATGGTTGAATCAACTGAACCTGCTACCCAACCCACCGCAGTTGACATAGCCAGAGACCCTATACCAGTAATCACGATCTCGATATTGACACCTTCTTTTGAATAGAACGAAAATGGCTTATCCGTCGTCTTCTTAAGACCATAAAAATCAATCCATGGTTTAGCCTCACAATTAAGTGCAGCAATGATGGTGAGTATCGGAGCTTGAAAGTTCATCTAATTTGAATGTTATGTTTGATTCGAGCTATTTCCTTCGCACAAAGCTCTACGTCGTCGACGAAGAGCTTCTTAATCCACATAGAAGCAATGAAAGGAGAAGCATTAGCCAAAACGTGAAAGAGAAGCCTGGCAGCGTTGTATCAAGTCAACGTTTTCATGCTTTTTCGCACCTTTTAGTAAAATATCTAGCTTCGTTACGAGCATTATACGTGCGGCTTCGAAATTTGACGGGCTAAGGCAATTACACTCAGTTAGTAAGTTTTCCAATGCTATCACGCGAAACCGGTCCATACCCCAATGTTGTCGTGATAGTTGGTCGCTATGACCGCCATACTTATTTATGCAAGCTTGCTCAACATAGGCAACTTCATACCGGCTGCTGATTTTTAACCAAAGGTCGTAATCCTCACAGGCCGGTAATGACGTATCAAATAAACCAGTGTGTTCAAAAACATTACGATGAATAACAATCGAAGAAGGCGACATCGCGCATAACGGTAAACAGCGCTCAAAAATCCACCCCCCTACTTTTCTATGCTTATTCATTTGATTTACTCGCACACCATCACGAATCCATACTTCTTCAGTATGGCAAACTTTGAGCTTTGATTGATCTAATAACTGGAACTGCTGAGCAAGTTTGTGTGGCAGCCATTCATCATCCGAATCAAGCAATGCTATCCATTCACCTCTAGCTTGGCCAAGGCCTGTATTTCGAGCCGCACTAACACCAAGGTTATTCTGTCTTAGATACACCACATTGGGGTAGTGCTCCTTTACCCATGACTGAGTACCGTCAGTTGAACCATCATCCACCAATATCAATTCCCAGTCTATCGCTTGTTTAAGATAGGTCTGCGATAAGACAGAGTCGATCGCCCTCTCAAGCACGTTCAAACGGTTAAACGTAGGAATTATGATAGATAAATGCATCGCTATATTATAACGCCACTATCGCTAAAACACTTAATCAGAACGTGACTTTGTCATACGAATCAACCGTAAGGCCTTAATTTTATTTGAATTTAACAGTTTGCAATGTATGAAACCCACCACGAGTGTTGCATACACCCCACAGTGCTAACTTATATCCGCCTATTTGGTTAACTGTCTGTTAAAGCTCAAAATCAAGAGGCATGTGAGGGTTATATTTAAAGCATGAAATGTAAATGAGTATTTCTTTTCATAACTCTCTCTTCTTTTTGTTAATTTAACGCCGCTTCTTTAAGCGGCGTTTTTTTTGTCTAAAATAATCCAATAAAAGCGTTGAAACGCCACCCAACACACATATATAATCCCGCTCCACAGTGAGTTGCCGGGGTGGCGGAACTGGTAGACGCGCCGGATTCAAAATCCGGTTCCTTCGGGAGTG
>CAZFVP010000017.1:19633-21545 GCA_964522345.1 uncultured Gammaproteobacteria bacterium | reverse complement strand
CGGTACTCACGCCACTTGGGCAGATGGGCCAACGGTGAGAGCTGCACAATCTTCGGATAAGCAGACTTAGGCCGAAACAACGTGCTCACCACTTAACGCTATACTGTCAATCAGAGTTATAGGAATAAGATTCATCTAATAGGTAAAAATCATGAGCGATTCTCGAATTTATATTCTCGGTGGTCACCAAAGCGATTTTTCGCGTAATTGGGGTCGTGAGCAAAAATCAATCTTTGATTTGTTTAGCGATTCGGTCCAGCGTGCCTTAGACAAAACTAAACTTGACCCGGCTGACATTCAAGTTGGGCATGTGGGCAATTTTGTTTCAGCTTCGTATACAGGTCAAGCTCATCTTGGGGGCTTCTTTGGTCATGTGCATCCAAGCTTAGCGTATTTGCCAGCGTCGAGTCATGAGGCCGCGTGTGCCTCAGGTTCAATGGCCGTAATGGCAGCGATGGCCGACCTAGAATCAGGCCGTTATGATCTTGCTTGCGTTGTCGGGATAGAAATGATGAAAGTTAAAGAGCCCGAGGTGAAAGGAGACCCGCTTGCTGGCGCAGCTTGGATCGGTAAAGAGTGGGTTAATTCCAAGGCTGTATGGCCATGTGCGTTTAGCGATCTCATCGATGAATACTCAGCTACCTTTGGTATTAGCAAAGCGCATCTTGAGGCTATTTCAGCTAAAAATTACGGCAATGCAAAACATAATCCAAATGCACAATCTCGCCATTGGAATGTTAGTGCTGAAAGCTTTAGTGACAATGATGAACTCAACCCAGTAATCGCAGGCAATATTCGCCGCTTAGATTGTGGCCAAATCACCGATGGTGCCGTAACGGTGTTTCTAGCAACCGCTGAGCGCGCTCAAGCCTATGCTAAGCAAGCCGGTATCAATGTAGACGATATTCCGTACATCAAAGGCTGGGGGCACATAAATGCACCCATGCAATTTAGTCAGAAGCGCCAACTTGCTCAAGGAAAAGAAACCTTATTGCCTCATGTTAAAACGTTATTTCAGCAAACGCTTCAACGCGCGGGCCTAACAAGCATAGAACAAATCAGCGGCCTCGAAGTTCATGATTGTTTTAACATTACCGAATACATGATTCTCGACCATTGCGGCTTATATGCTCCAGGGGAGGCTTGGAAGGCAATCGAAAATGGCGACACCCAGATTGGGGGCCAACTACCGATAAACGCCAGTGGTGGCCTAATCGGCCAAGGGCACCCAGTCGGCGCTACCGGCGTTCGAATGCTACTTGACTGCGCTCAACAAACAACGCTTAGCTACCAAGGCCAACAAATTGCAAACGCTGGAGATATGATGACCTTCAACCTAGGAGGCAGCACCACAACCTGTGCTAGTTTTATTGTCGGCACTCACTAATGCGGGAGCTTTGCGAGAATAATTCGGCTCGAAAGGTAAGAAACTAATACCGCTTTTCAACTGGTTCACTACGTAGCCATATAGCGCTACCACCCGGCCTTAACCGTGAGGCTAGTTCACCAGACGCTTTTATTCTTAAGGTAGCTTTACCAGTTTTTTCAGAGTCAGGAATATCTACTTCACCAACCCAACGGTTTTTTTTACCCGGCACAACATTGTGAAAAAATCGAGTCCCGACCAAACCTGGAAACCAGTCGTTACGGACAATTTCCGCCTCATATACTCCCTCATTATTAACGACTTTAATATACACTGAAGCTCCTTTTTTCTTCCAGTATCCGCCTAGTCGGTCATCGCTTTCTTGCGCAATTGCAGCCTCTAGACCACCCATTAACCCAAGTATAATAAAGCAATACTTTAAAACATTTGTAACTACAGTATTCATTTCCCTCCCCACGATGCTCTGAAGTAAGCATCGCTATTACATTTCTTACCTTTAAACCTTTTGCCAATTAAGAAACTTCA
>CAZFVP010000017.1:14755-19533 GCA_964522345.1 uncultured Gammaproteobacteria bacterium | reverse complement strand
TTCATTTAAAAATCAATTATGCGTCGCTTCGGACGATAACACTTTGATCATTATGACAAAGCGTTGAGCGAATGACCGAGAAGCTTCATTTCTCGCCCACTTGCTTATAGAAGTTTCGCCGGATTAAACTCTCTCGACTCATCTAAGTTTGATACGTCGCTAACCGCTTTATTGACAATAATGTCCGTTTCGACCGGGCCAATAAAGTCGCATACCAATACATAAAACTCGTGAGCCAAGTCTTGGCACTGTTGCACGCTCACCTGAGGGCCAAATTTAATCTTATTCAAACCATCAGACGCCCATCCGGATACCTCACTGCGCATACCGCCCAAACCCTCATCAGCAACCGCCTTAATCAACTCTTTATGAGTCTTTGGGTCGTTACGCTTGACCAGCAAAGAAACTGTTTGTAGGTAACGCGAGGTCACTTCTAAGTGAGCCGCTTGAGCCTTAACAGTTGTATTGTCAGACGGCGATTCTGCCATATTACTAGGGCTGCCTTCGCCACCTATAATATACGCAGGTACAGGTTTAAGGTGCTCGTATAACTCAGAAGATGCGGTATGCAAACCCAGCATTAATGCTTTCTTCTCAAGCACGTCAAGGCCCAAGTAATCAACAAGCTTACTAACCACATCAAAGATATCAACAGGCGCAGTGGTATTACTTTTGTTCCAATGCACAAACGCCGATTTAACAATGTTTCTATCATTACTCATACGCGTCAAGCCGGCAAAGACGATGCGCTGATTCAACTTTAAAGTATCACTCATAAATTCAGCACCCTATTGATCTGCTTTAACGTGAGTAATCACAAAATCGCTATAACCAATTTCTTTGTGTTCGCTGATATCCAAGCCGCGTTGTTCCATCTTAGTAGATACCCGAAGCTTGGTTACTTTATTTAGCGCGCTAAACACTAAATACGAAGCGCCAAGACCCCAAACTAGTGCTGCAACAATACCAATAACTTGAGCAACCATACGCTCAGGATTAAACATATCGCCTTGATAAAACATACCAACGGCAAAAGTACCCCAAGCGCCACAAAACCCATGCACTGAAATTGCCCCTACTGCATCATCAATACGAAAGCGATTTAACACTTCAGCGGATGACACAACAATTGCACCGCCTAATAGGCCGGAAAGGAGTGCATAACCGGGAGCTAAATTATCGACACCAGCGGTAACCGATACTAAGCCGCCCAAGGCGCCGTTAACAATCATTACCATTAAGAAACCACGCTTAGTAATGGCTAACCACACCAAGGCACCACAAATACCGCCAATCGCGCCTAAGTGAGTGTTTAGCAAAATTTGACCAAGATTTGAAAAATCTTCGTTTACCGCACCGCCGTTAAACCCAAACCAACCAAACCATAATATAAAGCCGCCTAACGCCACGTATGGCAGGCTGTGGCCTGATATCTGATGCACATCTCCTTTACGGCTGAATCGACCCGTTCTTGGACCAATAATAATCAGTGCGCCTAAGGCACACCAGCCACCGATGGAGTGAACCACGGTCGCGCCCGCAGCGTCCACAAACCCTAAGTCGCGTAACCAACCAAGTTGTTCACCACTGCCACCCCATGCCCATGAGCCGTAGATCGGGTAGATAACCGAGGTAACGAAAAAGGCACCAATAATGTAAGGCAAAAAGCTAAAACGCTCGGCTACCGCACCCGACATAATCGTGGCTGCTGTTGCTGCAAACATCATTTGGTAGAGCAAAGTCAAACTCTGGTCGGTATCGCTAAACGTTGGGAAGAACTCCGACGTGCCAATCAGGCCGGTCTCATTTACACCATACATGAGGCCAAAACCGAACAACCAATAGCCAACCGTGCCTAGGCCGACGTCAGTGAAGTTTTTCAATATCACGTTGATCGCGTTTTTAGAACGCACCATGCCGCCTTCCACCAATAGAAAGCCAGCTTGCATGATTAATACCATGGCACAGCAAATTGCAATCCAGATAAAACTCAATACTTGCAAGGTATCAACTGATTCAGCCTTTGATTCTTGCGCAATGACTAACAACGGTGTTGTTAGCAAAAAAACAACTAATAACTTAATAAATTGACGCATAACCCACCCACTATTTTCTTACTCTTGATTTAAATTAATTATCAGATGAGCGCTCATGTTCTTCCAAACTACGGGTATTACATAAATACTGGTTATGTCTGGAACATGCAGCTGCTCGCCCTTGCCGCGCAATACGACCGGCGTTGACAACATAAATTGATCGCCAAACGTGCGACGCGCATTACCTGAAATTGTATTGCTAATCTCACCCACCAGATCCATTAGCTTTTCTTCTTTAGTCGTAAGCACACCAATCTCAGAGATAAGCTTTACGATCATGATTCTTGGAGCCGTAAAAAATACCGAACCCTTATGATTACCCGAGATACCAATGATGCCGGTGTAATCACTCAGATACTCATTGATATGTTGTATCAAAAACGGCGTACTGACTTTGGCTGTCGACGATGTTGTTTTATCGAAGTAGTTTGTTAAACCATCAACGAAAACTTCTAAACTTTCTTCCTTCATTAAACAATGTCCTCTATTAATTCTTCAATTGCCTCAATGAGCTCCACATCTCGGAATGGCTTACACAAAAAACCGTAAGCGCCAAGATGCATTGCTTGAATCAATGTACTTTTATCAGCGAGCGCCGACACCACTAGAATTCTCACATCGGTATCAAGCGCAATTATTTCTTTGATCGTTTCAATCCCATCCATCAACGGCATGGTGATATCCAAGGTCATGACTCTTGGTTTCAAAACCTTGAATTGCTCAACCGCTTCAACGCCATTTTGCGCTGTACCCACTATTTCAAAATCTTCGTCTTTTAAAACGTTTTGAATTTTCTCTCTGATGACCATTGAGTCATCGACTACCATAAACTTCATTGGTTTAACCCCGTTTATAATTCGTTAATTGCTGAACTCACCCACTGAATGTATTAAAGGCGTCAGGCTTTAGGTATAGCCACCTTAAATTGACAAAATCGGCCGTGTTTATGCTGAACACTTATTCCGCCACCCAGTTCTTTCGCCATGGTATGAACAACGTCTAAGCCAACACCCCGCCCTCCGTCTAAATTCGCTTCCGACAAACGACTGAAACTAGGGTGAAAAATCAATTTAAAAGCTTGTTCCACATTAATCCGGTCAAGTTGTTCGGTTTTAATAATCCCCAATTCAATCGCTCGATCTAAAATAGCTTGGTTATCAAAACCTTCACCATCATCACGTACCAACAAGGTATAGGCTTCATCTGTTTCATTAAGACTGGCAGTGATATTTATATAGTCAGTCTTCCCAGAATTAATCCGCTCTTCAGGCAATAGTGCACCGTGCACCACACTATTTCTAACCAATTGCACGGCCATGCTTTGCATTGGTTCTTGCAATGCGTCAGGGAGATCATCAAGAGTAAGGCCAAAAGTGCTCAAATGAGCTCGCTTTTCGTTTCGGTCACTCACCGTTTTGACTAGATCATGCAGTACTCCTGCCAAGCCATTTTTCTCTGAAGGTTGGTCAACACTCGGCGTCGTATTCGAACTGCTAGTTAATAACTCTTGAGTTTGACCTTGGCCTAATTTCTCAACCAAGCTCTGCATTTGCTCAAGCTCTGAAAAAAGATCTTTAAGCTTGGTAATAGCCGGCAATAGTGACTTACCTGTTAACGTCTCAGTAGTGGATTTAGCGGTTACCAACTCTTCCTCTAAGGCATGCGCAATAAATTCAAATTTATGTAAGCCCAGTGCAGCGGCGTCGCCTTTGAGTTTGTGAATTGTCCTAGATATCTCCAATACTTTTTTGCGAATCTCTGCATCGCCATGACCACGGGCTTCAAGTGTGGAATTAACGCTTACTAAGTCTGTCTCGGCGGTTGCAAAAAACGCTCTAAGCTGACCTTGATCAACTTGCAAAATACGAAACAAAAGGTCCATTTGAGCTTCTTGTTCTTCTTTGGTCTCGGCCAATTCTCTCTCAAGCAAAACTCGTCTAGTTTCGTCGGTTACCGATACAAGCAACTGTTTTAGAGTGTCTCCTTCCATCACTCGGTTGAACTGAAAGTCTAAGTAACGGCTCTCGTAACTGCCGTCGCGGCGGACTAAATTAATCTCTACTTCATTAAGAGGGTTCAAATCTTTAACCAGCTTCTCCTTAACTCGGTCACCATATAACAAACCTAAAAATTCACGCGCGGTTTGAACGGTATGAGGTGAAACGTATTGTCCGATAAAGTCAAAGAAATCGCCTTCTAAGTCTCGCTCGGTCTTAAACATTTGTTTAAGCGAGGCCGATTGTTCCAAACCTATTTGGTAATCATGATCAAGCAGAAACAATCCTTCTGTCACCGTGCTCATAATGCCTTTGGTTTCATCGACGGCTTGCACTTCGGTTTCTTCAGAATCCGATAATTGTAGAATCATCGGAATAATCCCTAGCAAATAAACGACCACGGCGATAATTGCCGCTGCTATTTGTAGGTAATTAGTAAGTTTGAGTTTTTTTGCTAAGCGACGCTTGATGTTCGTAGATAAAGTTGCGGCTGATTTACTCGCGTTCTCTAAATCCGCTGCTTTCAAGTTTTCAACAAGACCATCTAGGCTTGAGGTTTCAGGCGACAAAAAGCCAGCGAGTGTATAGGTATCGATGACATCGCCAGCAACTTGAACTGATTTGCCGCTTTTAAAAGCACTTAACTCATCAATTACTCGCTTTGATTCCGGCAAACTCAAGTTAG
>CAZFVP010000017.1:3195-14655 GCA_964522345.1 uncultured Gammaproteobacteria bacterium | reverse complement strand
AATTTGGGTGGCAGTATTAACTTGCTTTCGTAGCAAGCATATTAAAGATGTGTTTCGCAGCGAACAATGGGGAAGGTTGGTTTAAGTCAAATTTTAAGGGTACTAGTGCAATAAAAATGCGCTAGCAAGTTTGTGTGATGACGGGGAAAAAAATAGAATTAGTGAGGGTACGCGTCCAAGACGTTGGCATCGCATGCATTATGCTGGTTAGCAAGTTTAGCCGAGCCATTCATGCAAAACATGGCGTCGTTATTCGACTGCATCAACCTCACGTGCTCAATACCGTAGCGGCTTATGCAGCCTTGATTGAAGACGAACAGCTACGTTCTATATACCAACTCATAGAGAATGAGATACGTCAACACCTGAAAGCCAAACACCCAAATAACTATGATCAAATCGAGATCAGGTACAATAAAAAAATCGCGCTACAAAGTAGGGAAATACAGCAACCTCGCCAATTGTAAAACATCGATACTAACGACGAAACAGGCTAGGTATTAAATTTAATTAAGCGTTAGAATAAGCCAAATTTAATAGACGTTTATCAATTAAAATTAATTGATACGCTAAGTAATATATTATTTAAACAACTAAAGAGAGAGTACTTAAGGGGCATTACAATGAAATTTAAAAAAACTATTATTAGCGGGCTGATGCTCAGTGCCGCACTTTCAAGCAACTTCGCTGATGCAGCAGAAGTAGAGGCAAATGTCGCCTTAGCAACCGATTACGTTTTTAGAGGCTTTTCTCAAACCGATGAAGATCCAGCAATTTCAGGTGGCTTCGATTATTCATTCGATAACGGTTTCTCGATCGGCACATGGGCATCTAACGTAAACTTCGGAGATGACGCGTCTGCCGAAATTGATCTGTACGCAGGTTATGGCTTTGAACTTTCTGGAGACACGACTCTGGATTTAACCTATGTTTATTACGTATACCCTGGTGAAACTGACTCTCTAAATTACTCAGAATTTCAAGCTAGTGTTAGTTTTAGCAATAATTTGAGCCTAGGCTTAATTTATTCGCCAGATTATTTTGGTTCAGATGATTCAGCGATTGTTTTAAACGCTGATTATTCTATTGGTCTTTCTGAAAATTTTGGCCTAGACCTTCATGTTGGCTTCAGTGACGCTGATGCCGATGATTTTTTTGATGCTGGTGAAGATAGTTATATTGATTATTCAGCGGCATTGACCACCTCAACTGCTGGTGTAGACCTAGCGTTAACGTATTACGGAACAGACCTTGATGATATTGATGCAGCCGATGACCGAATTGTGTTTTCAATAAGCAAGTCATTTTAATTGTAATATCAAAACCGAAAAACTAGGCAAGCATTAACAATATGCCTGCTGCGGTATAAATTAAGCCAGCGATGCAGTCTTGCATCGCTGGCTTTTTATTATGTTAAGCGGCCCGCAAAAATAGTCGTGCATTATTCTATTCAAAGACAAGGAAAAGTCTCGCGGATAGAAAGCGAGTTTAGTCGAATAATTGACGATTTGAAGGCGATCTCAACACCGCAATTCGACCCAGCAAAAGGGGTTTACTGCAAAGGTCACACTAAGCCTGGCTTTGCGCAAAAGCAGCTAGATGATTCAGCACCACAATGCTGACAAGCATAGAAACCAGAATTAACGATACTTCTATCACGTTTATTATTGAACCTTTTTCAGGTGTTCGATTTAACCATAGCAATATTGGAATGCCGACAAATCCTAGAGGAACAATAAGCGCTGGAGCATAGCCTCCAAAAATAAGGTTACTCGAAGTAGCCATCACTAGAAGAACAATTCCCCCGAATAAGCCAGAAACAAGAGTGTGAGCGCGTGCGCTCAAGTCAAGATGCTTTACCAACATTGGAATTACGCAGCCGACAAACATAATTGGTCCGAGTAGACCGAGTGAAACACCTAATAGCAACAGCGTTGGCAATTCCCGTTGCTGGTCAAACGCTGCCCAAAACGCTAATACAAATACCAAAGCGAATGCGAGGTAACCATTAACACCAACTCGATTAACATCAGATAGTAACCATAAGGCAAACTCGCCGATTCCATCCGCATATACAAGTGCCGCTAGATAGACTAACGCACTAATAAAAAATGTTAGGTATAAACTAAAGCCTAAAGCTAAATTCCCAATGCTCGATTCGATTTTCAAAGTATTACTTAAGGAAAAACCAAGAACACCGAATATCAATGCGGTTAATAAACACGCTACCAACGGCAATGTAAATATCAGCCCTAACACGAACCCTGCCGTCGCGAATACAACAAGTACATATACACTAAACTGTCGGGCAATAGACATAGAATAATGCTTCGACGCCAAACTCATTGTGAGCGCAAACCCTGCTGCGAACACAACCGTAACTCGATCAAAATTAATCTTCCAAGCTAGTTCACTATATTCTTCGGGTAATCGAAAAGACCAACTGACAGAAAAATAAAATGCCGCAACGGCTAGAATCAAAACGCTTAAGCCTATTAGTAAATCACCCGCGTTAGCATTTTTTTGTACTTTAAACATGGAGAATATCTGAATCGCCCCTAACCAACTCAATCAACGCTTCACGTAATGAATCCCCTCGAGAAATTACTTTTTCAATAGCGCCTAGTTCACGTGCATCTTCAAGCATATAACTCGGCGTCGCAAACCGAATGGTTTTTGAGGCGTTTAATGTCTCTCCTTGTGCGAGCAAACTTGCTTTTAGTTTTGGGGTCATTGCAGATTCTTTAACCTCTACCACAACAGCGTAGTTATCAAATGGGTCTAAGGCATAAAGACTACCACTTGAAACCAAGCCCGCAGGTAAACGCCCTGCGGGAGGCATTGGAAAATAGGCCAAACGTTCGCCAGTGCTAAAACGCAGCGCTGACAGCAATAATGCTTGTACACGATCGCCCTCAAGACTAGTGGATGTCTCAGCAACAACTTCACCTATGGCAATTTTGCTTGGGTCACGCACTACATTAATATAGGCATGAACATGCGGGTAGCCTTGAAAGTGAATGACACACGCCGGACCTTCTATACGCCACACCTGACTATAAGCTTGCTCACGCCTAACTGAGCTGTTCTGAGTACTGTCTGCTAAACGCTCGCCATTTTCAAAAAAACTATAATCTCGATACAAGGCTACGTATAACGATTCAATACCGCCATTTTGTTCTATTGCACTAAATGCATCACGCTGCTGAGATTCAGGGTACGCCGCGAATAAGGTCACCAACATCTCTTTTGCTAACGCTTGCGCTTCCGGTGAGGTATCACCAATTCGCACACCTGTAAATTTGCCATTGTAGCCTTGCGGCTGAGTAACAAGCTCCATTGGAGTAGAGCTTTGGTATGCCATAGAACTCTCGTGTAAACTCAAGGACGCTCGAAAGTCATTAACCGCGTCTCCATGCGCTTTAAAGGCATTTCCTTCGACCTTAAAGCGATTATTTCCCAACTGTTGACCGTAAGAAATTGGCCCACCAAATACATAATCTTGGTCAGTAGGGAGCCTCTCCCCATAACGCAACATATAATGCCCGCCGTTGAGCATTGTAACGGTATTAGCACTACTTGCTAATTGCCCTCTAACGGCATCGCTATAGATTTTAAAGTTAGAACCTTCGAACTTACCTTCTAAACGAGTGGTATTACGAAACCACTGCCTACCTTGGCTGGACAACATTGTGCTATATAATTGCCAAACCAACGCCACTTGATTGATATCGAACATGGTACCCACATGTGGACTCTTATGAATAGCAACAGTGTTAGTAATTTGACGACTAGGATGATTCCAAGGCAAAACTACGAGAGCTCGCTGCTCAGGCGTTAAACTTGCGTCAAGCAAGCTCAAGGCCTCCGTATACGAAAGCTTTTCAAATACGTCGCCATTGCTCCAATCAGGTAGCCCTCCATTAGCTACCAGAAAACCCGCACTTGCTCCGAGCCCTGTAACAAACGTCCGACGAGTGAGATTGGTTCTATTGTTTTTATTCATTAAGCTAACGCACCCCCAAAACAACCTATCTTCAAAAAGCCAATTCAATTACTACTACCATACTCCTATCTTAGTAAATTGTAATTAACGTTTGCTGAGCTTCAAATGTAACGCTTGTAATTCGTCACCGCCCAACACTCGTGCTCGATGACCGGCTAATTCAACATCGAAAGCGACTCCATCGTCTAGATAATCTTCAGCAATAAATAATTCACCCGCTGAAAATACTTTTGATGAGCCATCTCGTAACTCTATTTCTATTGAGCCTCGCAGAATTAACAGCAAAGTCGGGTCTCCGGCGACATGCCAATCAGATTCATAACCGTTCTCACTAAATCGCAATCTAAAATTTAGTGCTTGCTGTTGATCCGACAACATCCAGTGCGAAGACCCACTAAGTGCAATCTCACGAGCACTAAAGAAAGAAGCACCATGTCCATCATTGGTAACGCTGACAATTTTCTTAGTTGTTGTTTGCATAAGTTAACTGCGCCCGTACAAATATTTTGGCAACCCATCACCATTAATACAGAACCAGTCCACCTTGGTAGCAGTGTAAATGTGTGCGTCAGCAGAGATAGGCGGAGCAACATCCAGTGTCGCTAAGGAAAACTCAATTAGACCACTATCATTCTTAGATTCGAATATCATGCTAGAACCGCATTCGCGACAAAACTTCCGCTTAGTACCGTTCTCAGCCCTATACGTTTGTAATAGGTTCTCCCCTTGAAGCCACCTGAATTCTTCTTGAGCAACCGCTCCATAACTAGAAAATACGGCCCCATGAAATTTTCGACACATAGTGCAATGACAATGCCCCATTTTACCTTCAAGGCGGTCCGCCTCGTATTGTATGTCACCGCATAAGCATTGACCTTGATATGGCGCGTTACTCATCTGTGTTCTCCCGTTTAAGTGACCACTCACGTTTATCATAAATAAGGTAGCGAAATTAGGCCTATTCTAACCAACTTTGACGACCTATTCACACGAACCGCATGCACATGTACGTCGAATAAGCGCGTCTACGCCCCAAGTATCAAAAGCGTATTTGATAAAAAAAGCCCCGATCAGTTTCCTGATCGGGGCTTCTATTTTAGCTAGAAAACACTAAATAAGCATCGCTTACATCATGCCGCCCATACCACCCATGCCGCCCATATCAGGCATTGCAGGAGCCGCTGCTGCTTCTTGTGGTGCATCAGTAATCATTGCTTCAGTAGTAATGATCATGCTGGCAATTGATGCTGCATGTTGCAATGCAGTACGGGTTACCAATGTTGGGTCAAGAATACCCATTTCGATCATGTCGCCGTACTCACCTGTACCAGCGTTGTAACCAAAAGTGCCTTTGTTATTACGCACTTCATTCAATACCACAGAGGCATCGTCACCACCATTGTCTACGATTTGACGTAGCGGCGATTCGATTGCTTTCAAAATAGCTTTAACACCTGCATCTTGGTCAGCGTTGTCGCCTTTCACTTTTGCAACTGAATCGAGAGTACGAACTAAAGCAACACCGCCGCCAGGTACTACACCTTCTTCAACCGCTGCGCGAGTTGCGTGCAACGCGTCTTCAACACGTGCTTTCTTCTCTTTCATTTCAACTTCAGTCGCAGCACCAACTTTGATCAATGCGACGCCGCCAGCCAATTTAGCTACGCGCTCTTGCATTTTCTCGCGGTCGTAATCAGAAGAAGATTCTTCGATTTGTGCACGAATTTGGTTAACACGGTCAGAGATTTGAGCTGCGTCGCCTATACCATCGATAATGGTGCTGTTCTCTTTAGATACTTGAACGCGCTTTGCAGAACCGAGATCTTCCAAAGTGATGCTTTCTAGGCTCATGCCAATCTCTTCAGAAACAACTTTGCCACCCGTTAATACAGCGATGTCTTCCAACATCGCTTTACGACGGTCGCCAAAGCCTGGCGCTTTAACAGCACATACTTTCACGATGCCGCGAATGTTGTTAACAACTAAGGTCGCTAACGCTTCGCCTTCAACGTCTTCAGCGATAATTAAAAGTGGGCGACCTGCTTTAGCAACCGCTTCAAGGGTCGGTAGCAAATCACGGATGTTTGAGATTTTCTTGTCGTGTAACAAGATTAATGGACTTTCAAGATCAGCAATCATTGTGTCTTGCTTGTTGGCAAAGTAAGGCGACAAGTAGCCACGATCGAATTGCATACCTTCAACAACGTCTAACTCGTTCTCAAGAGATTGGCCTTCTTCAACGGTAATAACACCTTCTTTGCCAACTTTGTCCATTGCTTCGGCAATGATATTACCAACAGATTCATCAGAGTTTGCAGATACAGTACCTACTTGGGCGATTTCTTTCGCGTCTTCGCAAGGCTTAGAAAGGTCCTGCAATGATCCAACGGCGGCAGTAACTGCTTTGTCGATACCGCGCTTCAGGTCCATTGGGTTCATGCCAGCGGCGACCGCTTTCAAACCTTCACGAACCATAGCTTGCGCTAGAACGGTCGCTGTCGTTGTTCCGTCACCAGCAACATCATTAGTTTTTGAAGCCACTTCTTTGACAAGCTGAGCGCCCATGTTTTCGAAGTTGTCTTCAAGCTCAATTTCTTTCGCTACAGACACACCGTCTTTAGTAACGGTTGGAGCGCCAAACGCCTTATCCAAAACAACGTTACGACCTTTAGGGCCAAGAGTTACTTTAACGGCATCTGCCAATATGTTAACGCCGCTTAAAATTTTCGCGCGTGCGTCATCACCGAATTTTACGTCTTTTGCTGACATGATAAATTCCTATGTTTAAATGTTTTATTTCAATACTGATCTAGAGAGATCACGATTTCTGTCTCAGGCAAGGCCATGAGGGAAAAAGCGGGAGTTCTATTCAACAACGCCGACGATGTCGTCTTCACGCATTACTAATAGGTCTTCGCCGTCAACTTTTACTTCAGTACCTGCGTACTTTCCGAAAAGAATTTTGTCGCCAACCTTAACGTCTAAAGGTCGAACGTCACCGCTCTCTAAAATTTTTCCATTGCCAGCGGCGATGATTTCGCCTTCAGATGGTTTTTCTTTTGCTGATTCAGTAAGGATGATGCCGCCAGCAGAAGTTGCTTCTTCTTCGTTACGACGAACTAGAACGCGGTCATGAAGTGGACGAATAGCCATTCGTTGTGCCTCCAAAAAGGGGTAAAGTTAAATGAAAACCCTCACCACAAGCAGCGAGGTATCTTTTACATGTGAAAATCTATTTAGTGGCAAGCCACGAGAAATGTAACTCTCACATGCGATTAAATAAAGTCTACGAGAAGTGATTTAGCACTCTACGATAGAGAGTGCTAATAATATGGACGAAGCCAGCAAAGTCAATACTCTAAGGTGTTTTATTTCTGCTCATCTGAAGCGCTAGTGTATTCACCTTCTATGACATCACCGTGATCCACAGAATTATTTGCCGGCGATGTTGATGCCGTATAAACACCAGCCGTTGATCCTTTAAACATATTTTTAGCCGCCCAAGCGATCAACGCTTGTCGGACAGGTGGGATAAGAATCGCAAAACCAACCGCGTCTGTGATGAAACCAGGTGTCATTAGAACCGCCCCGGCAAACAGTAACGCAACTCCTTCAGCGATCTGCATTGCAGGAACACGGCCAGCGTTGGTCTCTTGTTGGAGCTTGGTGAACGTGGCAAAACCTTGCTGGCGCACCAAATACGCTCCGAGCACTGCTGTAAATATGACAAATATGATTGTGTTTAATGGGCCTATGGCACCACCAACTCGAATCAGCAAACTGATTTCAGCAACCGGAACGGCGATGAATAGAAAAACAAGTATAAAAAATGGCATAGCTGTCTTTTGGTGCCGTTTTATAAATTTTCAAGAGGCCTCTTTTCTAATTCATAAGAGTATCATTTTAAAAACGCAACTCATTTGCTCTGCCGATTTAAGAAGTATTTGAACTAGCGTCAGGCGATTGAGAGTGTCCACATTGCCAACAGATATCAAAATTAGCCGGATTTGACTCATCACACTTGCCACAACCCCAATCAGGGCCACTTACATCCTCGCGCTTGAGTTCTGCAATTAACGCCTTTGCTTTCTCTGCGAGACTTTTCTCAACCCAAAGCTCGGGCCAGATGCTAGTAAAGGGAATTTCGCCTAGTAAACTCGAGCTATGGTGATTACGCAGCTCACTCGGAATATCGTTTTGTTCCAAGAAGCTGCGTACTAAACCGACTTCGACAATATTGTCTGCTGTAAAAATCTTATTCAACGCGTAGACCTATCTACCAACATTAAGCTCTATATTTTTGCGATACCAGTTATTTAAAAGTCGATCCTCTTTTTCACCGGCGGAAAAACGAAAGGAGTTTCCGTTTATAACAACCACGGCATCTATATCTGGTCTAGTTTTTCCAATCTCCATTACCAATGAACCTCTGTGGCAAATACGGCCAGTGCTGACTTTTGTGTTAAAGCGATAAAACTCCTTTTTACCAGCAAAACGAACTCCGGCATTGCCACCTTTGGTATACGCCTTAAAGTTGAAGCACTCTGATCGTATATTCCTTTTATCAAAACCTCGAACGTTTGGCTCTATCGCGGTATTTTTTCTGTTAATGGTATAACGTTGCAGCCGACCGTCTCGATTAACAAACGTAACATCATTTGCAAAAAGATCGATGCGAACTCGTTCAGCAGTATATTGGTTTTCTAAATAAACTGTATCTCGATCACGACGTACTTCTTGATACTGTTTTGATGCGCCACGATTACGGTCCAGTGACCACTGATTTTTAGCAACTTGCTGCAATGAGAATCCGTCAAATACCACGTGTGATACATTTTTTGCAGTTACTTTTACCTGATTTTGACGGTTCTTATAACCACCTCGGTTTCGATTATCCCGACTGCGATTATCATAGTCACGACCGTCGTAGCCATTGTTATTATAATCGCGATTATCGTTGCGGCTATATCGGCCGTCATCTCGGTTATCGTAATCTATTTCACGAACACTGATAGAACTTGCCTCATCATTCCACTGCTTATCGAAACACCGAATATCTTTATCAATACGAGCATACGAACCGCGAAAGTCATCATCGCGATAAATTACAGCTTCATTGCCGCGGGGCACGCGAATAGACGACACACTATCGTTACCAAAACCAATGCCACGCAAACTCGAGTACTCTCCTGGCTTCAAGGTTTGGCTTTTACCGCGAAAGTCACAGTGTTCATAAATGGTCACACCATAGTCTATCGACCTCTGATAATTTTTCTGCGCATGGACAGCACCCGAAACAGCAATTGCTGATGCGAAAATCGCAAGAGTTGATCGTAATTTCAATGTCATAATTAGCCCCCGATCGGCCATCGTAAAATTTATTTGGCGGTAAACAGTGTACCAGCTCCGCCCTTAACATAAAGTTGAATTCAGCTTTGAATTGATAGTTCGGTAAACTGACCAATTAGTAGTTAAACTCGAGAATCATTAGGGTCTGTTAACAATTCATTTTCAGCGAGAATCGAAATATGAATCGTCAACGAACTCTAGCTTCGCATTCAAATATAGCAATGTTAGTATTAACAATAGCTGAACCGCCGCTCGCCTGCCCGAGCATCAAACCGAGTTCCGTTTCTTTAATCGCTTGCGAGGGTTAAATTCCCCGTGGCTTGCCACGAAATAGATTTTTGCATGCAAAAAGATACCCCGCTGCTTGCCGCGGGGAGTTTCATTTAACAAATCACTAGAGTCAATATGAGCCGCTATTGGTCAAATATAGTTAAACAACTCACCCCGTATACCCCGGGGGAACAGCCGAAAATCAGTGATCTCATTAAGCTAAACACCAATGAGAACCCTTACGGTCCATCGCCAATGGTGACTAGGGCGATCGCTGGCGCAAATAGTGATGATTTGCGTAAGTATCCAGACCCCAATGCGGATGAACTCAAAGAAACCATCGCCGAGTACTTTGGTGTCGACAACAATATGGTCTTCGTCGGCAATAGTTCTGACGAAGTCTTGGCACATGTTTTCCGCGGCTTACTCAAACAAGATAAGCCTCTGCTGTTTCCAGATATAACCTATAGCTTTTATCCGGTCTATTGCAAACTCTTTGATATCGACTATATTCAAATCCCCTTAGGCGACGACTTCACGATCCGTATCGATGACTATGTTCGCGACAACGGTGGAATTATTTTTGCCAACCCCAATGCGCCGACGGGCATTGCGCTATCAATTGAAAACGTAGCACTCATGCTCGAAAGTAACCCCGACTCGGTTATTGTGGTAGACGAGGCATATGTAGACTTCTCAAATGACAGCGCAATACGTTTAGTCGAACGCTACCCCAACCTGTTGGTGACACAGACGCTCTCTAAATCACGATCATTAGCCGGGTTAAGGGTCGGCATCGCCGTGGGTCAGGCTGATTTAATTGAAGGTCTTGAGCGTGTTAAAAATAGCTTTCATCCGTACGCCTTAGACTCACTAGCCATTGCTGGCGCAGCCGCGGCGTTTAAGGATGACGAATATCTAAAGCAAACCGTTGCCAAAGTTAATGCCACACGAGAAAGAACAAGTCGAGCGATGGTCGATCTTGGGTTTCAGGTATTGCCATCAAGTGCTAACTTTGTGTTTGCAAAGCACACCACACTCAACGCTGAAAAAATATTTCTCGCACTTCGAGAGCAGAACATCATTGTTCGATATTTTAACAAGCCTCGTATTAACGAATTTTTGCGCATCAGTATTGGCACTGATCAGCAGATGGATGCCTTATTACAAGCACTTGAAAAATTGATCAGTAATGCTTAGCAAACTAAAGGAACGCCCTTAACTAAACACCATTTCTTCGTCATCCACCGAGGAGAAACGCAGTGCGATATTATCAAGAATAAAGTTTTGATTTAATCGCCATGGTTTATTCACTGATTGCTTGGGCAGCATGTTTAAAGAACGTTGAATATAGCCTGAAGTCAGGTCCATAAGGTCAACGTCCTCCATTCCCGACGTTGTTGTTGCGCACGCTTGTTTGTAGCCTTTTCTATCCATGTAATTGATTAACCGACTCGCGTAACGATTGGTTAAATCAATTTTTAGCGTCCATGACGCATTTGTATAGCCAACAGCTAGAAAGGTATTAGGCACACCACTGATCATCATACCTTTATACGCATAGGCCTCATTCGCAATCAGCCGCTTACCGTCTACAATAAAGTCGATGCCGCCAAAGAATTGCATCTTTAAACCCGTGGCGGTAACAATCACATCAGCATCCAGAGCCTTACCCGATTTCAAGGAGATACCTCCTTGGTGAAAGCCAGCTATATGATCAGTCTCTACACTGGCTTTTTCAGCTTTCATTGCCTCGAAGAAATCGGCGTCGGGACAGAGACAAACCCGTTGATCCCACGGTTTATAATTAGGCGTGAAATGCTTAGCATCAAACT
>CAZFVP010000017.1:1467-3095 GCA_964522345.1 uncultured Gammaproteobacteria bacterium | reverse complement strand
CAAACCCGTTGATCCCACGGTTTATAATTAGGCGTGAAATGCTTAGCATCAAACTTATCGCCAAGCTCATCTTTAACCTCGTCAATAATTTTTGCTTTAGCTCGCTCTGGCCACGTTCTGCAATACCAATAAATCACCATATTGGTCAAAATAAACCACCACCTAGCAGCCCAGCGGCCAAACCACTTTCTCAAATTATTAGCAATAGGGTCAACCGCTGACTTTGACCCAAGATAGGTCGGAGAGCGCTGCAACATGGTCACATGCTTGGCTGTTTTAGCCATATTCGGCAACAGTGTAACCGCAGTTGCTCCGCTACCAATTATCACGACATTTTTGTCAGCGTAATCGGCATCTTTAGGCCAAAACTGCGGATGGAGCACCTCACCCTTAAACTGCTCCAAACCGTCAAACTTAGGTTCGTGGGCTTGATCATAGTTATAGTAGCCAGCGCACATGTAAATATAATTACAGGTGAAAATTGCCCCATCATTCGCTTCTAAAGTCCATAGGGAATTTTCGGTAGACCAATTCGCTTTAACGATCTCAACACCGTATTGAATGCGCTTATCAATGCCATACTCATTTACTGTGTCAGTAAGATAATTAATAATTTTATCCTTTTCAGCAATAGCCGACTCGCCCTCCCAAAGGCGAAACGAGAAACCAAAGGTATACATGTCGGAGTCTGAGCGGATACCTGGATAATTAAATAAATCCCAGGTGCCACCTAGAGCTCGGCGACGCTCTAAAACCTTAAAGCTTTTTGTCTTATTATATTTTTGTAAGTGATACGCTGCACTGATGCCAGAAATGCCAGCACCAATAATAATTGCGTCGTAGTGCGCAGTCGTCATTTTGCTGCCGAATGGTCAACAAAATAGGGCGCCAGCTTTTCTTTCCATGTTTCAACCAGCTCAGAATCATCATGGTCCCAAGGGTGAAAGCCTTTGACTAAAAATTGTTTATAAAGACTCTTCATATCACCAATCAAGCCTCCTTCGCCATACAGATGACCCCAAAGCCCCTTACGCTCTTTCCATGTAACTTTATGACTTAGCTCTTTAAGCAGAAAGCGACTCGACATCCACACGCTATATGGAAATTCGAAGCGCGTGAAAAGTTTATACTGTTTACGCAATAGTTTTTGATCGCCGACACATGCTTGATACACGTCAAACGCCACAGACTTATGTTCTATTTCTTCGATCGCATGCCACAAAAACAAGTTTCGAAACGATTCAGGAAAGCGTGCCATATGCTCTGGGTGTGTCAGTGCATGATTTGCCATTACTGCGGTTACATGCTCAGCACAAACGGTTCTGGCTAAGCGTTTTTCGGGTGACCATTGCTGCTCTCGCTTTTTAAGCTCGCGCTTGAAAAAATCATTTAACTCGCCAGTCTTATAACCTAGATCATCAAACATTTTATTGATGTGACGATGCTGTAGAGAATGATGTGCTTCTTGTTGCGCAAAATCAGCCACTTCAGATTTTAATTTCGGGTCTTGAATTTGATCCTCGAATAATCTGACAGATTTTATAAACTCGCCTTCACCGGCAGGAAAACTAGCCGATAAAGCAACCCACATCGCACTAATACAACTATTGCCATCGTAATAAAATGGA
>CAZFVP010000017.1:0-1367 GCA_964522345.1 uncultured Gammaproteobacteria bacterium | reverse complement strand
TCACCAGAACAAGCGCAAGAAGTTATTCTTGATGCTGCCGAAGAGGTAATTGTTGCCGTCGGGCCTGCCGGTTTGAGAATTAGTGCCGTTGCTAAAAAAGCGGGCATGGCTCACCCAAATATTATCCATCACTTTGGTTCAAGAGAGGGCCTAATTAACGCACTCGCACAACGTGTAGATCAAAGGTCAACCGACCGTGTTACTGAGGCTATTAAGCAGGCAACTCAAGCGTCACCAGAAGATCGCGTAGATGCAATGACTCATGTACTAGACACCGCATACCCAGGCGATGAAGGGAAAGCCGCCGTCTGGCTGCACTTAAGTGGCGCTGAAAGCTCGTTGAAATCAAATATGGAACGAATCGTTCAGCTGTCACATAGCTTACGTCAAACAATCGACTCAGATGCTAATCTCGACAACACCAACCGATTAGTCATGCTGATAACCTTGGCTCTTGTCGGGGAGGTGGTTTCAGGCCAAGATGTTAAAGGCGCACTCGGCTTTGGCAACAACCAGAATAGTCGGGCACACTTTCGCCGCTGGTTAACTGAGATCTTACTTAACCTTTCAGACGATCAGCTAAATACAAGCTTGAGCGAGGCAATATAGATTATGAATAAATTTAACGGTGCAGTTGCTGTAATAACGGGAGCGGGGAGCGGAATTGGTCGTCAACTCGCGGTCAAGCTCGCTGACGCTGGAGCGTCACTCGCTATATCAGATATCAACGCTGACAGCTTAGCAGAAACGCTTAACTTGGTAGAAAAGAAAAACATTAAAGTCGTCGCTAACCCTCTAGACGTATCCAATAGAGATGAGGTCTTCGCCTATGCGGAACAAACAAAATCCGACTTCGGCTCGGTAAATCTAGTCATTAATAATGCAGGTGTTGCCCTGTCTTCAGGCACTTTGAGCGAAACCAGCGTTGATGACTTTGAATGGTTAATGAGCATCAATTTTTCTGGAGTGCTATACGGCACTAAAGCGTTTCTACCAATATTGGAAACCTCAAAATGGGGCCACATCATTAATATCTCCAGCTTGTTTGGCTTAATTGGAGTACCTGAACAGTCGGCCTACAACGCTAGTAAATTCGCGGTTCGGGGCATGACCGAATCACTACGCCAGGAATTAGATATGGCCGGTAGCCACATTAGCTGCACCTCCGTTCACCCAGGTGGCGTAAAAACATCAATTGCCACGAACGCCCGCGTAAGCAAAAAACTTAACGCAGAATCACTTAAGCTCAAAAATGACTTCGAAGAAATAGCGATGACAACGGCAGCCTCAGCGGCAGAACAGATATTAGAAGCTGCATTGAAAAACAAACGCCGCCTTGTCTTGGGTAAAGATGCTAAGTTCTTAGA
>CAZFVP010000016.1:20161-21608 GCA_964522345.1 uncultured Gammaproteobacteria bacterium | reverse complement strand
CTGGCATACAATGAATTAATGCAATACTTCTATGATGAAGAAAATCAGAAGAAAAGCGACAACCTTAAAAGTATGGTGATCTTGCTTGGGCATTTTTTGCTAGAAATTAAAAAGAGCATGGGTAACGAAGCCACGAAATTAGAGAATTGGGATATGTGTGAATGGTGGATGGCAGATTCCAGAAAACTGAAATCTGGAGAAATTAGCTGATGTATAACAAGGCGAAACACTACCGCTTCGCTCGGACGCACTTTGTGCGCCCGTTTGCCGGGCGTTACTGAGATTTCATTTGCTCATCTCATTTATATACATATAATGTATGTATGATGGATTTCGAATGGGATGATGAAAAGGCCGCTTCAAATAATAAGAAACATAAGGTTTCATTTGAAGAAGCGCGTTCAGTCTTTTTCGATGAATACGCACAGCAATTCTATGACTCTGAGAATTTTAGCGAAGAAGATCGATTCTTGATGTTAGGGAAAAGCGTTAAATCTAGAATACTTATCGTAGTGCATTGCGAGAGAGACGGCGGCGAAACAATTAGAATTATCTCAGCGCGAAAAGCTACAGGCAAAGAATGTAAATTTTACTCGGGCCCCTCACTATGAAAAAAGAATATGATTTATCAAAAATGAAAGTAAGGAAGAATCCTTATATTTCTAAATTAAAGAGGCAAGTCACAATAAGAATGTCTGACGATATTATTACGTATTTTAAAGATATGTCTGAAGACACCGGTATTGCATACCAGAGTCTTATTAATTTATACCTTAAAGATTGTGTCGAGAATGATCGTCGGCCTGATCTGTCGTGGAAATAGTTCTCAGTAACAAGTTTAAAAACGAATATGCCGCAAGCGGTATGGACGCCTACTTGCGCGCCCGTTCTAAAGGCGTTACATGTATAAGTAAATGCTTGAAGTAGAACGAATTTTACGTGTCGATCACGCTGGAGAACTTGGGGCGATTAATATTTATCGAAAGCAACTATTTGTTGCGCGTTATTTCTATAAAGATATCGTTCCAATATTAGAAGAGATGCTTAGTCATGAAATGGGGCATTTCAATACATTTGATTCTTTATTGAAGAAGAGAAATATTAGGCATTGTTATGCGCTTAAACTTTGGGCCTTCGGTGGGGCTACTCTGGGTTTAGTTACTGCATTACTAGGCCGCAACGCTATTTGGGTGTGCACCAGCTCAATAGAAACCACTGTGCTTCACCATTTAGAATGGCAATTAGAGTTCTTATCTAAAAATGATATTGAAGCTTATGATGCTGTTCACAGCATCAAAGCAGAGGAAGAAGAACACAAAGAATTAGGTGAAAGTAACGGTGTGGATTCAATTGTATATAAACCTATTTTCTACCTTGTAAGGAAATCAACCGAGTTTGCTATATGGCTAAGTACAAAACTCTGAAAAAATGTAACAAGGCAAAATCA
>CAZFVP010000016.1:16671-20061 GCA_964522345.1 uncultured Gammaproteobacteria bacterium | reverse complement strand
CTGAGACTGTAGAAAAAAAGTCAAAGGTCTAGATAGTTATCCAACAAATTGCCAACTCAGTTAAATTTGAGATTAGTGGCAAGTGTTAGGCCACTATGAGATAGTAACTAACTTATGGTTAAAAAAATTCAAATAGTTGTTTACTGGTTAGCGACAGCCTATGTTCTGTTTCTTCTGGGTTTTTCAGTATGGGCTTACCATGTTAAGCACGAAATGATATCGGGTTTCTTCTTAGCATTAGGTTATCCGTCTTACCTTGTTTACCCCTTGGCGTATTTAAAGCTCACGGTTATTGTGATTGTAGTTAGCCATCGATACAACGATTTAAGAGATATGGCTTATGCGGCCTACTTTATCAATATGATGATGGCTCTAGTTGGTCATGCGATGCACGGCGATTCTTACGCGCATGCCGCTTTAGGAGGTGTTTGTTTGGTAATTTCTTATCTATTAGGCAATAGAGTCAGAGGCAGGCCAGCACGCAATTTTTTTGGCAATTTTACCGAAGCCTAGGTTGTCTAGTTTGGCTTCGCTAATATAATGACTTTCTTTAGTACTGCGGTAAAACGGGGTGCCTCATGACGTTCTAGGTGATAGGTAAATTCCGATTTATCTTCGTTTAGGCTCATGGTCCATACGTTAGTGTTTGCTGCTGGGATGATGGTTGCCGTATGTTTGTCGGCGAAAAATGATTGACTCGACGATGATCCGTTGCTTGCTGCCAGCCCTCCGTACATATTGATTTCATCAGGCGTGCCGTCTTCGTGCCGGTGATCATGTTTGAGTTGCAGCCCTTGCTTTGTTTTACTAACAATCCAAGTTCTTGAACGGTCTTCTCCAACATGGAATGGAATTCTAATTTCCGAGTCTGTGCAAGTCTTAATAGTGGCGACTAATAATTTACCGGCGAAATTGTCTTGGCCTTCTTTAGGAAAGGTCATTTTTCCTTCGAAGCGCTCTCCGCAGAGCGTTGATAGTGAATCGAAAAACTTTGCCTGAGAGTTAGGTTCTGACGCGTTTAGAACATTGCTTGTTGTGAGGGCGAAAATAGCCGGCCAAGTGATATATCTCATAGTATTTATTGCCCCTATTTTATTGATCTGAAAAATGTAGCGAATCATTAAGCGCAATAGTACCACTTTGCAGCACTTGGGCGGTGATTCCCCCGTGACCTCGTACTGCATTGTAACCTCCGTGCCCGAAGGTTTTCTCCATGAATGAGCAAGGGTGACATAAACCGGTGTATTCTAAGAGCGCGTCGCCAACCCGAAACCGTTTACCTTTTAAGGCAAGTAAATTAATACCACTAATGCTTAAATTTCTACGTAATAGCTCGGGAGTACACTCACGTAAACCGAGTGTACTTGCTATTACGGGTAAGTGTTCATGCTGAATAAGGGTAACTTGCCGCTTTCCGTTACTACCAGAGTAGCGGTCACCCTCTAAGCCAAACTCAGTTGAGGCCGCTACACTATTGACTACATTTATAGCGGCTCTGCGCGCAGGACGTAAACCGATCCATTGAACCTTGCCGGTTTGAGGAAGAGTATTAAGCAGGCTCTCAATTGTATGTTGTCCGTTAGTCACTGATTAACGCTAACAACTCAAGATAATAGGTGTAGTTTGTCTATTGATCTATTGCGGTAGCTTTGTTACTCGCATCCATATCTAGTTCCAAGGAAAAATTAACCGGAACTGTCTCGGCGATGGCCAAATTATTGACTAAGCTAGCGAGTTTTGTAATCCCGTCGACCATGTCGAAATCCGCTGCTCGTATCAGTACAGGCTGAGTACTACTAACCACTATGGTGTTAGCGTTTATCACGCTGAGTCGAGTTTCTAGTTTGATTTCTTTTGTTGCGCCGTGCATCGATAGGCTCGCAGGAATAGTCATCATGTTCGATTGACCTGGCTTAAGGCTACTTACTAAATCACCTACGTTGGCATTTATTTCTATCGTTGGGTAAACATTGGTCTCAAACAGGAATTCTCGCATGCGTTCATTGCGAATCGGTACTCGGCTGTCAACGCTATCGGGTTTGATAGTGAATTGTGCTTTGCCATTTAAAATATGCCCAGAGATATCGTTAAAAACATGTGTTTCTGCAATGTTTCCTTTCTTTATGGAAATAAAGTTTACTTCGGACTTCTCGGTATTGAGTGCCCACCTAGCCGCAGAGTCTTGGGTTTGGGCATTTGCATACGTAGAAAACAAGAAAAGTAATGACAAAGCAGCGACGTTTAAAAGATTCATAGCAGTTACTGAGACTCGATAGCTTATATAGTTGATTTAACAGGAGCGATGATATGCTCCGCGCTTAGAGCGAATTTTACATGGTAAAAGACCCGAATACTGGTGTTTAGTATTACTTAAGGTTTATAAAGTTCATGTTGTCGAACTTTTTTGGCTTCAAAAAATATCCAGTACGGTATGTTAAGTATATGAAATTAAAATAATTTATATGATTTTATGGATGAATTTTTGTCTAAAATAAAATTCATGATCGCGCCATTACTTAAAAAAACACACATTATTGCAGCATGAGTACCCATATAAGCATAGAAGAGCGTATTGCGGCTAGAGCCGTTGCAGCACTGCATTCCAAAAGCGGCTTACGTCTCGAGCTAGTTGATAAGAATTCAGTGCTCGGAACGGGGTTGTGGCCCGACATGCGTTTTAGACTTTCAGGCACCGAACTTGAACTAGTGTGTGAGATAAAAAGCGGACTAAGGCATGACATGCTTGAGCCGATAGTTCGTTTATTGCAATCGGCGGCAGAAGGTCGCCCGGCGATGATCATGGCTAACTATATTGACGTAAAGTTAGGCAAAGCTCTTCGAGACCTCGGTGTCAACTATGTTGACGCAAGTGGGAATACGTATATTAACCTTAAACCCTTTTTTGTCCTGATTGAAGGTCAATCTATCTCTGACGGCCTTACGCAGACTAAACCAGCCAAGTTATTTAGTTCTACGGATCTCCAAGTAATCTATGCCTTGTTGACTAATTCTGATTTATTGAATGAAAATTATCGAGAAGTATCTCAATGCGCTAATGTTGCATTGGGGGTTTGCGGCTCGGTATTAAGAGAACTTAAAGATCAAGGTTATTTTGTTGAAGCCGTGTCGACAAAGAAGCGAGAGTGGCGCGCAAAACACAAGTTAATTGGCCGATGGGTAGAACAGTATCCAATGCTGATTAAACGAACCTTTCTTGGAGACTTCTCGGCTCCCGATTTCGATTGGTTGCGCTCAGGTGGTTTCAGTAATTTTGATGTACAACTGGGCGGTGGCCCTGCCGTTGCTCGATACACCGAAACTCAAGTAGGTAACAGTGTGTCGGTGTATGTGAACGATCAACAACAATGGCAGTTTATTCGAGAGATGGGG
>CAZFVP010000016.1:12984-16571 GCA_964522345.1 uncultured Gammaproteobacteria bacterium | reverse complement strand
TTAATGGCGTATGCCGAATTGATTCAAACTGGCGACCAGCTGAGCCGAAATGCCGCTAACCAGATCGCTTCTAGATACTTTGTTTAAACATAGCTGGTTATAAATTTAGAGTTGGCAGCGATTTATAGTTACCTTAGGTGACGCGATGACATATTGTGTTTGCAACAGCGACAAGGCCTTTGATCAGTGTTGTCGACCTTTCTTAGATCAAGTGAAATTCGCTAAGACACCGCAGCAACTAATGCGCTCGCGCTATAGTGCGTTCGCGTTAGGCGGGTATGGCACTTATTTGCTTGAAACGTGGGTGCCTGAAATGCGTGATCAGTTAAATGTTCACGAATTATCTCTCAGGTCCTTAGACTGGGAACGCTTAGAGATTGTCAATAAATCTCAGCAAGGTGATAAAGGCGTAGTCGAATTCAAAGCGTATTTTCTCGACCAATATGGTAGTGAGAAAGTGCATCACGAAGTTTCACAATTTTTACGACGCTCGAATCGATGGCTTTACGTTGATGGACACGTATGTGTATCCTGAATAAGCCCGAGTTTGCGAATAGGGTAGACTTGATGATTCATTACGCCGCAATAGATTAACGGCGTATTGAATATCATCAACATTTGATTCTCGATACACGTCGCTTTGAAAGAGATCATAGTGTCTTTGTAGATGAATTTAGGTCTGCGTGCCCGTATTGTGTTACGCAATACGCACTGATTTTCAGGGGCAGTTATTCCCTGGGAGTAAAGCACTGCTAGCGTGGGCAGACGTGTTACAAGAACTGAAAACTATTTGTCATTGTAGCTCTAAAGCAAATATGGTTGTTAGAATTGATGAGCACGGGAACGCTTTGCGAAACGGCTCGCAAGTTGAAATCGGTGGTAATGAGCGTTATGTCTCTCTTTGCCGGAGGCACTTTAAAGGTACGTTTAAGTAGTTATATACGTGCTAACGAGGTCTCAGTATAATTCAACGAGGCAATAATAATGATTGAACCTTTCTCGTAATTCGTTGAAAAACGCGTCAATAGTTTTAGATTAACTGAGCTTTCTGTTTCGATTGAGAAGGGTTTCGTCTTTTTATTTAACATCTGAATTTTCTAACAGTAAAACGATAATTTTTAAGATGATATGTATTTAGATTTTAAAAAACTAAGTCCCAATCAATGTTATGGAGCAATGATTCAGGCTATTGTTCCGAGACCAATCGCGTGGGTGTTGTCCGATAACGGTGACTCGACGTACAACGTTGCCCCCTTTTCTTTTTTTACCGGGATTTGCAGCGATCCTCCATTACTTATGTTGTCGATTGGTAAAAAAGATGCCAGCGAAGAAAAAGATACTCGGGTGAATATCCGAGAGAGAAGCAATTTTGTTGTCCATATTCCGAGTACTAGACATCTAGAACAAGTTAATACAACATCTGCCACACTTGCTCACGGAGAATCAGAAGTTGATAAGGCAAATCTAGAGCTTGTTGATATCAATGGCTTTCCGTTGCCACGAATAGTGGGGTGCGATATTGCAATCGCTTGCAATTTATATCGTATCGACGAAATAGGTGCGACTCCGCAAGCCGTGATCTATGGTGAAATTCAAAGCATTACGATCAACGATGATTTAATTATTGATCACCCAAAAGGCCGACTCCAACTTGATTCGCAGCAACTAGACCCACTCGCGAGACTAGGAGGGAGTAATTTCGGTGCTTTGGGCGATGTATTAGTGGCCAATCGTCCTAAATAAGACGTATTTGGGTAAAAGAGGTTTATTACATAGATCTCAGCCGACCGCTAATGGCTAGCAATAGAATTCTTGGTTTCGCGGTCTTAGAGGGTGGAAATGAGTTTACTATACGCCTTGGCGCGCGATTTGTTATTCTAACGGCTATGCAATTTACTTTAGTGTCATCAATTTTTTTGCTATTGCCTGTAGTGGTAGCCGACGTAGTACTCGCTTTCGTTACATGCTTATCTCTTGATTGGTTCGAACTTAGGCTTTCTGATGCACTTTATTAGTAATTATGACTATCGAACGGATCACCTAAAAAGTGCAGTATTTTTAGCCTTAATACTGCATGTCGTACTAGCCGTGTTGCTACCAGATATTCCTAAACTTACTTTGCAAGGCTTCGATCGCTCGTCAAGCTTAACTGTATTTTTGAACGAAAAAGAAGCGGAAGAAAAATTCGATCAATCGCTTAATCAACAACTCCCGCTGCCTGCAAATATCGAAACCTTAGCTGACCCTTCGTTAGGCTCAACTAGTATTGAAAGCGGCGAAGATGCGGTTGTCAGCGAGGCGGCAGAGCCTTCTAAAGAATCTAATGAGCAGTCCGAAGATGTTACTTCTGTTGGTTCAGGTTCGGAAGGTGAGAGCACACCGAGTATTCGTTTTGATTATGCGACCGTACGCTTATTCGCCGAGCAAGAAGCCATTCGCTATGCGACGATACACCCCAAAGAAATAGATCGTTTTTCGCGGACATATAATCGGTCTCGTAATTACCGTAGGCGCACGCGAACTGAAAGCTATAGAGATAAGCTTGGCGACTTATATGCGCGCTCTAATTCGTCAGATGGTGATATTTGTTTCAAGCAAAGACGAGAGGTAGCAGGTGCGGGAGAGTTTACTACCAATACCGTTTATTTTTTCAGTTGCGATAAACAGCCTCAAGGTTTTAAGCTTGACCCTAGTAGCAGTGGTTAAAGGTTAGCAGATAAATCGTTATCTTCTAAATCTTCGTCTACCGCCGTCACTTATACCGATTGGGCCGCGAGGTATTGTTAACTGTACTGAGTTGCCGTCGCGGTCTACCTCTACTAATACGCTCTCACCAATGTTGCCGCGAACCGTTAGGTAGTTTATATCGTTCAAGTTAAAAACACGTTTGCCAGCGTAAGCGGTTATGTTATCCCCTGCGCGTAAACCTGCGTTTGCTCCAGGAGACCCGTTTATCACCGAGCCTATTTGTGCAGAGGTCGGCAGGCCGTTAGCTTCAAGATAGCGTTCATAGTTTTGGTCGCCGAGTTCGGCGCGAATCGGGTTGGTATCAGCTAGGCTCCTCACGTCTTCCGCCGCCCGTTCTCGCCTAAAATCATACTGAACTTGCAATTGATTCAAGGATTGCTCAGATTCTATTTGAACAATACGTGCCGCTTCTTCTGCAGCAAAGCCCGCTTCTATTAACTGGTTTCTTCGGTAATCCGGTTGCTGGCTCGCTAGTCTCTCGGCGCGACGTCGTTCGCGAAACTCTTGGATAACTTCTTGCTGTGACTGGATCGGAGCAGTTTGTGCTTGTTGAGACACAATCTGCTCGTTAGAATCAGGCTCGAGTATATTCTTGCCTTGCTTAACGCTCAGCTGATAGTTTGCAACTTGTTGTTGTAAAGATTGCCTAGCTTGAGACTCAAGTGCTAAATTGTTTTCTAACTCTTCAATTTGAGATTGTATATCACGAACACTATTAAGATCTTGAGCACCGCTAGGGTCGTTAGTACTGAATTTTATTGCAGCAGCCGTACATGCTGAACTGACGATGGCTGATAAAGCAATTGCAATGAGAGCGTTTCTATTTTCCATACAATTTG
>CAZFVP010000016.1:10081-12884 GCA_964522345.1 uncultured Gammaproteobacteria bacterium | reverse complement strand
GTTGTTGTCTATTTTAGTAGACTTGCTTAACTAGTTAGATAATTTTGCAAAGTCTATCTCTTAGAATTATACCGCATCGCTAATTCAGATCTGTAATCGCTTGGTACGCGCCTACTTTTAAATCAAAACGAAGCGGCCAAGGAGATTGATACAGCTGGACTAAGCCTATACCTACCAGTTCTTCTCTTGGGTCAATCCAGAATTTTGTGCCAGCTAAGCCCGCCCAGGATAGCTCGCCTTTTGACGAAATCGCTGGCATCAATGCGGGCTCAGTGACTACCCCATATCCCAAGGCCATACTTTGCCCACCATGAAGATCATGTTTGCCAACTGCGCGTACTTCTGGGGTCATATGATTTGAACTTAGGTATTCGACCGTTTTAGGCCCCAATAAGCGAACACCATCGAGCTCTCCGCCGTTGAGTACCATTTGAGAGAACCGAAAATAATCATATGCTGTCGAAATTAGGCCACCACCACCCATGAACAAACTAACGTTGTTATAAGAACGAGATCGCTCTACTGGCATTACCGCTACTTTGTTTGTTTGCGCGTCCCAATATTGATCACTCGCGAAGCGGTGTTGCTTTTCTAAGGGCAGCTCAAAGAAGGTGTCTTTCATATTAAGTGGCTCGAAGATACGCTTGCTGTAAAATTCATCAAGAGGCATTCCACTAAGTTTCTGAATAACGGCACCGAGTACGTCCATACTCACACTATAATGGTAACGTTCTCCCGGTTGGTAACGAAGTGGGAGAGTGGCTAGCTTTGCGATGAATTCATCGAGATCATTTACTTGAAATAACTGTGCTTTTTGATACTCAATATCGACTGGGTTATCGGCGGTAAAGCCATAAGTTAGACCCGCTGTGTGCATAAATAGTTGGCGCATCAGCATCGGTGCCTTAGGCGTGGCCAGCTGGCCATCGACCAATATCTTCTGGTTCGCAAACGCCGGTAGATACTTGGAAACGGGATCGTTCATATGAAACCTACCCTCTTCGTAGAGCATCATAGCTGCGATGGCGGTAATCGGCTTTGTCATAGAATAAATACGAAAGAGGGTATCGATTTCCATTCGTTTATCATTGTCAACACCATAGTTGCCATGAGCCTTGAAATGTACAATCTTTCCTTTGCGGGCAACCAAAGTTACTAAGCCTGAATAGTTGCCATTAGCTACGTAGCGTTCGCCTAGCGCATTAAGCTTTTGCAAACGTTCGCTGGACATGCCAACCTTTTCAGCTTTGCTTATGCTTACGTTTTTTGCATTTACTATAAGAGGTACGGAGGCTAGAGGAAAACACAGAAGAAAAATCGCTAACTTGATGTGATTCATATTGTTCGATTGATTAGGTGGTTAAAGTATGCGACAAACCTAAATAGCTGACGCTCCTTGTAAAGAAGATCATTCTACAGAGTTAATGTGTTGAAAGTGTTGCTCGTTGCCTCTGACCCATAGCTCGCTCGCAAGATGTCATGCTTAAGTGTTAGGATTACATCTACTTCATCTCAAGAAACATACTATCTATGCAAGCTAGCGCGACTTCAACCGAACTAACGATGAAACAACGCTACTGGAAGTTAGCAGTACTGGTTATCGTTGCGGGAAATATCTATCCGTTAATCTACCTTCGTCAAAACTATCAGATTAGTATTGTTGAAGCGTTCAATATAACTTCGGCACAATTAAACGATAACTATACTTGGCTTGGTATTGTTTACGTACTTACCTATGTTCCTAGCGGTTGGTTAGCCGACAGAATATCGCCAAGAGTTTTGATGTCTTTTTCATTATTGTTTGCAGGCCTTATAGGCGCGTGGTTTTCTACGTTGCCATCGGCTGAATATCTTCCTTTTATTTTTATAGGTTGGGGCTTAGCTGCGGGACTTACATTTTGGTCAGCCCTGATCAAAGCGACTACACTACTAGCCAGGCCAGAGGAACAAAGTCGCTTTTTTGGAATACTCGAAGGGGGCCGGGGTTTAGTCGAAGCGGCTCTTGCAAGCATAGCGGTTTTTATTTTCGCTTATTACGTTAACGGTCTCGAAAAAGGAACTTCTTATGCATTAGTTAGAGTGATTTGGCTCTATGTTTTTATGATGTTAGTTATGGCGCCTATCGCGTATTTCATATTAGATGACCCTGCCGTAAAAAAGGCGACGCTGAAGGCACACGATGAGCCTTTAGGTCGAAAGTTTCTAAGAGATATTTCAGAGGTTGCAAGTAAGCCTGAAATTTGGCTGTGCAGTTTTTGTATCCTCACTGGTTATCAGATGTTTTGGGCGACCTATTCATTTTCAGCTTATATGCAAACACAATTTGGTATGACTGCAGTTACTGTGGGGGTAATTACTACCGCGATGCTTTGGATGAGAGCTATTGGGGGCAGCGTCGCTGGGTTTGCTGGTGATTATTGGGGGCGTGAGAAAGTACTAGCAATTTCAATGGTTTTAACGGCATTAGCGCTCACAACATTGGGCGCAGTTCCTCCCTTAATTGGCATCGGAATACTAGCCTCGATGGTTTTAATTGTCGGCTTTCTAGCCTACGCGGTGCGCGGGATTTTTTGGTCGACACTTGATAGCTGTGATGTGTCTGTTCGTGTAAAAGGATTAGCGATCGGTCTTATTTCTTTTGTTGGTTATTCCCCTGATATCTATCTACCCAAGCTGAATAATTACTTGCTAGCGGTTTACCCCGGAAAAATTGGCTACACAGTTTACTATGGCGTCTTGGCTTTTATGGGTTTGCTTGGTGCCTTAGCTGCATGGAAATTAAGATTAATGGTAGCAAAGAAAA
>CAZFVP010000016.1:2158-9981 GCA_964522345.1 uncultured Gammaproteobacteria bacterium | reverse complement strand
CCGACGTCATACGCTGGTCGAAATATTGATTTGTATGCCACTGACTTGAGTCGTATTGAAGTTCTAAAAGGCCCGCAAGGAACTTTATTTGGTGCTAGCTCACAGGGTGGTACATTGCGTTTAATTACCAATAAACCAGTCCTTAACGAATTTGATGCAGGTGTCACCATAGACCTTTCTGATACGTCTGGTGGCGAAGGCAGTGAATCGTTTGAAGGATATATAAATATTCCAATTATTGAGGATAAGTTGGCTTTTCGGTTGGCTGCGTATAACGCGAATCAAGGTGGTTTCATTGATAATATTCCCGCAACACGTCAACTAGCACTAACTAACCCTGCATTAGGCGGTGGCGTACCTTCAACTCGGCTTGTGGCCGATAACTCAAATTTTGTTGAGGATGATTTCAACGATGCTGAATACACTGGTTATAGGGCCACTGCGCTTTTTAACTTAAACGAAAATTGGAGTTTCACCCTGCAGCATGTTGACCAAACTTTAGACACTGAAGGAATCTTTGAATTTGAGCCCGAGGTGAGTGGTGGTGACGATTTGAATGCCCAAACGTTTAATAGCGATTTTGGTGAAGATGATGTAGAAATATTATCCCTAACGGTGGATGGTCGTATTGGTAATTTAGACGTTATCTACAACACCTCGTTTACCGAGCGTGATTTTGAAGGCCGCACGGATTACACCGGTTATGCCAATGTTGGTCCATTTATCCCTTACTATATCTGCGCTCCAGGTTATGATTTTTGTGGTAGTCCGTCGTTGTTTACTGATTCGGTATTTGAAACTAAGCGTGCCGTAAATGAACTACGTATTTTGACCGACACAGGCAATAAATTAAGATTTGTTGGTGGTGTCTATGTAGATAATCAACAGATTGTTGAACGTGCCGATTTTACTTACCCTGCCTCGTCGTTAGTTGGTTTTGTCCCTAACGACCCAATATCAACCGCGTTTGCAACAGACCGCAGCACACGCGACCCTGGAGTTACCTTTTTTAACGACTTTAGAACCGACCGAGAGGAAGTGTCGTTCTTTGGTGAAGTTGCATACGATATCAACGAAAACCTTACGGCAACCTTTGGAGCTCGCAATTATACGATCGACATTGGGTTGACCGGTTCATCAAATTTTGGCGCTCGCGTTCCCGGAGATTTTGGTAACAATGTCGATGCGATTCTTTCTGGTCAAACTCCGGCCGAGCTGTCGGATACCATTTTCAAATTTAATTTGAACTGGAGATTAGGCGACGACGCTCTAGTCTATGCCACGTACTCTGAAGGCTTTCGTTCTGGCGGGTTTAACCGAAATGGCGGTTTAGGCCCGGCCAACAATCCAATTCCATTTTTCTTTGAAAGTGACAACGCTGACAATTTTGAACTGGGTTGGAAGACTACGCTACTCAATAATACACTTCGTTTTAATGGTGCTGTTTACTACGTAGACTTTACCGACCTTCAACAAGGTGTGCTTGATTTCAGTATTACCAATACTACCTTTTTTGACAATGTAGGCGACGCCGAAATTAAAGGCTTCGAGTTTGATGCAGAATGGGTCGCTACTGATAATCTAAGTATCTTTGGCTCATTCAGTTATATAGACTCAGAGTTGGTAGAGCTACCTCAAACCGTAACCAATATTAGCTCAGTCGGTTCGGAGTTGCCGTTTGCACCTGAAACACAAGCGACACTAGGTGCGCGCTACGAACAGGAGTTTGGAGATCTTACTGGCTTTGTCCAAGGGGTTGCAAAGTATACAGACGAGCGTTTTACCAGCTTGGTTCAAGTAGACCGATTTCCAGCTGATAGCTATACCCAAGTAGATGCCTCTATTGGAGTTTCCAATGAAAAGTGGCGCGCGAGTTTATACGTAGATAACCTAACTGATGAGCTAGGGCAATTGGACGTTGGGGCGCCTGACTTGATATTTCGAGTTATTCCTATTCGGCCAAGAACCATCGGTTTGCGTGTTACTTATGAGTACTAAATGTTCGTAGACTAGTGCACAACTAGGAGTTACCCTAGCCGAGGCGATATCATTGATATCGCCTCTTTTTTGTTTACGTTTTATTATTTTTGAATTTTATTTGCAGATGAAACCATTACAGGCCGATACGATTATTAAGCAAGCAAAAACTTTGATTGGCCGAGCCCAATTTGAGTCTGCAAAAGGCGTGCTAGCTCCATTGTTAGACGATGTTGAGGAACATATAGAAGCGCTATATTGCTTGGCCGTTTGCGAGCGAAAATTATCTCAATACACAGAGGCCTTACTAACACTCGATCGCTTGCATACTATTAGTCGGCAATACAGCCCAGGGCATCAAGAACGCGGGTATAATTATCTCGCGCTAGGGCAGTTTCCCGAGGCTATTAATGCGTTTGAAACAGCAGTTGAACGTAACCCTGCTTTGCATGGTAGTTGGAGAGCGTTACTCGGCATCGAGGGTTATCAAGGCGCGGATCTCGCCAAGCAGCATTTAGATTGGTTGACTAGCTTACCAGCTGAGCTCGTATCAGTGGCCAGCTATACTCATCAGGGCATGTTGATAAAGGCAGAAAGGTTGTGTCGACAGTTCCTAAAGAAACAAACTAACCATCCGGAAGGAATGCGTTTGTTAGCACAGCTCGCAGTTAAATTTCATATTCTCGATGATGCCGAATTTTTGTTAGAAAGCTGCGTCGAAAATCATCCCAATTTTTTGCAAGCACGATTAGATTATGTGGAGGTGCTTCACCGTCGGCAGAAATTTCCCCAAATGCTAGAACAAGCTAAACAGTTGGTTGCTCTTGACTCAAGCAACCCAGGTTTCCTAATTAGTTTAGCAAATGCACAACAGGCAATGGGCGACTATAAGTCTGCAATAAAAATGTATAAACGTGTTTTAGATAGCAACATAAACTCGCATTCTGTGCATCTAGCTCTTGGGCATAGTTTGAAAACAGCGGGTCGAGCCGACGAATCGATTGAGGCATATCAGGCTGCGTATCAGACGAAGCCTGATTTTGGAGATGCGTATTGGAGTTTAGCAAATTTAAAAACTTACCGATTTAGTGATATTGAAATTAGGGCGATGCGGGAGCTTGAGCGCGCTGAATTTATTGCTGACGATGATAGGGCTCACCTATGCTTTGCATTGGGTAAGGCATATGAAGACCAACAGTTATTCGAACAATCATTCGATTATTATAGGCAAGGTAATTTACTCAAATCGATGAATAGTAATTACGAATTGACGCATGTAAATAGAGAATTGGATTGGCAAAAAACACACTTTAACACTGCTTTTTTTAAGCAGCGCTCTGGATATGGAGAGTCACGTTCTGACCCGATTTTTATCGTTGGTTTACCCCGAGCTGGGTCCACCCTGTTGGAACAAGTCTTAGCTTCGCATTCCCTGGTTGATGGCACTATGGAGTTGGCTAATATTTTGTCCTTAGCTCAAAAATTTAATGGTCGTCAATCCAGGCAATCTGACCCCAGATATCCTGCGATATTATCTCAGCTCAATGCTGAGCAATGTCGAACATTAGGGAAACGGTATCTCGATGATACACAAGCTCATCGAGGTGCCGCTCCTAGGTTCATCGATAAGATGCCTAATAACTTTAGACACATTGGGTTAATTCACCTAATACTGCCAAATGCAAAGATTATTGATGCGAGGCGAGAGCCGATGGCATGTTGCTTTAGCGGCTATAAACAATTGTTCGCAGAAGGCCAGGAATTTAGCTATGGCCTGACTGATATTGGTGAATACTATTTAGAGTACATTGGTGTGATGGAGCATTGGGATACGGTGTTACCAGGTAAAATATTACGAGTGCAACACGAAGACGTTATTGCTGATCTTGAGGGGCAGGTTCGTCGTATATTGAATTATTGTGATTTAGAGTTTGAACAAAATTGTATAGATTTTCATAAAAACACGCGAGCCGTGAGAACTCCTAGTGCCGAGCAAGTGCGGCAGCCAATTTATAAAACAGGTATGGATCAATGGAAAAACTACGAGCAGTTTTTAGGCCCATTAAGGTCAGTATTACGTGGCACCAATGGTTAATCGGTTGGTTATAAACATTGCACTAATTAGTTGTAGACAACCTGTTTCTTACCTCTGACAAAACCGACTAAATTTACATTTGTTTTTTCCGCCAACTCAATTGCAAGTGAGGTTGCTGCTGATATCGTGACAAGAGTTTTAATACCGCTAATTGCTACCTTTGCGACTAATTCATGACTTGCGCGGCTCGACATAACGACAAAGTCATCATTACTTAGCGTATTAACTTGGCTTCCAATTAACTTGTCTAGGGCATTGTGACGACCAACATCTTCACGCAGCGCTTTTAGCTTTCCAGTCGCAGTGAACAGCCCAGCACAATGAACAGCACCACATAACGTTTGAAGGGTTTGATTGCTCTTAAGAGTCTTGACAGCCGCATGAACCATAGAGTGTGAAGGAGTTGCTAACTTTTCTAACGGTTCAATAACTGGCAAGGCCGCGGCTAACTCAGTAATTCCACAAATACCACATCCCGAGCGCCCACTTAGCTGACGGCGTTTTTTTCTAAGGCGCTCTACGAATTTCGGTTTGATTTGAATATTGACAGTGATCCCTTGTTTAGCTTTATGAATATCGATACCTCGAATATCATTCGTCCGGTCTACAATACGTTCAGTTAAACTAAACCCAACTGCAAAATCTTGCAGCTCGATTGGGCTTGCCATCATTACCGCGTGGCTTTGTCCATTGTAGGTAAGCGCAATCGGCATTTCTTGTGCAACATAATCTAGCGCAGCGCTCTGCAGCTGAGTTGAGTGACGTACGCTAACTAATCGTTCTTCAATCCCGTTGATATCGGGTTTGCCCGGCTTTGTCTCGCTTGTCATCGCGTTAGGAGGGTTCGTTGGTTTCAAGTTTTGCAAGTTCCAATTGCTTATCCGTAAAGCTCTCAAACTGATTTTGCCAATCTGAATTTTTCTTTGATTGAATGACTTTACTAATCTGTACGGCGGTGACCTTGTATTCAGGGCAATTTGTGGCCCAGTCAGAGTTATCCGTCGTGATCACATTAGCGCCGCTTTCAGGGTGGTGGAAGGTGGTGTAGACCACGCTCGGTTGAACGCGTTCAGTAATGTGTGCGGTTAGGTGGGTTTCACCGGATCGACTGGCAATCTTAACCCGATCACCATTAACAATGCCTCGGTCGGTTGCGTCGCTCGGGTGAATTTCAAGTAAATCTTGATCATGCCATGTGTTGTTTTCAGTGCGTCGAGTTTGAGCGCCGACATTGTACTGCGATAAGATGCGACCAGTGGTAAGCAGCAGAGGAAAGCGGCGCGTTACTTTTTCATCGGTTGGAATGTATTCGGTAACTTTAAACAAACCTTTACCCCGAACGAACTCTTCCAAATGCATTGTTGGCGTGCCATCAGGAGCTTCATCGTTACAAGGCCACTGAATTGACCCTTCTTTATCTAGGCGTTCATACGTTACGTTAGCAAATGTCGGCGTCAGACTGGCGATTTCTCGCATGATTTCCCGCGGATGCGTGTACGTCATTTCATAGCCCATCGCGTTGCATAGGCCTTGGGTAACTTCCCAATCTTCTTTACCTGCCAACGGCTTCATTACACGCCGAACCGGCGAGATTCGACGTTCAGCATTAGTGAAAGTGCCATTCTTTTCTAGGAAACTAGCACCTGGTAAAAACACCGTAGCGAACTTGGCTGTTTCGTTCAAAAATAAGTCTTGTACGATCAAGCACTCGAGGTTTTTTAACGCTTCTTCTACGTGGTGAGTATTCGGGTCTGACTGGGCGATGTCTTCTCCTTGTACGTAGAGGCCTTTGTACTGGCCAGCAACGGCTGCGTCTAACATGTTGTTGATTCGAAAGCCCGGCTCGTTATCTAAGTTTAATCCCCAGGCGTCTTCAAAGGCTTCGCGAACTTTATCGTCCGCCACTGAGCGATAACCAGGCAGTTCATGTGGGAACGAACCCATGTCACACGACCCTTGTACATTATTTTGACCACGTAAGGGGTTTACACCAACACCACGGCGGCCAATATTGCCGGTAAGCATAGCAAGGTTCGCTATGCCCATCACAGCAGTAGAGCCTTGACTATGTTCAGTAACACCTAAGCCATAGTAGATAGCGCTATTGCCTCCAGTGGCATACAAACGCGCTGCAGCATTAATATCACTTGCCAGAACTCCCGTCGTCGCTTCATTGTTTTCGGGCGAGTGTTTGTCGTCACTTATAAAGTCTAGCCATTCTTTAAAGGCTTCACTCTCACAACGTTCAGCAACAAATTCTGCGTCGAATAATTTTTCGCGAACGATAACGTGAGCCATTGTGTTAATGAACGCCACGTTGGTTCCGGGTAATAACTTTAGATGATGCTCGGCTTCAATGTGCGGACTTCTAACCAAGTCGATCTGGCGAGGATCAACAACAATAAGTTTCGCTCCTTGTCGCAGGCGTTTCTTTAAGCGAGAAGCAAATACGGGGTGTGCGTCGGTTGGGTTAGCCCCCATTATTATGGCAACGTCACAGTCCTCAACTGAGTCAAAGTTTTGTGTGCCAGCGGATTCGCCCAAGGTTTGTTTTAGGCCATAACCGGTAGGTGAATGACAGACCCGCGCGCACGTGTCTATGTTGTTGTTACCGAAGCCTGCCCGCACCATTTTTTGCACCAAGTACACTTCTTCATTGGTGCACCGAGAAGACGAAATTCCGCCGATGGACTTTCGGCCATATTGTGCTTGAATTCCTTTGAGTTTATTAGCGGCGAAACTGAAGGCTTGTTTCCAAGACACCGCTTTCCATTGGTCTTCGATACTGTCACGAATCATTGGGGTGGTAATACGTTCTTTATGCGTGGCATAGCCAAAGGCGAAGCGGCCTTTCACGCATGAATGGCCGCGATTCGCTTTACCGTTTTTGTACGGCGTCATACGAACTACTTGTTCGCCTTTCATTTCCGCTTTAAAGGCGCACCCGACTCCGCAATAAGCACAAGTCGTGACTTTTGAGTGCTCAGGTTGCCCTGATTCGATAATTGATTTTTCGGTTAGCGTCGCGGTTGGGCATGCTTGTACACAGGCGCCACAACTAACGCATTCTGAGTCAATAAAGTCTTGCGATTGGCTGGGGCTGACTTTTGACTCGAACCCTCGATTCTCGATAGTTAAAGCAAAGGTGCCTTGCGTTTCTTCGCATGCGCGAACACAGCGAGAACAGCTAATGCATTTGCTTGGGTCAAACGTGAAGTAGGGGTTGGATTCATCTTTTACTTCGGCTAAGTGATTCTTCCCTTGATAACCGTATCGCACTTCGCGTAAGCCAACTGCCCCTGCCATATCTTGTAACTCACAGTCGCCATTGGCTGAGCAAGTCAAGCAGTCTAATGGGTGGTCTGAAATATACAACTCCATTACTCCGCGGCGAAGGTCAGCGAGTTCGGAGTTTTGTGTAGTGACGATCATGCCTGCTTCGAACGGGGTAGTGCAGGAAGCAGGCGAGCCTTTACGGCCTTCGATTTGCACTAAACATAAGCGGCATGAGCCGAAAGCGTTAATACTGTCGGTAGCACAAAGTTTAGGGATATTAATATCGGCAATTGCGGCAGCACGCATAACCGAAGTGCCTTTGATAACGGTAACTTCTACGCCATCGATAAAGCCGGTAACGGCATCAATATCGTGCTTATCAACTATGTCGTTATTAGAGATTGGGGAGGGCGTACCATAATCTTTTGACGGGTCGTTTGGATGTTCTACTAGGATCATGATGACGTACCTGTTT
>CAZFVP010000016.1:0-2058 GCA_964522345.1 uncultured Gammaproteobacteria bacterium | reverse complement strand
TCGCTAAAGTGTTCTAAGGCGCTTTTCACTGGGTAAGGTGTCATGCCTCCCATGGCGCAAAGCGAACCACCTTCCATCGTATTGCACAGGCTTTTTAATAAGTCTAAATTGGCGTCACGATCTTGGTTAGAGCGAACCTTATCAATGGTTTCAACTCCGCGAGTAGCACCAATTCGGCACGGTGTGCATTTGCCGCAAGATTCTTCAGCGCAGAACTCCATCGAGAACCGAGCTTGCTCCGACATATCAACTGAGGTATCGAATGCGACAATGCCGCCGTGGCCGAGTACGCCTCCAATATCGGTGAGAGCCTCATAATCCATCTCGATTCCCCACTGAGATTCGGGAAGGTACGTGCCCAATGGGCCGCCACATTGAACTGCTTTAAGAGGTTTGTCGCTGGCGGAGCCTCCACCAAATTCATTAAGCAATTCATTTAAGCTGACGCCAAACGCGAGCTCTACGAGGCCACATTGTTTTAAATTCCCGGCTAACTGAAACGGCATTGTGCCGCGCGAGCGACCCATGCCAAAGCTTGCATAGGTGTGTGCGCCTTCTTCAAAAATGATTGAAATAGTTGAGAGCGATAGTACGTTGTTGACTACGGTTGGCTTGCCAAACAACCCTTCAAGGGCTGGCAGAGGTGGCTTAGCTCGAACCACTCCACGCTTACCTTCTAAGCTTTCAAGTAAGGCTGTCTCTTCACCACAGATATAAGATTTTGCACCAAGGCGAATCTCTAAATCGAAATCGTGACCAGCATCAAGAATATTCTTACCCAGCAAGTTTGCGTCGACGGCTTTTTCGATTGCGTCATTCAACCGTGCATAACAATGGGGGTATTCTTCACGTAGATATATATATCCTTTATCGGCACCAACAGCGATAGCTGCAATTGTCATTCCCTCGATAAGACCGTATGGATCTGCTTCCATTTGTAGACGATCGGCATAGGTTCCCGAGTCGCCCTCATCAGCATTGCAGACAATGTACTTTTTGTCACTAGGCGCATTGTGCACTGTTTGCCATTTAATCCCGGTGGGAAAGGCCGCACCTCCACGCCCTCGCAACCCCGACGCGATTACTTCATCGACGCACTCTTGAGGAGTCATCGTAATAGCGCGCTTTAAGCCCTTATAGCCACCGTGGGCTATGTAGTCTTCTAAATCGATTGGGTCGATAATGCCTGCACGCTTAAATGTTAAACGATGTTGGTTTTTCAGAAACGGTATTTCTTCAGTTAAGCCCAAACTTAGTGGGTGGCTCTGTGCTCCATTTAACAAGCCTTGATCAAGTAGTGCATCGACATCGCTCGCCGCCACCGGGCCATAGGCAACTCGTCCCTCATTGGTTTCCACCTCAACCATTGGCTCTAACCAAAATAATCCCCTTGAGCCGTTGCGAATAAGTTCTACATTACTAACGTTGGCCAACGTTGCAGCAACTTGATCGGCGCCAACAGAAATAGCCGATGAATCTTGAGGGACATATACTTTAGTGCTCACGAATGTGGCTCCGCTGTCAGGTCGTCGATAAGGTCTGCAACACGGTCGACGGTGACTCGCCCGTAAATCTGAGAGTCTATTTTAATGGTAGGCGAGCAGCCACAATTGCCTAGACAATAAACTGCTTCTAAGGTGATCGCACCATCGTCAGTCGTTTGGTTATAGTCGACACCCAATTTCGTTTTTATCATCGCTTCGATAGAGCGCCCATCTTTGGCTTGGCATGACTCTGCACGGCATACCTCAATAACGTGTTTACCTTGAGCAGTGGTTTTAAAGGAGTGGTAGAAAGTGATTACACCATGAACTTCGGCGCGCGATAGGTTAAGCGCGTCGGCAATATCAACCACATACTCACTCGGAATGTGGCCAATTTTGTTTTGAATGTCGTGCAGAACCGGCAGTAATGCGCCTTCGAGGTGCTTGTTTGTCTCGATAGCATTAACTACAGTTTGTTGTGTGGCGTTGACGATCATGGTTTCTTATCCAAATCTTTAGACTGTTTATGGCCTTACTATATGCAATATAATGCATATCACTTCGCTTTATATCC
>CAZFVP010000015.1:0-22079 GCA_964522345.1 uncultured Gammaproteobacteria bacterium | reverse complement strand
GTAGACATAAAGCTCTGTATCAATGTAGGGCCTAATTTCTGAATTGCTATCTTAAAACGAGTGTACCTAAAGTTGCGTTTCAAGGTAAGCGATGGCTTAGGGATTAGCGTTAGTAATAGGTAAACTTAACTTATATTTAATTAGCTTATAGCGCATTTTTATTATTGGTAATAGAGGTGCAAAAATTGTCATAGATGTTTAATTGTTATTAAATCCGATTTCTGATCAGAATTAACCTCTAATACGGCACCAAAATTTAACTGAAGACGAAATATCTTGTTGAGCGGTGTCGCGAGTATTAAGCCGTGGATAAGTCGTAAAACACCCGCGTGAGTAACGATAGCTATCGAACTATATGAGCTTGCAATAAGTTCAGACCATAAATCATGAACACGAACTTGCATCGATAGCATGCATTCCCCGTTGGGTGTTGATTGGTGCTCAAAGTTCTTCATCCAACTTTTCGCTTCGGTTGACGTGAAATTATGCCACGGCATAAGCTCCCAATCGCCAAAATTATACTCTAGCAAACGTTTATCGGTGATTCGGTGATCAGTGTTAAGTTTTTCTGATAGCTTGATACAACGAAGCAAAGGACTGCTATAAATAGCGTCGTAATGGTGGCGAAGTTTTTTAAGTACGCAGTCTGATTCGGTTTCAAAGGTGCTAGCAAGCGGCAAGTCTGTTTGTCCATAACAAATTCCAGGCTCAATCTCTGGAGTGGTGTGGCGAATAAGATGTATGATCATTGTAAGAAGCTTATTATTTCTAGCCTATCTCTACAGGCATGCGGCAAAACCCAGATAAAATGCCAGTTCAGAGAGTTGTTGAGTAGCCCCCAGCACGTCGCCAGTATATCCCCCGATTCTATGCCTAGAATAGCCCATAAATGCCAGCCCTACGGCGATGGAGAGTAAACTAGCTAATATCACAATAACGGGAGTCAAGGCGGCCAGAAATATTAACGGTAATATTGTTATGAACATGCTCACTGCAACATCGGTAAGTGCTAATTTGTCCTCAGTGATCGGCTTGACCTTGCTTTTATCTATGTCTTGAACGTAGTCAAAAAAGTCGATCATTGTTGAAGAAATCGCGCGGCTTAACGTGTGGCCTGAGACATAAATTGCAAAAAATAGCAGTGCCTTACCATACGTGATGATTTCAATGAGCGCTAAGAATTTGGTACCGAAGAGTAATAATAGACCAACCCCCGCGTAGGTTCCGATTCGGCTGTCTTTCATTATCCTAAGCACTTGATCGTGAGTCCAACCGCCACCAAAACCATCACAACTGTCGGCAAAGCCATCTTCGTGAAACGCGCCAGTGATGAGTACACCGCTCGCTAGTGATAACGCAATACTTAATTCCGCGCTGAAAACAAAGCTCGCGACCGTATATGTGCTTGCTGCAATCAGGCCTACTATAATGCCAATCAATGGGAAGTACTTTCTTGACTTGTTCAGTACTTGTTGTGAATGCAAAGCATGTTTGGGAACAGGGATGCGCGTATAAAACATGAGCGCGGCCCAAAAGTAGTCAAGCTCATTTGAATGTCTTCGGTTCATACTAGCGCTAGCCACGCTTTTCTCGAGCTTCTTGTAGTTGCGCGCATATAGTTTCAATCCCTTCAAGAATGCGTACCGTGTGGCGTTGGATGTGGTCTGGGTCTACAAAATATAAGTTATCTAAGGTAACAGCCTGCAATGCCGGCCAATCTTTCCATTCTTCTAACCATTCTGGTTTTGAATCAGACATTCCGCTAGCTAAAATTACTTCAGGGTTGCGCTCTAAGATTGATTCAATATTAATGATAGGCGCAATCGCAGATTCATTTGCGTAGATATTGACGCCGCCACATAGTGCTATCGCATTGCTAATAATGTGCTTGCCATTAATGGTTCGTATAGGGCTATTCCACACTTGATAGAAGGTTGATACCGGCTTTTGACCAAGTTTCATACTTAGTATGTTATCTATTTTTTCACTATATTTAGATGCCGCCATGTCGGCTACTACACTTGTTCCTGCTAATAAACCGATATCTCTAATGCTTTTGGCTACGTCCTTAAGTTTGTCAGGCTGATCAACATACACAGTAAGGCCGAGTTCTTGAATTCTTGCCACGCTCGCGTCCGAATTACCCGATTCCCACGCTATTACAAGGTCTGGCTTTAACTCTAGAATTTTCTCCAAATTTGTTTTCGCATAACCGCCAACGATAGGCAACTTTGTTGCCGCCTCAGGAAAGTCACTATATGTAACTACACCGACAAGTTTGTCTCCAGCACCTGCTGTGAACACGTTTTCGACGATATGAGGCGCGAGAGCGACAATACGCTCTACAGGCTGTGTAAAGTTTAGAACAGATCCTTTGAAATCGGTTACTTGAATATTGGCACTTAATTTTACGACGCGATCGCTTGATTGAGATGAATTTGTATTCGAAGGTTCGTTGTTCTGAGAGTCGCACCCGAGCAAAACACAACTTAAAAAAACAAAGATAAATTTTTTCATATTAAGACTCACTAACAGCGGCGCTACCGAAGGTTGCCATGTGGTTATGCAATTGTAGTGCACTAAGAATCAGTGGCGTGGCTACCGCTGCGCCGCTGCCTTCGCCTAGTCTCATTTCTAGGTCTAACAGTGGTGTTGCCTTCAGTGATGTTAAGGCTAGGGTATGAGCTGGCTCGGCCGACCGGTGTGCGAAGATCATCCATTCTCGAGTGCTGGGGTTTATCCTGGTTGCCATAAGCGCTGCAGCTGTTGTAATAAAGCCATCGACTAATATCGGAATTCCAATCTGAGCGCACCGGATGTAGGCTCCAACCAACGCAGCAATTTCAAGGCCACCAACGTGTTGCAATACATCGATTGGCTTCTCTAGTTTGTCACCATGTAAGTTGAACGCTTTATAAAGCGCCTGGCGTTTTCTTAGCATACCCGACTCATCGACACCTGTACCAGGGCCAACAGTGAGTTCCGGCGGTTGCTCTAATAATACGCTGTAAATGGCTGATGCTGCTGTGGTATTACCGATTCCCATATCGCCGCCAATGAATAACTGTGTATTCGGTTCGACTGCTTCACGTCCAATTTCCAGTGCGTTTAGTAATGTGGTTCGAGACATAGAGGAGCCTACAGTGAAGTCATTTGTGCCGGACATAAGCGGTGTATTACGTAGGGTTGGAGCGTTCTCAATTTCAGTGATAAGGCCAAGGTTGATAACGCTGAATCCTGCGCCCAATTGTTGAGCTAAAACACTAATTGCAGCTCCGCCACTGGTAAAGTTATTCACCATCTGCGCGGTAACTTCTTGAGGAAACGCAGATATGCCGTGGACGCACACCCCATGATCAGCGGCAAATACGACGATCTGAATATCGCTACACTCGGGCTTTGAACAACGCTGCCAAGCGCAAAACCAAACCGCGATATCTTCTAACTGGCCAAGTGAACCCGGGGGCTTGGTTAAGGTTAGCTGATGTGCTCGCGCGGCCTCTTGGTCCGATGAATGAATTGTTTTGCTAGGTTCTAAATACCATTCGTTTGTCATAGTAAATTTATCGGTAATTGTTATGGGTAATAGACTCTATGGCGTTAGATAGAATGCCAATTTGGTCGCCAGCAAGGGATAGTCGTAACCAATTTAATTCCAACCTTGCTTGATCTGAATCCTTAACCTTCAATGGGTCGCCTAGACGAGTCCAAATTTTTTGTTCAGCTAGGTATTTATGTAATGTTGTTATCGGTTTGTTGCGAGAGAATATCGTAAAAAATAAGCCTTGATCACTCATTCTGAAGACTGGTTTTTTCGAGGTGAGCAAAGAGATAATTAGACGTTGTTGTTTAGCATATTTAGTAATCCGCTTGATTTGTTTAGCTTGCCAATCGGTATCGCTCAATGCCTTGGTTGCTATTTCTACTGACGGCCCCGAAAGACTCCAGGGTGAACACAGTTGACCGAGCGTATTGACAATTGGATGTGTGCCAATAGCAAAACCGATACGCCCGCCAGCAAGGCCAAAAAACTTGCCAATGGATTTTAGAATTACGATATTCCCTTTATTGTTTGGTAGGGTCATACAGATACTCGTGGAGGGGTCTAAATCTGAGAAAGCCTCATCGGTGATTAGTATGCCGCGCAATTTATTGGCTAACGCTACTAGAGTATTGGGACTTATTAACTCTGTCGTTGGGTTGTTGGGGTTAATTACTACGGCGTTGTCCACCTTAGCTTGGTTAATCAAGCTGACCAGTTGTTCGACGTTTTGGTATCGAATTACTCGGTGTCCAGCCATTTTCCAGGAGTTGGCATGTTCTTGGTAGCCTATAAGTGGTATCGCAACGGTTTGTTTGGGTTCAACGAGAGTCGGGATTAACCTGATTGCTAATTGCGTCCCTGGTGTGGCGATAATATGTGATAAATCACAACAATAATACTCCGAAGCCGCTGTCAGAAGACGTGCTAAAGGGGGAGGGAGTTTGCGCCAAATTACATTGTCGAAGTTTGGAATAGGGTAGTGCCACGGACTTATCCCGGTGGATAAATCTAGCCATTCGTCAGCGTTTCCGCCATAACCTCTTACTGCGTTTTCCAAATCACCCCCGTGACGAATTAGTGGGTAATTCATTATGAAACCTTACTTAAGATAGGTTTGATGAGCGATAAGAGCAAAATCGCCACGCTCCATATCAATACGGCTCGCACTACTAGGCGATTGGCGCGAGTAATGTCGATACGCTTAGCGGGGTTAACGCCGCCGAACAAAGGTTTATTTACGAGCTCTCCGTGGTAGATCGCCGGGCCACCGAGTTCTATGTTTAAACTACCAGCGCCAGCAGTCATAACAGGCCCTCCGTTAGGGCTTGATAAAAATCTAGCTTGCGTTCTCCAACTTTTCATTGCCTTTACTGTATTACCAGATAGAGCATAAGACAGTGCAGTAAGTCGTGCTGGAAGGTAATTTAGTACATCATCAAGTTTGGCAGCGCTTTTTCCAAATAATTCATAGCGTTGAGTTCGGTAACCCCACATCGCATCGAGTGTGTTCGTCAAACGATAAAAAATAACCATAGGGATACCCCCTAAGACGTACCAAAATAAAACTCCGAACGTTGAATCACAGCCGTTTTCTAAGGTGGATTCTATCGTTGCGCGAGCCAATTCTGATTCGCTCATGTCACTGGTATCTCGACTAACCATTAATGATGTTGAGTAACGCGCATTCTCTAATCCGTCATCTGAATCTATGTTCGTCTGATTGAGCTGTAATGCTTGAGCGACTCTGCTTGAATGCTGTAATAAAGACTTAAGGCCAAGGGTTAAGTAGAGCACCAGTATCGTGAATAAAAAACTGAGCGAACCAAGCCACGTGCTCGCTAGATGGCTTGCGATTGACAGAGGCAAAACTAAAATAAAGACAGCGAGTAGGCCGAAAATAAGCGCTGTATGAGAATCAGGCTTTGAATTTAGTTTGCTTTCTAAGTAGTGAGCGCAATGGCCAAAACCAACCAATGGATGATAGCGTTTGAACTCTCCCAATAGTTGATCTAGTAGTAAGCTAAGGCTAATCAGTATAAATAACATTATGAGGTCGGCGGGCGTTTAAGCGGCGTATCTAAACCTGCGACAACGAGGGTGACATGCGTAGCGATGCGGGCGATTTCTTGGTGAAGCCAACCGCTTTCGTCGACAAATCGTCTAGACAACTTGCCCAGCGGAATAATGCCTGAGCCAACTTCGTTACTTACCATGACGACATTGGCCTGTGTGGCCGACAAAGAACGTAAAAGATCGTCACGCTTTCTCGGCCAAACGTCTTGATGTAGACAATTACTAAGCCACAGAGTTAAACAATCAATTAAAACAGTGGTGGTACTTGATGCGCTTTCGATTACTTGAGCAATTTCGATGGGCTCTTCATGCAGCCGCCACTCCGAACCTCTGCGTTCTTGGTGATGTTCAATTCGAGCTCTCATTTCATCATCACCCGCGGTCGCCGTAGCAAGATATAAAAGCGCGTCATTAGAGTTTTGAGCATTTAACAAATGTGCGGTTTTTTCTGCATAGTGACTTTTTCCGCTGCGTGCACCGCCTAAAATAAGATGAGAAACTGGCATTTATAAACCTATTACGACAGGACAGTCATGATCTGGGTGACGAGTGATATGCACATCAACTTCAAACAGTGATTTAATATTAGCCTTATTGATAACATCGTTTATTTGGCCAAACGCAAGGCGTTCGCTACACAGAAGAGCGAGGGCGGTATCAGCGTACCGAGCCGCTAAATTGATATCGTGCAGTACCATTACTACGGCGACGCCATCCTTCGCTAACGCTCTTATGGCGTTCATCAATAAGCGTTGATGCCCTAGATCTAAGGCTGCGGTAGGCTCGTCTAATAGAAGTAGGCGAGACTCGTTTAGCGCATCGCTCTTTTGCCAAATTTGAGCGAATACTCTTGCCAGTTGAACACGTTGTTTCTCGCCACCGGATAGCTCAGTGTATAGGCGCTCAGATAAGAAACTGATATCCATTAGAGCCAACGCTTCTTGTACTATTTCATCATCTCTTTGTCTGCCTGTGTCATGCGGTATTCGAGCTAGGCCAACGACTTCGGAAACTCGGTAAGGGAAACTAAGCAAACTTAGTTGAGGCAAAACAGCAACTTGTCTGGCTCTCAGCTTTGGGTCAGTTTCAACACCACTAATACTTATGCTGCCTGAGTATTTTATGTCTCCTGCAATAGCATTTAATAAAGTTGATTTACCTGCTCCATTTGGGCCAATAATAGCTAATACTTGCCCAGCATTGATATGACAGCTAACGTCACGAACCAGTACGTTATGGTTTTCGTCTCGCTTACCGGGGGCGACCTCAATACTGACGTTGTCTAATTTTAATAATTGTTTCTGCATAGTTTTGTGGCTACCGCATGCCGAATTCGTGCCGGCGCCTCAATAGTGAAATGAAGAACGGGGCTCCCAAAATCGCGGTTACTAAGCCAACCGGTAACTCAATCGGCGCTAGAATTGTGCGTGCAATAGTGTCCGATAATAAAAGTAGGGTAGCGCCACCTAGGGCCGAAACCGGTAATAGGTAGCGGTGATCCGGCCCGATTAGAAGCCGAACTATATGTGGAATAATCAAACCAATAAACGCTATTGTGCCAGCGAGGGCCACGGACACCCCGACGCCCGCAGCCACTAGAAGAACTAATTTGATTTTGATCGATTGAACCGATAAACCAAGATGACGAGCCTCTGATTCCCCTAGTAGCAAGGCGTTTAGCGATGTGCTGAACCTTGGTAAAATGAGCAAAATGGCTGTCCCTAATATCGCAATGATGCCCACCCGTTGATAGCTTGCGCCATCTAATCCACCCATACGCCATAGGCTTATGCGGCGCAGTATTTCTTCGTCGCCAAAGAATTCGAGTATGTTGGTTAGACTACCGGCTAGAGCTGTAATTGCGATTCCCGCTAATAGCATGGTCGCGACCGAGGTGCCTTGCGTATTGGTTGCAAGATTGTAGACGATGATTACGGCGATACTTCCGCCGATAAATGCGCCAATAGACACGATGCCTAAACCCGAAATGCCGCTTAGGTTCGTGAGGCTAGCAGCGAAAAAAATAGTTAATGCGGCGCCAGCAGATGCTCCCGCTGTCACCCCGATTAAAGATGGGTCTGCGAGAGGGTTCCTAAATAAACCCTGAGTGGTAGCACCACATATACCCAAAAGTGCACCGACAAAAGCTGTTAGCAGGGCGCGAGGTAGACGAATTTGTTGTATTACTAAGTCGGTTTGACTATCGGGGTGCTGCTTAAAAATATTGACTAGAAGAGACGTTATTGTATCGCCAAAAGGAATCGCGATAGTGCCAAAAGACAGAGCTATTAAGAACGAAATTGGTAGTAATGCGCAGCTTAATAGAACCACCTTGTTGCGCGAATGTCCTCTGTATCTATTTATCAAGCGCATCGATTAAATGCTCTTGAGCGAGTTCAAGAATGACGCTTCTAGATTTTCTTCTAAACAGTCGGCCAAGCGCTCTAACTGTTGCTCTCGAATGTGTTCGAGGTCGGCGGCGTTGCTCGATTCTAGGCCAGCCCATTTTAATAAAACTTTGGCTGATTCTGGCGTATCAAAAAGCCCATGAAGGTAGGTTCCCATCGTTGAATTGTCGTTACTTATAAGACCATCAGTCATACCACTATCTAACTGAACTAAGCTAGTTAAATGTTGTCCTGTTTCAGTAGTGACGCCGCAATGAATTTCATAACCGTTAACAGTTGCGAAATTGAATTCGTCGCTCAATAGCGAACCCGAAACTCGTTTAAGTTGTTTCTCCGGATGCAGTACCGTAGCGATTTTTAGAAAACCAAATCCACGTGCATTGCCGATACTGGTCTCGATAAATTCTGGGTCGGAGATATCTCCACCGAGCATTTGGTAACCACCACATATGCCAATGATTTTGCCGCCATAGCGAAGGTGTCGTTGTAGTTTTTTCGTCCAACCAGCCTTTTTTAAACTAGCTAAGTCACCCAACACGTTTTTAGACCCTGGCAGGATAATTAGATCCGCTTTTATGCTCTGCTGATCTAACGCGACGAATTGAAGGTTTACATTGGGGTGCATGCGCAGAGCATCAAAGTCCGTATGGTTACTAATTCGCGGTAGTACCGGTACCACGACGTTGAGTTTATGATCACTATCACTTGTTACTTGAGCAGTTGAAATCGCATCTTCGGCATCGAGGAAAAAGCTTGGTAAATAGGGCACCACGCCAATGACTGGCTTTGCAGTGCGTTGTTCTAACCAGGAGAGGCCCGATTCAAGTAAGCTAATATCACCCCGAAAGCGATTAATGATAAAGCCAACAACTCGTTGCTGTTCGCTCGGCTCGAGTAGGTCTAAGGTGCCAACTAGGTGGGCGAAGACACCACCGCGATCTATGTCGGCAATTAAAACAACTGGGCAATCTACCTTCTCGGCAAAACCCATGTTCGCGATGTCATTATCACGAAGATTAATCTCAGCTGGGCTACCAGCACCTTCTACAATAATTTTGTCATATTTTGACGTAAGGCGAGAGTGTGAGTCGGTCACGGCCAGCATGGCAACTTTTTTGTAGTCGTGATATTGCGCCGCCTGCATGGCTGATATGGCTTTGCCATGGACAACAACCTGCGCGCCCGTATCGCTAGACGGTTTCAATAAAATCGGGTTCATGTCAGTGTGAGGTTCTAACTGACAAGCCTGAGCCTGTACTGCTTGGGCTCGACCTATCTCTCCGCCATCAATCGTTACGGCGCTGTTTAGGGCCATATTTTGTGGTTTAAACGGAGCGACAGAAATATTGTGCCTAGCAACTATTCTACATAAACCCGCTACCATCACGCTTTTGCCAGCGTCAGAGGTGCAACCCTGAATCATCAGTGTATTTGGAGAGGCAAACGATTGTTTAGTCTTAAAACTCAATTTAACAATCTACGCCGCGACGTGCTTTGATACCAGCTTGGTATCCGTGTTTTATATTCTTCACATCTGAGACGGTATCCATCACTTTTCGCAACTCTCGACCCCCACCTCGACCAGTGACTACGACGCTTTGCTCGCGTGGTCGATTAGCAATCGCAGTGGTAATTATTGTTCGATCTAGATACTTATAACCAATCATATAAGTTAGTTCGTCTAGTACTACCAGGTCGTACGAATCGTCAGCAAGCATTCGAGCAGCTACTTTCCAAGTTCGTTCAGACGCCATAATATCAGCCGCCTTATCCTGAGTATTCCATGTGAAACCTGTACCCATTTGGTAAATATCGGCGTTGGGACAATGGTCGTTAATAAAATTTACTTCACCTGACTCTTGGGCTCCTTTGATGAACTGAACAATGCCAACTTTTTGCCCGTAACCGAGTGCGCGAAACACCATTCCAAACGCCGAACTGGTTTTCCCTTTACCGTTACCGGTCATTAAAATAGCCACACCACGTTCGATAGAGTTTTTAGCAATCTGAGCATCAACGCGCTCTTTTTGCCTTTGCATCTTATCTTTATGCCGCTGTTCTTCAGTTTTAGCTTCGGTCATAGAGTGAACTCTAAATTAGTTGTTGATTTCAAGCCTCAAAATATAAATAGATCTCAGAGTATAAATAGGGCCCTTGCCTAGCCTGCACGTTAACGGTTAGAGCAAGAGCCTGACTCATTTATTGTTTTCTAAATTAGAAATTATACTTAATAGTTAGCTTAGCTTGAGTGCCCTCGGTGTTAAAGCGTTCAGTCGCGTTAACCAAGTTTACGGTGTAGTCTCTATCAAAAATATTGTCGATATTTGCAAAGACCTTCCACTGATCATTGATAGTATAGCTGCCACTAATGTCAAATAATGCATAGCTTGAAACGTCAATACCACCCGCGTCAACTCGGTCGTTTTCACCTTTAACATCAATGCGTAAATCGAAATTACCAAAATCGCGAGAGGCACTTAGTCGAATTGTCTGTTCTGCTCGATTGTCTAATTGCTCACCCGTGATAGCGTTGTCTGCCGACAGTAGGTCAAGCCCTGCGCTTATGTCCCAGTTAGCTAATTGAGCGCTGACTTCGAACTCAAGCCCTTCAAAGTCTGCTTCGTCAATATTACCGGCTAAGAATGTATTTATATCAAAGCCAATTAAGTTAGTAACCTCAGTTTTATAGGCTGAAACACGCCAATTATAAGTACTATAGCTGCCTACTAAGCTAAGTTCATATGAGTCTGATTCTTCGGGTTGAACATCTGGGTTGCCAAAAAACGGAAAGAACAATTGATTGAAAGAAGGAGCGGAAAACGCAGAACCATAGCTAGCGATGCCACGGATAGAATCGTTAAAGTCATAGTTGAATGCTAGGCTAACATTGGTGTCGTCTCCGTAGGCTGAGTTATCGTCATAACGAATAGAACCGACGAAACCGAATGCGCCAGATGAAGTTTGTAACTGGGCATAAGCCGCTGTGTTGTCGCGTTCCGTTTCAGGGAAATCGCTTAGAGTTTCTACTTCTTCGTCGAAATACTCTGCGCCAACGGTTAATCGGTTAGTGTCGCCTAGCTTGAATGCAAACTCGGTGCCAATGCTATTTCGTTCTGTGGTTATATCCGAGAAGAAAACATCAGTAACTGATTCGTCTTCGTTGACCCCAAGGGTCGTGGTCCATTCGACGGTGTCACTGAGTTGTGCTGTGATGTTTAGCGCAGTGCTTAAGGTTGTATTATCGGTTTCAAACCCAGTATCGCTACCAAAGGTATTATCAAATTCAACGGTGTTGTCGGAGTAAAGAATGTTGAGATTAGCGACCACCGATTCAGATAGCGTAACTCGGCCACCAAAACTTGCTGCTGTTTCTTCAAAGCCGTCATCGTCAGCGTTACCATTAGATGTAATGCTCGTGCGGTCAATGCCATCACCGTCTTCGCGTTGCACACTGATATGAAAACCATTGCGCTCATCGCCGCCATTAAAGGACAAGCCGTATTCTGTTAACGCATCGCTGCCTACAGTTGCGGTTGCTGTACCATAGCCTTCTGCTGTTTTTTTTGTGAATAATTGAATTACACCGCCGACCGCGTCTGCACCATAAATGCCTGAAAATGGCCCTTTAATGACTTCAACGCGTTCAATTGCTTCTACAGGGTATGAGTTTAATGCTGCTGAGCCCAAGGTGGCGCTGCCAACTCGAACACCATCAATTAGAACAATTGTTTGAGAGCCAGTTGTGCCGCGTAAAAAGACACTGGTAACGCTGCCGCGACCACCAGAGTCAACAACACTAATGCCTGGTATGCTGTCTAGCAAAGCGGGCACGTCTTTGACCTGTGCGTCTTCGATATCTTCTAAGGTAAAAACATGGGTAGTGGGCAAAACGTTTTGCCGTGTTTGGCCACCTTTTGCGGTTACAATCAGTTCGTCAATGTCTTTAGCCGTCGTTATGTTTGACAGCGTTAGTCCCGCGATAGCGAGACCTATTTTTGTGATTTTGTTCATTTTTTAACACCTTAATTAGTGCCTAGTACGGCACTACTAAAATAATTGGAGATTAATAAGGTGATAAAGCGAGGAATCAAGGAAGCGCAGGTAGTTTACGATAGACACGGACCATCTGCTTCGCCTTGGATGGTAGCCCTCCGCTCCATCAACGGTCTAGAACTCAATAGCATTTGACGGTTTAGTCATATGCTATTTTTCGTAGGCCGGTTCCGGACTTACTCAGTGTGTAATAACACTGTGAATACCGTTGCGGGGGCAGTGTTGGATTTCCACCAACTTCCCAGTTTAACCGCCATCTAACATATAGCGGGACCTAAGTTCTGCGTGGATTATAGAGCGCAGATGCAAGATGTCAATGCGCCGAGGTGGAAATAGCGTGAGACCGATGCAATAAATCTCTTTTGCCCAAAGATGGTGTTGAGATCGTGCTCAAATTGTCATTTGCACAGTGTAAACTCCTTTTTTTTCGCGCAATTTCGCTTTGTCTTTGAATAAAATCAATTCATTGCGAAGGTCTCAGCGTGTAAATAAAAAAGCCCGTCGCTGATCTAGCAGCGACGGGCTTTCTATACTAGCCTGATTGAATGCTTTTTAGGCAGCGTGCTCTTTATGAGCGATTACTTTCGCTTTATTACTATTTATAGCAATAGTTTTAGGTTTCATTGCTTCTGGTATTTCTTTCACTAAGTGCACTGTGAGTAAACCATCGGATAAATCTGCGTTGACCACTTCGATATGGTCAGCAAGGTTGAACTTGCGCTCAAAAGAGCGACTAGCAATACCTTGATGTAAGTAGCTTTTTGATGATTCAGAGGCTTCTTTTTTGCCCCTTACTGTTAACACTCCGTTCTCAACTTGAAGCTCAATTTCAGCTTCTTTGAAACCAGCAACGGCAACCGTAATAGCGTAGTTATTTTCTTCTACAACTTCGATGTTGTAAGGGGGGTAGCCCGAGGATGCCTTTTCAGTCTGAAACGCCGCGTCAAGAAGTGAGCCAAAGCGGTCATAGCCAACGCTGCTGCGGTATAAAGGGGTTAAGTCAATTCTGTTCATAATGTTTCTCCAGTTCATGCTCGTGCGTGAAGTCGCTAATGAGCCATAAAGTCTTAGTTAAACCGTCGGTTTGCCTCATATGAGCGCAAATCTTGGGTTATCTTTGTCGGTTCTCTACGACACCGACACTAACTATCTGGAGACATCAAAGTGTAATTCAAGTTTTTTGAAGAAAAAATGATGGATGTAGATTATCGCGGTTTGGCGTAGGCTAATCGGCCTAAGGAAGTGGCTATATGATATTCATCTAAGCCAGAAACCGAAACGGTCTGAGCGGCCACGATGTCTACCTTTCCATCTTCTTGAATGAGTTTAGATTCAACAAGAACTTCAACAATTTCCCCAATGATCATTACCGTTCCGTTGAGCTCAATGTCCTTCTTTTCACGAAACTCCACGCCCATTCTGATTCGACTCTGTTCAACGTAGGGCGCTAAAAAGTCAGTGTATTCTGCGGATAATGAGGTTTGATCGAACTCCGATATGCTTTTAGGGTAGCGGGCCGAAGTATGGTGAGCGTCTTTGAAAATATCTAAATTAACATGATTTATTGTATACACACCAGTTTCATAAATATTCTCCAAAGTATTTCGCTCGACAGTGTGAGGACGATTAATAAAAGCGATATACGCTGGGTCCGCGCCAAGGTGAATAACGGAACTTACAATACTTACATTTGTCATGCCTGCGTTGCTTTGTGTGCCAATTAAATTGGCACTTTTAAAGCCTGAAAGTGAATTTATGAAATGAGCACGTTGGCGTTGTTTCATTTTTGATAAGTTATTGTTATTAAATTGTTTAAAATCGATTTTTTTGGTCACAATCAACTCACTGCATAAGGCGAGACTATTAGCTAAGGAAAAACTAGTTTGATATAACGCTAACTATTGGTGCTAAATGTCACCATTAGGTGGGCGTTGTTAAAACTCGTTTCGAATATAGTGAATTGTATACCTAGTTGAGCGAGGTAGGTTGGCGAAGTAGCGGGCTGAGAAAAGTGTTATAGTCGCGCGCTTAGTAGAATCTGGATTCTTAGCATGAGACACGCAGCCCAACTCCAAGCCACCATCGACTTGTTAGACGAGATCGCCGACACCAAATACCCGGCGGATCGAATCATGTCAGCGTATTTCAAGCAACGCCGTTATATAGGCTCTAAAGACAAGGCTGCGATTTCGGAGAACCTCTATACCATTTTAAGAAATAAAATGCGTTTTGAGTACATTCTTAACAGTAAAGATCTTGGCATTCATAGCCGTATGCTTGTTGCACTTTTGTTAAAGATGAACGACGGCGACTTATATGACACTTTCGACGGCAATAAATACAGTCCAAAAAGGCTACGGCCTGGTCAACTTGAACGTTTTGCCGATTTGGATTTAAACGTTATTGATTCCGCGCCTTTGTACGTAAAGTTGAATGTGCCGGAGTGGATTGCCCCTAAGCTTGAGAACGCGTTAGGAGATCGTTTTGAAGAAGAAATGGTCGCAACAAACAAGAGCGCAACTACCGATATTCGAGTCAACACCCTTAAAAGCTCTGTTCCACCGGTCGATCAAGCCTTAGCCGATGTAGGTTATCTTGCTCATAAAACCGACCTGTCCCCGTGGGCTATTCGTTTCGAGAAGCGAGTGGCGCTCTTTGGCTTGCCTTCATTCAAGCAGGGTTGGTTTGAAATTCAAGATGAAGGTTCTCAATTGCTAGCTTTGTTAACCGGTGTTAGAGCAGGAGAAAAAGTCGTCGATTTCTGTGCTGGTGCGGGCGGTAAAACACTAGCGATGGCGGCAATGATGGAGAACAAAGGCACTATCTACGCGTGTGATGTTCACACAAAACGTCTTGAGCAATTAGGTAAGCGAACTAAGCGGGCAGGGGTTCACAATGTTCGTACCCATACTTTGAGTTCTGAAAACGATAAGTGGGTCAAAAAGCATACTGAATATGCTGACTGTGTATTGTTAGATGCTCCGTGCACAGGCACTGGAACCTGGCGGCGCAGCCCCGATAGCCGCTGGAATTTAACTCAAGAAAATCTGAATGACTTAGTCGCGCTGCAGCAATCAATTTTACAAAGTGCAAAACGGCTAGTGAAGCCTGGCGGGCGCTTGCTTTATGCCACATGTTCGCTACTCGAAGAAGAGAACGAGGCACAAGTGCTTCGTTTCTTGGAAAACAATTCCGATTTTTCCCCCGAAAATTTCGATATTGTCGATGTGCTTGCTGATTTTCCAGATCGCTTTAGTAACAGCGGCCACGAAATTCGTACATTTCCCGCAATGACCGGAACTGATGGCTTCTATGTCGCTTGTTTAAAGCGTGCTCTTAAAATAGACGACGTTGCCGATAATTGATTGTTAGCCGATATCGCCTCTTTGCGTTATGAATCAAGTTTGCCTGAGGGCATTTGATGTTTTGTAAAGCCTGATACTTGGTAAAACCCTAAGCCGCTAAAGCGACTAATACTTGACGTTTTCGATCACCCGAATATGGGCGCCGACCGTGCATAGTGATTTTGTTATCCAGAAGTGCGACGTCGCCATCTTGCCATTGAAGGTCGAAAGTAAACTTTTTTGATAACTCAGCAATACGTTCTAAACCGTCTCTCGGGATCGCTGACCCGTCGCCAAATGCGAGCGCGCGCGACGGATCATCACGCACACCAGCCCAGCCCATATAAGCAGCTACTAGCTGATTATAGAATACTTTTTTTCCCGCTAAATCAAGCACAGCGGGCAGCACCGGAGTAATCGCTTTAAGGCTTCCATTCGCCTGCCACTCCCAGTGATAACCCAACTCAGCAAGTTTATTCTCGGCTTCTTCTTTTGTCTCAACACTCAATGTACTCGACCAGCTTCGACCTTGGCCTGAATGTATATTATCTTCAGGTGGCATATGAGTAGTATATTTTAAGCCTTTGTTTTTAAAATCTTTTGCTAGTTCTGGAAGTTCAGATTCAAGTGCTTTATATAATTGATCAGAACGGCAGATTGGTGTTGCTCCACCTTCTTCAGCTGCACTATTGCAAAAGAAAAATATCTTTTCAGGTGAAATAGGGGTTTGAGCCATTTCATGGTGTAAGTAAATTTCTACGTCATTAGGGGCTTCGTTAGCGGTAAAAACGCGTTCGGTAAAGTTAATACGCACCGCATTAGAAAGTGATTCTTTATACGTAAAACTTGGGTAGCCAAATGCCGCCGAGAATGCATCGAATGTTTCTGCGCTACTAATCGGAAACCCGCGAAATAACACGGCGCCTGAATTGCTTAATTCGGCTTCAAGTTCGACTAGGTGGGCTTGAACCCACAATTTCACCGCTTCGATCGTTTCGAACTGACCTTCGTTGAGTATTACACTCGGAAAAACGCTTTCGTCAAAGTTGAATTGGTCATCGGTTTTTTGAAATTTAATCATAATGTAAATACACTAATAAAGTGCTTAATTATAGTCGCCTGAAGGGTGTTAAACGTGATTCACTGAAGGTATCAAGATCGATGATTGCAGATACTTCTTATTCGTTTCCATAATTACTATCGAAAAATTGATAGCCACGTCCCATAATTTGATTGACTCGATCAGTTTGGTTGATTCTCCATAAGCCCAAACCATCAACTGGATTGAATTTAATTGAAACGTATAAGTTGAAACCTAGTGTGTAAATCTAAAATTTTAATGAAACGCTGGGATAAATGTATACCTTAGTTTAAACTCTATAAAACAATTATATCTTATATAAGAGATGAAAAAACAATAGTTATCAGCAAGGATTTTAAATCACCTTCATAATAGGAGGTTGATTCAAACAATAAGCGTTGTCCGATTGCCACACCCCGTGATATGACGACCGATAAAATTGCATTTTCTAGGATGACACGATGAGCTTAAGCACTAATTTTCAACCTCTTTATAAACAAGTCTACGATACCTTAATCGTTCGTTTATCCGACGGTTATTGGAAGCCTGGTGCGGCTTTGCCTAGCGAATTTTCGTTGGCCGATGAGCTAGGTGTGAGTCAAGGAACCGTTCGCAAAGCGTTGAACCAATTGGTAGCAGAGAATATTTTAATTCGGAGGCAGGGAAAGGGCACCTATGTGTCTGAACATACTCAAGAGAGCTCGATGTTTCGCTTTTTTCGTTACCGCGAAGTCGATGGAGAGAACCTTATACCAGTGACCGAATTAATTGGTGTGGTGCGACGAGACGCTACAGAACGAGAAGCTCAGAAACTGGGCCTTGATAATGAATTAGGGGTGGTTCAATTGACTCGAATTCGGTCGATTAATGGCCGGCCGGCAATATTTGAACACGTGCTACAACCGTTAGCGATATTCCCTGACATAGATAAAGAACGAGAGTTACCAAACTCCCTGTATACCTTATATCAAGAGAAGTACAATATTAGTATCGTTGAGGTGCGAGATGAACTTCAAGCTGTAAGCTTGCCAGCGGAGATAGCCGGTCATTTGAATTTAGCCGCGAATAGTCCGGCACTCATGACCGAACGCGCCAGTATCAACATTGATGGGCGTGTTGCGGAATGGAGTCAAGCATATTGCAACACCGATAATTTCGTTTATTCAGTATCATTAAAATAATGGTCAAAAAATATAACTTACGGAAATAGCGTGTCGCAATCCTCATCACTTGCGCGTAAAAAGCAAGCATCAAACGAAGAGCTTGGTGTGAGTCCGCCCGATTGGAACGTTATTCGGGCGGTCGAGGTTACCTCTGATGCCGTACAAGTCTCGAAGACCCAAGTGCGACTAAGCACCACAGATGGTGAGCTACGAGTGGAGCTAAATTCATCGGGAGTGCGCTTTCGTAGTTCTGCGGAACGTAGGTATGACTATGGGTTGATCAGCAAGGAACCCTCGTTAAATGAGCTTAGTCTCGAACTAAGGGGCAATAGCTGTGTTATCAGTGATGGCAGTTTGACCTTAATGCTTAACTATTCGCCGTTCTCCTATGTTTTACAAGGCGCTGATGGCAACACTATTAGTCAATCTTCAAGTGACGGTCACTTTGTTCGTCGTCATCGCGTGCCGCCGCTCGCAAAAACTGATCAGGGCTGGATTTTTAGCGTTGACCTTAAGTCGAATGAAGCGGTGTATGGTTTAGGCGAAAAATGGGGTGCATTAAACAAACGTGGTCAGTTAATTCGTTCTTACAATTCTGACGCCTTAGGAGTTAACGCCGAAATTTCTTACAAGAATACACCTTTTGCCTGGAGCCCCGAGGGTTGGGGAGTATTTAGCCATACGCCGAGTATTGTTGTTCACTCTGTTGGTTGTTCTAGCTGGTCACAGCGTTCTTATATCACGGTTATCGAAGATGAATGTTTAGATATATTCATTTTTGCCAGCGATAGTCAGACACAAAACATAGGTCTCGAATTAATTCAATCGTATACCGAGCTTACTGGCACCGCGCCTACGCCGCCCAATTGGAGTGGTGGTGTAATTTTGTCCAAAGCGTATTATCAAGACCCGGCTGAATTGTTAACAGTTGCGCGTGAAGTTCGCCAACGAAAGATGCCGTGCGACATCATTACAATAGATGGCCGAGCATGGCAAGACACTGATACGCGCTTCGCTTTTGAGTGGGATAAATCACGCTGGCCCGACCCAAAACCAGTGTTAGACGAACTTAAAGCCCTAGGGTTTAAAATTTGTATCTGGGAGTACCCGTTAATTTCAGTCAAACACGAGTTATATAAAATCTTTGATGAAAATGGTTGGTTCTTAAAAGACAGGCGTACTGGAGAGACCTATCAATACGAATGGGACCAACAAGCCTTTGGCAAGGTGCTTTCTCCGCTACCTAAATCGGGCATTGTTGACTTTACTCACCCTCGCGCTTACGAATATTGGAAAGAAGCTCACAAAGCGCTGTTTGATATTGGCATTGACATGATTAAGTCGGACTTCGGCGAGCAGCTCGAAGATGACAACATGCTGGCAAACAACGGTGAAACTGGTGACCATTTACATAATGCATATGGTTTCCTTTATAACCGATGTGTTTATGAAGCGGCAGAAAAATACTCTAAACATGGTCCGTTCTTATTCAGCCGTGTGGCATGGACAGGCTGTCAACGTTTCAATAGTCAGTGGGGTGGCGACCCTCAAGCTGATTGGGAAGGGATGATGGCAAATATACGTGGCGGTCTTTCTTGGGGGTTATCTGGTGGCCCATTCTATGCCACTGATATTGGTGGCTTCTATAAAGATACACGTGACGATGCGCTTTACGTGCGTTGGGCTCAAGCGGCGGTATTTTCGGCTCACTATCGTTTACACGGCATAGGGCCGCGCGAACCGTGGTCATATTCTGATTCGGCCAACAAAGCCGTGATGAAAGCCTTAGACCTTCGTTATCGCTTGCAAGCATATTTACAAAAAGCTATGCAACAGTCGGTAACTACTAGTGTACCCGTACAGCGACCCATGGTATTAGCCTTTCCTCATGAAAAGCAATCGTGGGCATTTGAGAATCAATTTATGTTTGGAGATGACTTGTTGGTTGTTCCTTGTTTCGACCCTTCAGGAGAGGTTGAGTTCTATTTACCACAAGGCGAGTGGCTAAAGTTTGATATTAGTGATTCCTCATCAAGCGATTGTATAGATGGTGCTAAGGTATATCGGCAATCCTTGGCACTGGACGAAATAGCCGTATTTGTGCGTAAAGGCGTTCAAATTCCATTAAATGTGAGGGCGCTTAACACCATCGATATCCCCCAATTGAGTGATGGAACGTTCGAAGTGTCTGAGTATTGGCCACAACATTGAATCTAGATTTTCGAAAACAAGATGGTGAAAAGCGGTCGAAAGCGATCGTTACAATGACTCTAGTCAAGTTAAGTAGTCTATAAAATAATTCTAAAAAGTAGCTATCGTAAAAAGTTATTAGAGGAGAAATCGTGCAAACATCGCAATTATTATTTACCTTAGGGTCGTGCGTATTTTTTATGGCCTTGGTTGGCGTCATTTCTTACCTTAAAACCAAAGATAGTGTTGATGATAGAGATGGTTACTTTTTAGCGGGGCGTGGTTTAACCGGTATCTTTATTGCGGGTTCTATGTTGCTTACAAACCTGTCTGCAGAGCAGCTCACTGGGCTTAATGGTTCGGCCTATCAACATAATATGAGTGCTATGGCTTGGGAAGTGACCGCCGGTTTTGCGACTATAATCATGGCAATGGTTTTTTTGCCTCGCTATTTGGCTGGTGCCTTTACTACTCTGCCGGGCTTTTTGAAAGATCGTTATGACGATGACGTTCGCCGAATTACCGTAGTCTTGTTTATGCTTGGCTATGGTCTGGTAACCATTCCGTCGGTATTGTATTCCGGCTCTTTAGCAGTAATTAAACTATTTGATGTGCCGACTATTACTGGTTTAGGGAATGAGCCTTCTGTGTTCTTAACGGTTGTTGTCATCGGCATGATAGGTGCAATTTATGCCGTATTCGGTGGCCTTAAGGCGGTAGTAGTGTCGGATGCGATTAATGGTATCGGCCTGCTAATCATTGGAATTTTAGTACCGACATTAGGCTTGATAATGCTGGGTGATGGTAGCTTTTTAGCGGGTCTAACCACCATTGCTACTACCAATACCGAGAAGCTCAATGCGATTGGCTCGGCGAGCGACCCTGTACCGTTTGGCACAATTTTTACCGGGATGATTCTGGCCAATTTATTTTATTGGGGTACGAATCAATATGTGATTCAGCGAACTCTAGGCGCTGCTAGTTTAGCTGAAGGGCAGAAGGGCGTGTTGTTGTCCGGTTATTTCAAGTTGCTGGTGCCGTTTATGATGATGGTGCCCGGTTTGATCGCATTTCACCTGTATGGGCCAGTTGGTGGTGCGGTCCCCCAAATGGATTTAGCCTACCCGCAGTTGGTTAAAGACGTATTACCAATCTATTTATCAGGTTTCTTTTTGGCGGTTTTGTTAGGGGCTGTATTCAGTTCATTTAACTCGCTTCTAAATAGTGCGGCAACTTTGTTCGTGCTTGACGTGTATCAACCCCTGATTAAGTCTGAAATGAGTGATGCTCAGCTTATTAAAATAGCCAAAATCGCCAGCGTTGTTATCGCTCTTTTTTCGTTCATTGCTGCACCAATGTTACAGTACGCGGAAGAGGGCTTATGGCAGATAATCCGTGTCTTTACCGGTTTTTATAATATTCCGGTAATCGCCATAGTCTTAGTGGGGCTATTCACCACGCATGTTCCGGCAATTGGAGCAAAGGTGGCGGTAATTTTTCACGTTATTGCTTATGGCTTAGTTAAATTTTTACTAGATATAGACATACACTTTATCCATCTATATGCCGTTCTGTTTTTTATTGAAGTTTCGATAATGTTATTTTTTGGAGCAATACAGCCTAAGCAAAGCGGAGTACACTTTATCCATAAGCCTCAAGTGGATTTAACGCCATGGCGTTATGGCTGGGCGGCAAGCTCAACCATGTTTGCTGGAATTGTTGCTTTGTATTTACTATTTTCTCCCATCGGCTTAGTTGGTGGGCTCTCTAGCATGTTTTGGTTCACATTAGGGTTGCTGGTGTTTGTGAATATTGCTATCTGTATTGTCTCTGTAAAACGTTACGACGCTATGCGTGCAACGAAAAAGATATACTGAACGGCCTTGAATTAGGGAACTTATGATTGAATTTAAACAGTCTTGCCGTTCGATGTTTTCAAGAATGAATCTCCCCGCGTCACCAAAAGTAGGCGCCTTTAGGCGAGCAGTGGAGTATTTTTATACATGCATAACGCTATTTGGTGGCAAGCCACGGAGAATTTAACCCTCGCAAGCGATTAAATCAGAGGCTCTCTATGCATGAAAATGGCGGAGAAAGAGGGATTCGAACCCTCGATACGCTATAAACGTATACACACTTTCCAGGCGTGCGCTTTCGACCACTCAGCCATTTCTCCGCAATTACAACTATGAAAGGCTACCCCTTCATTTTTAACATCTACAT
>CAZFVP010000014.1:0-22463 GCA_964522345.1 uncultured Gammaproteobacteria bacterium | reverse complement strand
CATTCTATTATTCATTAGAACGTGACCTTAGCTCAACGCCTTATTCGAACTCATATCCATTTTTATAGATGCGAGAAATTTTTCTTGTATCCAAAATATTTTTGTCGGGCTTGCCATCGAAGACCACAAGGTCTGCGCGCAGACCTACTTCAAGGATTCCTCTATCCTCCAACTTAAAAACCTCACTGGCAATACTTGTTGCTGATTGCAATGCTTCAGCAGGCGTGAGGCCCGCGTTAACAAGATGAACAAGTTCGTCATGAATTGATATGCCGTGTGCAGTACCGGAGTTGGGGGCATCAGTGCCAACTAATATTGGAATATTCATTGCTTTCATTCTGCGAATATTTTCGTATGCCACGTCAAGCTTAAAGAATTTTTCCTGCCCTGGATAAGTTTCAAATTCTGATGTAAGGGTATTTTTTTGAGATCTACTCAAGCGTAAAAGGCCAGTTTGTTCGTTAGCCCAATGTTCTGAGTTAGTCTTACCAACGATCGACGCAATCACGCTTAAAGTCGGAATTACAAACACTTTTTTAACTTGCATCAGTGCAAGTAATTCATCGTCGACGACTTTATCAGCAAATACGTGCACAAGACCGTCCGCGCCGGCGTCCACTGCATCGTGTGCCGCCTCTAACTTGGAAACATGAACCAATGCTAGACTGCCCTGCTCGTGCGCGGCATCTATCAACGCGGCCAACGTTCGCTTATCGACGGAGGTTAAAAACTGATTGTTGGGTTCGTAGGCAATTTTGATCCAGTCTGAACCTTCATCGAGTCGTGCACGAATATGTTCTTTCGCTTTGGTAGGGGAGTCTACTGTAGGGATTGGAGCGCGAGACTGTGTCCCGTGCCCGCCGGATGAGGTAACAATCATCCCGGCAGAGTACAGGTCAGCATACTCTGTTTCTTCCAGTTCACTACGTTGAACGCGGTGTTCTTTCATAAAATCGACGTCTGTGGACATATCTAACTGGGTCGTTACGCCAAACCGCAGAGAGTCAAATAAATGTGAATCAAAAAATGAATGCGTGTGCGCGTCGATCAACCCTGGGGTTACCGTTTGACCGTTGATATTGATCACCGGGAGAAAAGAGTCTTGTATTACTTTCTGACCAACGGCAGTAATAATTCCATTTTCCACGCGAATAGCCGCTGGTGCTATCACGCCACTTGCAGTGAAAATTCGTGCATTAACCAGTAAAAATGAGTTGCTATCATCGAGTTGCGGCGACTCCGCTTTCTGACCTTCACTTAGCGCATATGACGAAATCACGACCAAACCAATTACAGCAAACATGGCAGCTTTAGTTAGCCGCCCGAGAGCCACGCTCAAAGTTGTTCTAAAAATATTCATAATCTGGCCTTGAAAAAAGTATGTGAGAAAAAATTCGTTGCGTAAAAACAAACGAAGTGCTCAAGCATATCAGCCAGGCTAACAAGAAAATGTAATAGCTAACGATGAACCATTATCTAAGGAAACTCTGATTTAATCGTTTATTCAATTTAGCTTCTATATCATTTGATTCTCTAAATGATATAGAGCTGTTATTGGTTAATCTTCCTACAATCTAAGATCTTTGCAATGATGCTCAGGTCGCTAATTCATGCCTCGACATATATAGATTGCTCTTACAACTAAATGACTTGTCGGCACAGTTCAATTTGCGGCCTAGACGTATCTTTTTGCTTAGATGTAATTCGGGGTTTAACGATCAAGAGCTAGCGACTCAGTTTCGAGGCCTTAGATTTACGAAATAGTTTTTAGTCTACGACACTAAAAACCGATAGTATTTCATTACATGATTGTTCTTTCACCGAGATCGTTTCTTTATAGGCCTCTGACGAGTAAGCCAATACGCAGCCTTTTCTCTTATCTGAGAATGAGGTCATGACATCGACATTGTCCTTATTAATAAATTTTCTGCCTTCGTAAACAAAAACTTTACCCTTTATTCTTATCTCACCAGGTCCCACCAATTCCAAGAAGCCTGCGCCCACAGGTCTAACGCGCTCGACAGAAAATGGTACTGAATCAGAGGCTAAGGAATAGCCAGGCAATAATAGAAATAATAAGACCAACACGAAGTTACGTTGCGATAATTTCATCGCTGTTCTAAAAGTATTCATAATCTGGCCTTTGAAAAATGTGTAAGAAAAAATTCGTTGTGTAAAAACAAACGAAGTACTCAAGCATATCAGTCCAAACAACAAGATAATGTAACCGCTAACTGTATAGACCAATGATATTTAGTCTCGACTGATATGCTTGCTCTAGACAATGAAGACTCACTGTCTGTTGGGAAACTTGTGACTTTTAACACCGTAAAACCATAGTTAATGTCAACCCTAGAGGTTGGGTTCCAGATCAGAAGGTTGATGTTGAGGAAGCACTAGCGGCGTATACAAAAAACAATGCATACGCATTTAGAGAAGATAAAATCGCCGGTACACTAGAAGTCAATAAACGTGCCGATTTTGTTGTTTTATCGCGCGATCCTCGCTACATCAACCCTGAAAAGATACTCGATATAGATATTATCCATAAGATAATAGGTGGTGAACTGGTATTTAATCGCTTGCGAGGGTTAAATTCCCCGTGGCTTGCCACGAAATAGATTTTTGTATGCAAAAAAATACTCCGCTGCTCGCCTAAAAGCGCCTACTTTTGATGCCGCGAGGAGTTTCATTGTTAGCCCCGATAATTAGCCTCCAAGTGTTCGCTTTGGGTAAACGACTGACTATCAAGTTTAGTTAAAATTTTTATGGCATTTTTTTCAGGTCAAGCTTAGGTTCCTACAAATTAGAACCGAAGTTCAATTGTCACCAACGTAAATTAGTTTGGCTCCCTTTAACACTGGCTCGATCGCCACCTGGCAGGCTAGTCGACTGTTGGGGTAGCGTGTCTCTAATTCACCCAAGGCAACTTCTTCATCGGGCAACACATGGTTGTTGCTGTTCGAGCCAGGGTTATTTAGCGCTGGCTCAATGCGAATATGGCATGTGCGGCACCAAGCGCGACCGCGACATTCGCCCCAGTCTTCATAACCGTGGTCGCGAATAATTTCCATTAAGTTTTGCAGGGGGTTATTTGAATCCAGTTCAAATGAAAACTCCGAGTCGGCGCTATTTAGATAGGTTAAGCGAATGATCGAATCGGTCACGATTAAAATCTACGTTGACAAAAATTCAGCATGTGAAAAAGGCTTTCTAGTTTCCGCCATCTCCGCCTGATGTATGTAGTCGACGATGCGTTGATTGATAGGGCACTCAATCCCTAAGGCCTGCCCTTCTTTAACAACGGCACCGTTTAGAACATCAACTTCCGTCAATTTTTTACCACTCAAGTCCCACCACATTGATGCACGAACCGTCGGGTCGATATCCATCATTTTGTTACCTAATATGCTAAACAACCAATCTGGTGTGTTCAGAACTCGGGGCACCAAGTGCATTGGCACCGCGGCTAATTTCGGTAACACCAAGCCTTTCGCACGCGATACTTCAATGAGTTCTTGCATTGCCTTAGCGATGATCTTACGAAAACCCCGCTGCTCAAGCATATTCTTAACTGGTATATCAGCAAGCGCGTTAACCGCATTTGCCAAGTTTAATTGCAACTTAGCCCAACTATAGGCGTCCATATTTTCAATATTTTCTGCGACAAGTAAATCCGTCGATACGGTTTCAGCGAGGTTGCGGCCATCGTCACATTGGTAAGCTTCAACCAATAAATCTCCTTGAGAACCTCGGTGTAAATGTACGTCAGATTCCTGAGCAACGTTGGCCCCCATGATGACCCTTCGAACAACATTCTCTGGAAACACAGCCTGCACAGTAGCATCACTGCCTAAACCATTTTGACAACTCAAAATAACGGTCTTTGTACTCACGTAGGGGGCTAACTCAACCAACGCTTGGTCCAAGCCGGTGCACTTAACCGTTAACCAAATAAAATCGAACTCGATATCGTTTGTTTCGCCACTGCCAATAAAGTTGATGTCAGAAACCACCGCTTTATGGCCTTGATAATCGGTAACGGTAAAATCGCCTGAGAAGCGATTACGCATAGACTCTCGACCAACGACGCTTACTTTGAGACCATTCGACGCAAAACTGCCAGCCATAAAACCGCCGATTAAACCGGCGCCAAATACAAGATGTTGGGTCATAATTTCCTATTGTGTCGAGTCATGATAGCGCAAGTGTAAACCAATATCGTCGACAACACCCTCACCAATGTTTTTTCCACCGATTCCACCAATAAAGCCCATTTGCGAATACAAAGTAACCGGCCTTAGCCAGAGTGTAAATGAGCGGCAACGACACCAGCTTCGCCAGCCAATGCTGATTTCTACTATTTTTCCAGATAACAATAAATGCATCTATACCCATGCGGACTCGACCTTGCGTGTCGGTTACATGCAGGTATTTTCTTAGTTTCTCTATATCAGATGAAATATTCATCGCTTGGCGACTATCTAAATGAATGTCTTGCCACGACACCTCGTGTTGAGGAGTTTTCTTTTTCTGAGATTCGATACCAGCGTTGCAAACAGGGCATGCGCTATTGTAGAACACGCAAATTTCTCTTGATCCATTGCTGTCTTCATTTTTCATAAACCAGTCCTCCGGAATTAGCCTCACATAAATTCATCTTGCATTGATTATAAATGAATACTATATTTAACTAAATAGCTAATTAACTAAATAAATTAAATAATATGAAACCGTCAATAAACAACGAAATATACAACGACTTAGCCAAGGACTGGTGGGACCCAAATTCATTTCTAAATATTCTGGAAACGGGCATTCAGCCTCTCAGAGCAGATTACATACGCAAAAGCTTAGGGCCTAAAATGTCACAAGACCTGCACTGTTTGGATATTGGCTGTGGTGGAGGAATCATCACAGAAGACCTCGCAAGTTTTAGCCACAATGTGAGCGGCATAGACTTATCACAAGCAAGCTTAAACACAGCGAAACAACACGCTGAGGATGCTGGTTTGCATATCAGTTATCACCACGGAGCTGCCGAAAACTTACCATTTGAAGACAATTCATTTGATCTAATAACGTGCTGTGATGTCCTTGAGCATGTTGATGACCTTCCAAGGGTTATCAGAGAAATAAGCCGAGTATTAAAACCGGGGGGCACCTTTGTATTTGATACAATCAACCGCACGCTAATGAGCTATCTATCGGTGATATGGGTTGCGCAAGACTTCCCTCCGACTCGATTCGCACCGAAGAATACACACGTATGGCATAAATTTATTAAGCCAAGTGAACTACAAGAACTCCTAACTCAATGTGGGTTAAGGTCAAGCAAAATTCAGGGCATGGGGCCATCTAAAAACCCGTTGATGATGTTATGGTATATTTTTCGTGTAAAACAGAAAAAAATTAATTTCGCAAATTTTGGTAGTATTACCAAATTCAAACTTATGCGCAGCAAGGCCATTTCATATATTGGCCACTGCACAAAACCGTCGTATTGATCGTATGAACACCAGTAATGAATCGGCCAAAATTTTTGAAGCACTGTCATCAACGCCCCGGAGGTTGATACTCAGTTACCTTGCCGAAACAACGCTCACCTCCGGCCAAATAGCTGAGCGCTTCGAAATGACACGCCCAGCACTTACCAAGCACCTCAAATTGCTAGAAAACGCGGGACTGGTTCGTAGTGAAAAGCGAGGGCAATACGTTCATTATTCTCTTAGTGAGCAAAACCTGGTCAATACACTGGTGAATTTCGCCGCTAATTTTTGCCCACAGGGCAGTCCATTAAAGAAAGAGAGTAAGCGCATTTCGGAACAAAAGTCAGCGTCAGAAACCGACTTATAGAAAGATGAAACACCCTAACAATCTCATTATTTTCGATGGCGTTTGCAACTTTTGCAGCGCCACAAGCAAATTTATTATTCAGCGAGATCCATCGGCGAAGTTCTCTTTCACCACTACCCAAAGTAACATCGGCATTGAGCTTCTTAGTAAGTTGGGCGTGGACCCGAATGACCCCAGCACTTTCGTTTTAATAAAAAACAAGGAGGTGTTTTTAAGGTCCAACGCCGCGCTGGAAATTTCCAAAGATCTGTCGGGACCATGGAGAGCATTGGCTTGGTTAAGGTTTGTACCGTTACCTATTCGAGATTCAGTCTACGGGTTAATTGCTAGAAACCGCTACAAATTAATGGGCAAACGTGAGTCTTGTATGGTACCGACAACAAGTATTAGAGCTCGGTTTATTGAGTGAAACTCTCCGCAACACGCGGCGAGGATTTAAACGTCGCACGCGATTAATCTCGCTCATGCCTAGGTCGAGTTAACACCCCGTAAACCAACAATAGAAGTGTCAGCAATGATATTACCGCCGCAATGCTGAAAAATTGCTCAATAACCGTCATCAGTTGAGGATATAAATTGGGCTCTATCGGAGAGTCTCCAAGGTGTTGCCCCATCAGGTACGACACCAGCCCCATTCCGATAAAGCCGCCCACAGTGCGTAACCCGTTCATTGTCGCTGAAGCTGTACCGAGCAGTTTGTCACTTACCGTACTCATGCTGGTGTGGACGATCGGTGTGTCCATAACTCCGACACTCGAACCCACGAGAGCAATGGCAATCACCACAACCCAAATTGGCGATTGAGGTTCTAGGTTTGCCAACAGAAAACAGGCTACCACAAAACAAGCGACCCCCGAAAAAATCAAGTGGCGAGGCCTAAAGTACTGAGATAACACACCACTGAATGGCGCAATCACCGCGGTACATAAGGCTTGCACTAATAACACCAAACCAGTCGATTGAGCGTCAACTCCTTTGAGGTATTGTAGATATAAGGTAAGTGTAAACGGTAAGGCGAGAATGCTCACATACGTCAGAAAGTGCGCCAGACCTAAAATTGTAAACGTTCGACTCTCGGTAAACAGCTTCACCTGAAGCAGTGGATCTCGTCGTTTAGATTGAAACCAACAAAAAGCCCCAAACGACGCCAAACCAACGAGCAACAGTAGCTGGCCTTCAACGTGAGCGGCATCGTAAACCCCGAAGGCCACCATCAATAATGACCCTATATACAAAGAAAGATCTAATAAACGAATACGTGCCTCACGATCACCGTAGCGCTCCCATTTAATGAAACCAAAACCAATGACCGTTAAGATGAAAAATAATGCTCCCGGCACGTAAAATACATACCGCCAATCGAGCTGCTCGATAACGAAGCCACCGAATAATGGGCCGGTCACCATGCCCACATAAGCGACTGAAATATAGATCCCCATGATGCGCACTTTTTGACTCTCAGGTGGCACGCTAACAAGCAACGCAACCGCCGCTGCAAAGATCAATGACGCGCCAACGCCCTGCAGGCCGCGAGCAAATAAAACCATGTAACCATTAAAGGAAACTCCGCCAATAAAACAAGCAACACTGCATATAAACATGCCGAGAGCGAACATACGACGACGCCCAAATCGATCTGATAACTTTCCTGCGGGCAACACAAAGCACGCGCTTGTGAGCACTTGAGATAGGGTAAACCAACTAATGATATCAGCGGTTAAACTCATTTCTTTAGCGATCGCGGGAATTGCCAAAGTAGACGAATGCATTTGCAGCGGAGCAAGAAACGAACCGAGTAAAATGACAAAAAGGGATAGGCCCAAACGACTAATTTCCCTTTCTTTTTCTATGGCATTATTTTCCAAATCGATTTCACTCATTCTCTTTACAGCATGAAAACCGCATCTAAAGTCATGCAATTTTCCCAAGGAGATGATTATACTAATATCCGACATCCAATTAAGGGTATAAAAATGAAAATAAGCGTCAATGGTCAGCTTCGAGACATAGAGGTATCTCCCGACATGCCTCTACTATGGGCTCTAAGAGATGAACTCAAAATAAAAGGGCCAAAATTTGGTTGCGGCATAGGACAATGTCGTGCTTGCACCGTGCACCTAAACGGTCAACCTATTCCGTCTTGCTCATTCCCAGTATCAGCAGTTGGAGATGGAAAAATCACTACCATTGAAGGCCTCGGCACCCCCGAGGCAATGAGCGTTGTTCAACAAGCCTGGGTCGATCATCAAGTTGCACAGTGCGGTTATTGTCAATCGGGGCAAATAATGACCGCCACCGCGCTACTCGCTAACAATTCAAATCCAAGCGATGATGAAATCGATGCCGCGATGTCAGCCAACCTTTGTCGTTGCGGCACCTACCCGAGAATTAGAGCGGCGATTAAAACAGCCGCTAAAAACATTCGTGAAGTGGAACTAATACCGTCGACCGATATTTCACCAGAAGGAAACGTATCATGAGTAAATTAGGCACTATCACTCGGCGTACGTTCCTGTTCGGCTCGGTTGTTATTGCGGGCGGCGTTGGTTTTGGCTACTACAAATACAAAAAACCACACGTCAATCCACTTGAATTTAATTTAGCTGACGGAGGTTCTGCGCTTACGCCGTATATTTTGATCGACAATAACGGCATCACGATTATCGCTCCCAGAGCAGAAATGGGTCAAGGCGTACAAACCACACTTGCGGCGATGGTGGCAGAAGAGCTAGATGTTACGCTCGAACAGGTCAAAGTAATACACGGCCCAGCCTCCGCTGCCTATTTCAATGCGGCTGTTTTAGAGGAAGCAATACCGTTTGCTTTTACCGACACCAGTGCGATGGCGAATCGAGTTCGAAACTTTATTCACGTACCAGCCAAACTACTCGGACTTCAAATTACCGGTGGCTCCTCGTCGGTTGCCGATGCCTACGAGAAAATGCGTGTCGCGGGTGCCGCTGCACGTAATGTTCTCATCAAAGCTGCCGCCAAACAATTGGGGGTTTCTCCAAACAGCCTGACCACCGAGAATGGTTCCGTTATGGATTCAAATGGCCAATCTCTGAGTTACCAAGAATTAGCCTCAGCGGCAGCAGAAATTGAACCCGATTCTGAATTAAAATTAAAACCAAAATCTGATTGGAAAATACTAGGCAAATCACAAAACCGTATTGATGTACCCGCAAAGTCTACCGGTACTGCTGAGTTCGGTATCGACGTTGATTTACCAAACATGATGTACGCCAGTATTCGTGTAAACCCGCGCTTGGGCGCGGCTATGAACTCGTTTGATGCGAGTAAAGCGCAAGACATGCAAGGCGTAAAAAAAATAATCGCGATAGACAATGGCGCAGCCGTTATTGCTAGTAACACTTGGTATGCATTTAAGGCGGTTAACGCAATTGACTTTGATTGGGCTCAAGCGGATTACCCTATCGACACTGAGGCCCACCTAAAAGCGGTTGAAGAGAGTTTTACGGATAACCACCAAGACAGTCAATTTCGCACAGACGGCGATGTAGACGCGGCGTTCGAAAACGCTGAAAAGATTGTCTCAGGCGAATATAAGGTGCCGTATCTACCGCACGCTCCTCTTGAGCCGATGAATGCCACAGCATGGCTGCGCGACGGCAAGTTAGACGTTTGGGCAGGCACACAAATACCCACTCAAGCACTTAAGGAGGCAGTAACCATTACGGGTTTGGATGAAGAAAACATCAACATTCACACTACACTAATGGGAGGCAGCTTTGGTCGACGTTTAGAAATGGACTACATAATTCAGGCGATTAAGATTGCTGCTGAAATGGAAGGCACGCCGATAAAACTGACCTGGACTCGTGAAGAAGACATGACCCACGACAACTATCGCCCAATCGGCATGGCCCGCTTCAAAGCACTTGTCGATGATGACGGTCCAACGGCCATCGATTTACAGCTCGCTGGCGCGTCGGTAAATGGGTCGCAAATGGGCCGCTTAGGCATCCCCACAGCGGGTCCAGACATTGCGATTGTTCAGGCCGCTTGGGACCAACCTTATGGAGTGGAAAACTTTCGCGTTACCGGTTACCGAGTTGACAACGATCTCCCAGTAAGTTCATGGCGCTCGGTGGGTTCATCGCAAAACGGTTTTTTTCATGAAAGCATGATGGACGAAATAGCGCACGCAAAAAATCTAGACCCTATGGAAATGCGCATTAAGCTAATGACGCACGAGCCCAGTCGCAAAGTGTTAGAAGCCGTCTCCGAGATGTCAGCCTGGGGGTCAAAGTTACCCGAAGGTCATGCCCGAGGTGTCGCTTATTCTCTGTCGTTTGGCGTACCGGCTGCGGAAGTTATCGAGGTTGCTATTATTAACGACAAGGTAAAAATTGTTAAGGCATTTGCAGCTGTCGATGTTGGCACAGTAATAGACCCTCGAAATGTTGAATCACAAGTATTGGGTGGTTTAAATTTTGGTTTAGCCGCGGCGATCAGCGGCGATATCAGCATTAAAAATGGCGAGATTCAAGAAACCAATTTTCACCAATACCGCTCGCTACGCTTCTACCAAGCCCCTCAGATTGAGGTGCGTATATTAGAAAACGGCGACCGTGTTAAAGGCATTGGTGAGCCCGGCACACCACCGGCCGCACCCGCATTAGCGAATGCAATTTTTGCCGCCACCGGCCAACGAATTCGTGAACTGCCTTTGAACAAGCATATCGACTTTGTCTAAAGCTTGCTTGTGATTCCCGCACCGATTATAAGTACGGGAATCAGCTCGGCATCTCAATCATTTCGGCCACTTCAAGACGGCCGCCAACGTCAAGAAATGGGCACGCTTTAGCAATCTCCTGAGCGGCACTTAAAGAGTCAGCCGTCACAATGGTAAAGCCTGACATTCCCGTTTCGCCACCCTCACTCACTTGACGAGCAGAATCGATAACCGCGACATTTTTCAAGGGGTTCATCGGACTTAGAGCGGCCTCACCTAAATCTAAAATCCATTGTTGATACTGCTGCATGTGCGATTGTTTTTCTTCGGGAGTCTCTATCTTCGGTGTACCGAGATAGCTAAGCATGAAATTTGGCATAATGAGTTTTCCATTTAAAGTAAGACGATAAATCAACGTTTGATTCTATCACCTTATTAAGACGCCAAGCTGAACCCTAGGGGAATACATACCAGTCAGTGACTAAGGCTGAGCAATGGTTTTTCGACATACCAACAATCAAATCAGCTTTAGTCGAAAATTTACGCCACAAATGCAGGTTTAGACCGTTAGTCTACGACTTTTGTATCATCAACTACATTCATCGTCGCTAAACCACTATTACCAATGTCAACAACCGCGAAAGGCCCTCCAATTAAGGAATGCTCTGGGTCGGAGTGATCGAGCACGGGTGTTTCAGCCAACACTTTGGCGGCAAATTGCTCTGCATTGTCTTTGGGTCTATAACCAAGAAAGCTCGCTTTAGTATTATCGACGACGGTTCGATCATTATTCGAAATTCCATACACAACCGTAAAACCGGTCACAGGTGTGTTAATCGATTGCTCTACCATATGTACCAAGTCATCGTAGGACAGCCAAGTTCCAAGGGACCTTGCATTATTTACTTGAGCGCAGGAAAAAATACGCATGCACACCGACTCTACCCCTCGTTTATCCCAATAAAGACTCGCGAGGTCTTCGGCGAAGCATTTTGCTAAACCGTAAAACGTATCAGGTCGATGCGGAGCGTCGGTGCCAATACAATCTCGCTTAGAGTGCATTCCTACGGCATGAACCGAACTAGCGTAAACAACACGTCGTACGCCATTTCGAAAGGCGGCTTCCCAAACGTTATACGCGCCAACAATGTTTGGACCCAAAATTTGCTCGAATGGAGCTTCGTCCCCGATCGCACCAAAATGAACAACCATATCGGCTTCTCTTAGCACGTCAACCATTTGGTCTAAGCTGGTAAGATCAGCTTTAACATAGGTCTCACCGTCATACAATTTACCAATATCGTCAACGATATCAGTACTGACCAAGGTGTCGGCCATCTTAGAAAGAGGTTCACGCAAATAAGAACCAAGGCGGCCAGCGGCACCAGTAAGAACAAGTTTCTTCACTTTCTTCTCTCTGCTTGAGTAGTAAGTTTAGCGACTGAGTGAGCGATACGATCAATCGCCAAGTTGAGTATTTTTTCAGACGTTGCTGTGGACAACCTAAAAAACGGAGATAGGCCATAAGCACTGCCTGCAACCGCGGCTACTTTTGCATCTTCTAACAAGTATTGTGTAAACTGGGTGTCATTCTCGATTGTCTTGCCCTCGGGCGTGATCGCACCAATGAAATAGTCACACCCAACAAACGCATAAAACGCGCCACCCGGCGCATCCAGCGTTAGGCCATCAATCGCCCGAACTCGTGACACAACTAAATCTCGTCGTCGCTCAAATGCAACTCGGAAATCTCGAACGGAGTCTTGCGGGCCATTCAAGGCAGCAGCCGCGGCAGCCTGAGCGACCGAACACGCACCTGAGGATATCTGAGATTGCACTTTCACCATCGCGTTTATCAATTCTTCATTACCAGCTCCATAACCTATTCGCCAACCTGTCATGGCGTAGGCCTTAGAAACCCCATTAACAATTAGAGTACGCTCTTTAAGTTGGGGGTTAGCTGCTGCAAACGAGACAAACCGCTGATTATCAAACACGATGTGTTCGTAAATTTCATCGGCCATCACCATCACCTGCGGGTGGCGATTCAGCACGTCGCCAATGGCTTTTAACTCTTCAGGTGTGTACAAGGCGCCGGAGGGGTTAGACGGCGCGTTTAAAATAACCCAACGTGTGTTCGGTGTTATCGCCGCTTCAAGTGCGCTAGGGGTGACTAAAAAACCATCAACCGAAGAACATGGGAGCTCAATGGGCTCTCCCCCCAGAATTAATACCATATCTTTGTATTGCCCAAAGTATGGAGCACATAGCAGCACCTCATGTCCGTCTTCCAAACTCGCCATCAAAGCATTGAAGATAACTTGCTTTGCGCCATTACTAACGATGATCTGCGCGGCTAAATAGTCGAGTTGATTCTCGCGTTTGAATTTTGCCACTACCGCCTGTTTTAGCTCAGCAGTCCCCCCAGTTGGAGGGTAGCGAGTCTGCCCAGATTGTGCTGCCGCATGAGCCGCATCAACAATGTGCACGGGTGTATCAAAGTCGGGCTCGCCTAAGCCCATATCAATCACATCATGACCCTCAGCTTTTAAGGCTTTAGCCGCCTGACTAACCCACGCCGACGCCGACGGTTTGATCGGCTTTAGCCGTGACGAAACAGGGTTAAGAGTGTTGTTCACAATACGCCTCCTTTGACATTAATCGAGTGTTTGACCAGTGGCCTTGGTTTTTTACTCAATGCCGTTTTCAATGATGCGCTAAAAGTCATTGAATCAGTGTTCCATTGACTAGAGCGTCTTTGATATTCTGAATCTCCGCATCACTTAAGCCGTAATCTTGTTGCGCAGCATCGGTTGAAATATAACCTCGCGCGACATCTTGCTTCACCAATTCAAGGTCTCGCTCACTCGGTTTGCCATAACCGGCCCCGCCAGAGAACTCTAACTTAACTCGGCCGCCATTAGGCACGAACTGCTTACCCTTGCCTTGCATTATCGAGCCGTCTTCACGGGTAATGACGGTTGGTGCACCATCACCACCTCCTTGCCTGCCACGAGCGGGGTGATCTACTCGGTCGAACATTGCGGAGAAATCAAACTCATGACCATCAGTAGCGCCAACCTCCATAAACTGACCAAGCCCTCCTCGATACTTACCCGCGCCACCACTGTCAGGGCGCAATTCTTTTCGCCAAATGATGATCGGCCCTGTATGTTCAGTTGCTTCTACCGGCATGGTCATAACGCCCGATGGAAATGCAGTGGCACTCATACCATCTAGAGTGGGCCTCGCGCCGGAGCCACCAGAGTTAAACGTCAACACTTCCGCTCGTACCGCATGATTCGGAGCTAGCGCATCAGTTCTTGGTCGAAGAGATACTTGAAAATTACACAGCGTACTCGCTCCTTCAGCCGGCACAGTCTCTGGCAAAATTTTATCTAGGGCGTTATAGACTACATCTGGCAACATTTGCCCTACTACATGACGAAGAGCGACTGGTGCTGGGTGAAGCGCATTTAATAAGGTGTTCTCTGGCGCTGTGATCACAAACGGCGCGAGCGAGGCGGCATTGTTTGGAACTTCTGGAGCAATAGCACATTTCAATGCATAGCAAGAATAGGCTTGGGTATAGACCAAGGGAACATTAATTCCCATCTTATCGACACCAGACGAGCCGTCGAAATCACACAATACGTGATCGTCTTTAATCTCCAGTGCAACTTTCAATTCGATCGGTGTGTGATAACCGTCGATGGTCATTTCACCGGTAGCCGATTCATTTGCAAGTGCGGCGATTTTCTCGACCGTCGCGATATGTGAATTTTCTAAAATAAACGCAGCAATATCGTTTAGATTATCGAGATCAAATTCCTGCATCATTTCGATCAAACGCAGATGACCAATTTCATTACAAGTAGCCAGTGCATGCATATCACCCACCACTTGATCAGGCTCGCGCACATTGCCGCGAACGATGTGCATTAAGGATTTATTTACCTTACCTCGCTCAGCCATTTTCATAATCGGAATATACAAGCCTTCCTCATATATTGACGCTGCGTCGGCAGTGAAACCTCGTCCACCTATATCTACCACGTGTGCGGTACAGGCGAAGAAACCAATCAAATTTGATTTATGAAACGAAGGGCTCACCACGGTGATGTCATGTAGATGCCCCGTACCTTCCCAAGGGTCGTTGGTAATATAAACATCGCCTTCGAAAATATTATCGCGACCGATTCGTCGAATAAAATGCGCTACCGCTGCCGCCATCGCATTCACGTGCCCAGGGGTACCGGTAACCGCCTGCGCCAACATCTTGCCATCGACATCATAAACACCCGCAGACAGATCTCCTGCCTCGCGTACTGATGTAGAAAATGCGGTTCGAATTAACGCTTGAGCTTGCTCTTCAACCACCGAGATCATGCGATTCCACATGACCTGCATAGCGACGTTATTTCCATTAATTGAATTAGTCATTAATTAGCCCTCACTCGCACATCAATACAACCATCACTTTGCTTAATCGCTTTTCGACTTACAGGCACAATCACCGTCGTCTCGTCCTCCGTTATCGCGGCAGGACCATCTACAGTTTGGCCACATTGCATGTCATTTCTCAGCACCACGGCAGCCTCTTGAGATTGACCAAGCGCTGGGTCAAACATAGTACGACATGAGTCAATAACAGCTGCGCCAGCGTCGGGTAATTCATCGGCCTTATTGATTGGCACAGATGGTGTTGTCGCGTTTACCGCCCACACAGTGATCTCGATATCCATACCCTCTACTACTCGGCCAAAGAGCGATCGATAATCAGTTTCGAACAGCTTTTTAAACGTCTCCATTTTTGGTTTTTTCGCCTGCTCTTCAGTCAACACCACCGGTATCTCCCAGCCTTGGCCGCTGTAACGCATATAAACTTTAAACTCCGATAGGATCTCAGTGGTTTCATCACAACGCCTAACAAAACTACGCGCTTCACCATCGAGTTCTAGAAGTAAATCAGAAATGAGCTTCGGTGCAAAATCTGACAAGCGCATAAAGACACTGCGATTAGCTTCAAAGCTAAACGGGGCTCTTAAAAATCCTATCGCCGACCCTACCCCAGCACCAACAGGAACAAGTAAGCGATCAACGCCTAATTTCTCGCAAAGCCGGCCAGCATGCAAAGGCGCGGCTCCACCGAAGGCGATCATGGTATAGTCCGCTAAGTCTTCTCCGTTTTCCACTGCGTGTACACGCGCGGCATTAGCCATATTTTCATCTACGACTTCGACCAAACCATAAGCAGCAGTTTGAGCATCCATAGCTAGTTTTGAGCCTAACTCGCCAACCAAGGCCTGTTCCGAATTCGACGTTTGCAAACTGATCGAACCACCTGCAAAATTATTAGGGTCCAATTTACCAAGTACTAAGTCTGCATCGGTCACGGCGGGCCGTTTACCTCCTCGGTCATAACAGGCTGGACCAGGTTCTGAACCCGCCGACTCAGGGCCAACTCTAATTTGCCTCATTGAATCAACATGCGCTAGCGATCCGCCACCAGCACCGATCTCCACCATGTCGATAACAGGGATTGAGATAGGCATGCCTGAGCCTTTCTTAAAACGGTAGGTGCGTGCGACTTCAAACACACGGCTTGTCTTAGGAGTTTGATTATTAATTAAGCAAATTTTTGCGGTGGTACCGCCCATATCAAATGACAACACTTTATCCAAACCATATCGAGCGGCGATGGTGGCGGCGAAAACCGCTCCACCTGCCGGGCCAGATTCGACCAAGCGAACCGGGAATTCAGCCGCACTCTCTATCGAAATAATCCCACCACCCGAATGCATTAGAAATACATTGCAAAAAACACCTTGCTCTCGTAGTTGCCCTTCTAAACGTCCTAAATAACTCTTCATTAGAGGTTTGATATAGGCATTAGCAACTACGGTATTAAAACGCTCATATTCGCGCATTTGAGGCGATACTTCAGACGATATTGATACCATCACGTCCGGCACTATTTGGTTTAATACGTCGCGAACCAATTGCTCATGGCTATCGTTTAAGTAGGAGTGCAATAAGCCAACTGCGACGCTTTCGTAGCCGGCTTTTTTGATCTGCTTAGCCAGCGCTTCAACTTCGGCTCGATCAAGTGCTTGATAAACCTCCCCTTGTGCATTAATCCGTTCATTTAGGGTGTAACGTTGCTGGCGAGCCAATAGTGGCTCAGGCAAGCTCAAGTTTAAATCATATTGCTCAAAGCGCGACTCGGTTCTCATTTCAATAACATCGCGAAAACCTTTGGTGGTTACCAACGCGGTCTTGGCGCCACTGCGTTCGATTAAAGCATTAGTTGCCAACGTAGTCCCATGAATTATTTGTCCTATATCAGCAGGGCTAATGCCCGCTTTTTTACACACTTGGTTCATGCCATCAATAATAGCGTTTTCGGGTGCGATATAGGTCGTTAGCACCTTCGTCGAGAACTGTTGATCACCTGTTTCCAATACGACATCGGTAAACGTACCACCGATGTCAACGCCCATGCGTATGCCCTTGTTCGGCCCAGATTTAGGCTCAGGCTTCGAATTTAAATCTGTCATGATGCTTTTTTATTCGTTACACGTTTATCAGAGTGATGCTTAAACGTAGATTGAAAAGAGTCGTAATATTTTTTCGCGCAATCGTGCGCTATGTCGGCGGCGCTTTGTACCACGCTGGAACTTCTAGATTTGTCGAAACGCGCCGCGAAGCTAAGTGGCTCCGGAGTCCAAACATAGTTGAGCTCAATCAATTGGCCGCTGGCTAATTCTTGTTCCACCATCGGTGCGAGCAAGGCCGCGACACCATAACCATCAACCGCCATTTGCAAACAAGCTGATAAATTGCTCGACGGTACCAAGCGCGTTTTTAACTTAGGCCATTGCGCGAAGTGGGCGGCGACATCTTCGTAAGGCCGAGTACGTCTAGCGTGAGTTAAAATCGGAAACTTGCTCAAATCTTCAACGCTCACCGCGTGATCGCTGGACAAGCCGGTAGCTGGCGATGCGACCCAAACAATAGGATAGACGCCCAAACAATGTTCACCAGACGCTTTACGCGCAAACGGCCCACTTTGAAAAGCCAAATCGATATTTCGTTCTGCTAAGTCATTTTCTAACTTGCTTGAAAGATCAACACTAAGCTCGATCACGACATTCGGAAAACGTGCTTTGAATTCCTTCATAAACTCCCGCAACCATGTGTGCACAACCATCTCATTAACACCTAATCGCACGGCGCCATCGAATGCCGTTTCACCATTTGCAGCTTCAACAAACTCATCAACAGACGAAAGAACATTGCGCGCATAGCCGAGTAGTTCGTGGCCTTTCGCGGTAAGACGAACAGAGCCCGCATCACGCTCCATCAAAACAATTTTTAACGAAGATTCGAGAGACGCTATACGCGAAGATATATTCGGTTGTGTGGTACTCAAGCGCTCAGCCGCACTTTTAAAGCTACCGAGATCGACGACCAAGACGAATGTTTCGAGCTGTTTAAGATTGAGTTTCACAATTCAATGTAAGTTCAGAAGAAGGCTTGTATACCGGTTTGTGCTCGCCCTAGAATCAACGCATGAATGTCGTGTGTGCCTTCATAGGTATTAACCGTTTCGAGGTTAATCATATGGCGCATTACTGGATACTCATCTGAAATGCCATTTCCACCATGCATGTCTCGAGCCGCGCGGGCGATCTCTAGCGCTTTGCCACAAGAGTTGCGTTTTAGCAGAGAAATTAATTCGGGAGCCAGACTTTGATCCTCTTTCAAACGTGTCGCTCTCAAGCAACCTTGAAGCCCCAACGTAATCTCAGCTTGCATGTCGGCGAGCTTTTTCTGAACCAATTGGTTGGCCGCTAACGGACGTTTAAACTGGGTCCGATCTAAGGTGTATTGACGAGCAGAATGCCAACACGCTTCAGCCGCGCCTAGCGCGCCCCATGAAATTCCTAGGCGCGCGCTGTTCAAGCATGACATCGGGCCTTTTAAGCCAATAACATTCGGCATCATTGCTTCTTCCGGAACAAATACACTATCCATCACGATTTCACCAGTGATCGATGTGCGCAAAGAAAGTTTGCCTGTAATCTTCGGTGCGCTTAGGCCTTTCATGCCTTTTTCAAGAATAAAACCTCGCACGCTATCGTCATCGGTTTTGGCCCAAACCACGAACACGTCCGCTATCGGCGCATTTGAAATCCACATTTTGGCACCACTTAACTCATAGCCACCAGGCACCGTTTTTGCGCGCGTAACCATACCGGCAGGGTCCGAACCATGATCAGGTTCGGTCAAGCCAAAACAGCCAACCCATTCACCACTGGCTAATTTGGGCAGATATTTTTGGCATTGATCTTCAGAACCAAAGGCGTAGATTGGGAACATCACCAAGCTCGATTGCACACTCATCATCGAGCGATACCCTGAGTCAACACGTTCAATTTCACGAGCGATCAACCCATAGGAGGTGTAGCTCATTCCGGCACAGTCATAACCGTCAATCATCGCTCCAAGTAAGCCTTGTTCCCCCATCTGTCTAAATAGATTACGGTCTGATGCTTCATTTCGATAATCTTCAACCACTCTAGGCTGCAACACTGATTGCGCAAATTTCTGAGCAGTATCGCGCGTAAGTCTTTCTTCATCACTTAATTGATCTTCGAGAAGAAAAGGGTCTTCCCAGTTAAATGATGCCCAATGATTTCGTTCGCTCATAATTTTGTAACACCTAGGTGTGGAGGTTGCAATTCAATCATAAATTAAATTAATCCTTTATCATTATCAAGATAAATTTATTTTATTCTCAGAAAATTGCAATAAAACTAGAAAATCAATGCTTCACCAACCTCTGCTACAATATTTTCTAGCTTACAAAATGGTCAATAGATCTTCATACCTAGGATAATAAATGCTTGAAATTACAGTTAACGACATAACGCACCAACTGGATGTCGAAGCCGACACACCTCTGTTGTGGGTAGTGAGAGATGAACTCAAACTTAAAGGTACAAAATTCGGTTGTGGCATAGCCCAGTGTGGCGCGTGTACCGTTCATCTAGATGGCATTCCAATTAGGTCATGCATTACTCCTGTATCCGCGGTTGCCGGTCGCTCGATCACCACGATTGAAGGCATTTCGGATGAACCTAATACCTTGCATGTCGTGCAACAAGCTTGGATAGATGAGCAAGTCCCACAGTGCGGCTATTGTCAATCTGGGCAGATCATGTCGGCTGTTGCTTTACTCGAGAAGACCCCTAACCCGACGGATGAAGATATCAATAGCGCCATGGCGGGTAACGTCTGTCGCTGTGGAATGTATGGGCGTATTCGCAAAGCGATTAAAACCGCCTCGGCTAAGCTGCCAAAAGAAATCATTCTGACTCCAATTGACGGCGTTACGATACAGGAGGGCTCGAACAATGGGTAAGTGGACACGCAGAGCATTCATAACTACCGGCGCACTGGTTGGTGGCGGTTTAATCGTCGGTGTTGCTATTCGCCCAGGCCACCGTACACCCAAGCTTGCAGGTTTGGTAGAACAAGACGGCGAAACACTGATCAATGCTTGGGTGAAAATCTTGCCCGACAACAGCATAAAAGTAATTGTACCGCATGCTGAAATGGGCCAAGGCGTTCATACCGTTCTACCGATGATGTTGGCTGATGAAATGGATGCTGATTGGAAAACTGTATCGATGGAGCAAGCGCCTGTTCACAACGAGTACGCGTCGAACGATATCGTGCGTGAATTTGCTCTCCCGGGCAAAGCACCCGGCATAGTTGAGGACACGTTAAAAGGCGCAACACTTAAACTCGCCCAACAAATGGGCCTCCAAATCACCGGGGGCAGTTTCTCAGTGCGGGGCACTGGAACATGGAGCATGCGTACAGCAGGTGCGGCTGCTAGAGAATTATTGACAAATGCCGCCGCCAAACAATGGGGTGTGCCAGTCAATGAAATTCGCGCTGAAAATAGTTACTTGTTTCACGATAAAAGTAATCGTAGTGAGCCGTTTATAGCTTTTGCGAAAGCCGCTGCACAAGAACAAGGGGCATCTCAGCCAACGTTAAAATCGCCAGACCAATTTAAAATCATGGGCACACACGTCGAACGTTTTGATATACCTTCAAAGGTCGACGGTTCAGCGATATTTGGAGTTGATGTAGAGCTACCTGGTATGAAATACGCATGTGTAAAATGCGCACCCGTGTTCGGTAGCACGGTCACTAGCATCGACAGCTCCGCAGCTGAAAAAATGAACGGCGTTGTCAAGATTGTGGATTTAGGTTCTGGTGTCGGCGTTATCGCCGATAGTTATTGGCAAGCGAAGAAAGCGTTAGACGAAGTAAACGTCAACTACAGCGAAAGCGATTCAAACCGGCTTAGCTCAGCGAACATGTTTGAGCAATTTGGAAAGTCGATGGATACCGCCGTTGCCAATGGCGACGAAGAAGACGACTTTAAATCGGGGGATGCACGCGCGGTACTGACGAAAGCAGACAAAGTAATCCACGCTGAATATCGAGTACCCCACTTGGCTCACTCAACCATGGAGCCGATGAATTGCACAGCGTGGGCGCGCGATGGCCAGTTAGAAATATGGGCGGGTTTACAAAACCCATTAGGCATTCGCAATCAGCTCGCGAAGGAGCTTGATTTTGATCGCGACCAAGTGATCATTAATAATGTCTACCTTGGTGGAGGCTTTGGGCGACGCGCAATGGAAGACTACCCAATGCAAGGCGCTAAGCTGGCTCTCGCTTTACCGGGAACACCGGTAAAAATGATTTGGTCTCGCGAAGAGGACACTCAACAAGACTTTTACCGGCCTGCGGTAATGAGCCGATTTAAAGCAAGCCTAGATTCAAATGACAACCCTGAAGCTTGGGAAAACCAGTTCGTAGATAAACACGAGCCGGTAGAAGCGCCAACTATCCCCTACGATGTTAAGAATCAATATATTCATTACACTAATAGCCCCACTCATGTTCGCTTCGGGCCTTGGCGTAGCGTAGACCATACTCAACACGCGTTCTTTACCGAGTCGTTTATCGACGAACTAGCCGCGGAGGCCGGCAAAGACCCGTATCAATATAGGTACGACTTGTTAAGTGGTGATTTACGCGCTCGCAAAGTACTAGAGACGGCCGCAAAAATGGCGAACTGGGGTAAGGATATGCCAGAGGGCTGGGGGCAAGGTATCGCACTTCAACGCTCGTTTAATACCATTGTTGCGGAAGTTGTCGACCTTGATATGAGCAATGGCAAACCTCGAGTCGATAAAGTTTATTGTGCCGCTGACCCTGGTTTCGCAATGAGCGTTGATGGCTTTAGGGCACAAATGGAAAGTGGCATAGTTTACGGCTTAACAGCTGCTCTTTACGGTGAAATCAATATTAAAGATGGCGCCGTAGTAGAAAGTAATTTTCATAACTATAAAATGTTACGAATGAACGATGCACCTGATATAGAAATCGAAATTATTAATAGCGGCGACGAAAGGCTAGGCGGTGGCGGTGAACCAGGCACTCCGCCAATCGCACCTGCAGTGACCAACGCCATTTTCGCGATTACTGGTAAGCGTATCCGCGAGCTCCCAATCAGCAAGCACGTTTAAACTAATGCTCTCGATACTCGGCTCTAAATTCTGACGGAAGCACTGCAAATTTTCGTTTAAACCGACGACTAAAATAACTTGCGTCAACAAAACCACTTTGTTCTGCTACCAACGCAATCGGCAAAGTGGTTTCAACCAATAAGCGCCGTGCGTGCTCTAAACGCACATCAATGATGTATTGCTTGGGAGTTTTAGAAAGATACTTTTTAAAGCGTCGCTCGAGCGCACTGATTGATAGGTGCGATATCTTTGCCAAAACATCGAGCCTAATTGGTTTCATATAGTTC
>CAZFVP010000013.1:18410-23360 GCA_964522345.1 uncultured Gammaproteobacteria bacterium | reverse complement strand
CAAAATCAGGAATAATTCTATCAACTGGTTCTACCATCAGATGGACATCGATTGGTGCCGTAACACCATGATCACGCAAGGCCTTGCAAACCATGGGGCCAATAGTCAGATTTGGCACATAATGGTTATCCATCACATCAAAATGCACCCAATCAGCACCAGCGTCGAGCACATTATCTACTTCTTCACCTAACTTAGCAAAATTAGCAGACAAAATTGAAGGGGCAATTACATAATCATTAATCATTTGACCAGCCAGTTAGTTAAAGAAAGCGTGCGATTTTAAGTGAAACACAATTATAACTAAACTCGTCTCGACTACCACACTAAACTAGCAAATCAAGTAATCATACCCTTAACGAAAGGGCTTATTGAAGCAGCAAAAACATCGACCCATTACCGCGCAAAATATTGAGCATCAGAACATCTTTACCCTCTATCGCCTTTCGCAGTGAGTCAATATTGCTGACCGATTTCCGGTTAGCCGACACGATAACATCGTTAGCGCGAACACCATGCTCCCAAGCAACACTGCCCTGATGCACTCGACTCACCAATACACCATCATTGGCACTGGTGCTCACCTTTCGTGTATCACTCTCTTTAAATACAGCACCTTCGAGCTGGTGATGAATCATCGTGCCTTTCTTCGACACTCTAGTAGAGGATTCTAAAATAGGTTGTAGCTGTACTTTACCGCCCTGACGAGCAACCGTCATTGCCAAGCTATCGCCGGCAAATTGCTGACCAATAATTACGCGCAAATCATTGCTCCGGGTTATCTGTTGGGTACCCGCTTCGAGAATTACATCGCCAATCTCTAAACCTGCTTGGTCGGCGCTCGAGCCTTCAATAACATTACTAACGACGGCACCACCAGCTTGACGAATATCAAATGCTTTTGCTAAATCGGGCGTTAGATCTTGAACTTGCACAGCCAAAAAACCGCGTTGAGGAGTGCCATATTTAACTAAGTGTTGTTTGACCTTTAACGCCATACTTACTGGAGTCGAAAAGCCAATTCTTGAGTTGCCCGCCGTTTGCGCCGATTTAGCAATATTTAAACCAACCATTTCACCTTTCAAGTTGACTAATATTCCAGGGCCCACTGCGGCGTCACTGCGAATAAAATTCTGATGAGCTTGCAAACTATTACTACGAGCTAAGGCACTAACTACTCCTGTCACCAAGGTGTTATCTTCACCGATAGGGTCTCCGATAGAGACAACAAAGTCACCCACTCGCAGAGATTGGTAATCAGCCATGCCAATCGAGGTCAGACCAAGTACGTTAACTTTAATCAGAGCAACGTCTGAAGCGGGGTCACTTCCAAGTACTTCACCGTCAACACGTTGCCCGCTCTTAAGTACCACTTCAACCTTGTCATTCCCTCGTACGGAGTGCTCATTTGTGAGTATTAATCCTTGCAATCCATCAACTACAACGCCGGTTGCAAACTGCTCCCGAGGACGACTGTTTGCTGGCCGACGTTGATCAAAAAAGCGCCGAAAGAACGGATCATCGAAAGGGTCTCTGCGCGCTTGGACACGAGTGTTCGCGGTTATACGAACCAACGACTCTTCAACTCTCTCAACCACAGACGCCAGAGAAGGCAGGGGCTCACCATCTACCGCTAACGGCAGCGTGGCCTTGACTGGCTGCGACACAGTAATCGCGATAAACGCGCTAATAATAAGCGCTCGGGACATTAGTTTTATAACGTTCAAATTTCTAACTCTCTCTTAACTCAACTTCTCGTTAGTATTTTATTCATACTTTTTGAGAAACTTACTTTACTTAATATTGGATACTCCGTGCGGTACGTGCCCAGTTGGCACATGTTGACGCGCAGATTCACAATGACCTTGTTGATCATCAAAATATATATCAGCGCCAAACGTCCGCAAAAATTGGCCTTTGGGTAATCCTCCCAAAAATACCGCTTCATCAATCCGGATGTCCCAGGCTCTCAGAGTACGGATCACTCGTTCATGAGCAGGTGCTGAGCGGGCCGTAATAATCGCCGTTCTTATCGGTGATTCGCCCTGCGGAAATTCAGATTGAATACGATGCAATGCCGAAAGCATATTTCTGAATGGCCCACCAGGCAACGGTTTCTTAGCCTCTTTAACTTCATGCTTAGCAAACTCGATCAAGCCTTTCTGTTGATATACTTGTTCGGCTTCGTCCGAAAAAACTACTGCGTCACCATCAAACGCTATGCTGAGCTTGTCTTCATTACTTGCCGAACTTTTTGTATTTGATGGCAACATCGTCGCCGCCGCAAAACCTGAGCCTAAGGTGCTAGCCACGTCTTCTGGATCTGTCGATAGAAATACGTCGGCGCCAAAAGGTTCGACATATTTAAACGGGCTACTACCATTGGTAAACGCCGCGCGAGTTATTGGTAACGTATGTTCTTGAATAGAGTTAAACACCCTCAGGCTAGTATCGGCGCTATTTCGCGAAAGCAAAATAACCTCGACTCGCTCTCTAGCGTCACCTAAATCGTTCAATTTAAGTAATTTTTGAACCAAGGGGAATGCCGTCCCTGGTTTCAATATGTCATTTTCGCGCTCGAGTTGATACCGACAATAAGCCTCTACCCCCTCCTTTTCGTAAATACGATGGCTTTCTTCAAGATCAAATAGAGCTCGAGAAGATATAGCAACAACCATTTTCTGCTTGTCGTTCATAGAGTAGAATTTGTTGCTAAATTACCAATCATAGCGCCATTTTAACAATATTTTTGCGCTCACTGAAAAAGCTAACAAACTATTTAGTTTCGGGTAGTTAAGAAGCGTTGTAAATTGAGACAAAAATGCAAAATCAATTTATTGGAATGTGTTTTTAGGATGATAAGCATGCTGTGTTTTACAGAACTCGATCACATTTGCTTCATCTTCAGTAAATGTGGCCAATGGCATACGTGGCGGCATTATGGTAAAGGTCTTCTCAGCAAAGTTGGGGCCGGCCAGCACAATAGGAATGTTTGCCTTGCGAGCAAGATGATAATAACCACTCTTTAGAGTCGACTGATAAACTCGCGTGCCCTCCGGCGTAATCAGTAGCCGCAACTGACCTGTCTCGCTTAGCTTTTCGGCGATTGAATCAACAAAATTAGTGCGCTTACGCCGGTTCACTGGCAATACACCAAGAAACGCACAAACGTAGTTAATTGGCCAAAAAAAGAACACGTCTTTAGCGAAAATTTTAACGTTTAAGTCCAGCGCTTGAATTGCCAGCCAACCGTATAAAAAATCCCAATTACTAGTATGTGGCACCGCTACAAAAATATACTTCTGCTCTTTGGGCGGCTCACCAATCATGCGCCAACCCAATAAACTGAACATAATGTACTGGCAAATTTTTTGTTTCACAAATGAATCTCGTAACTCGGACAACACTCATAATAAAGCAAATACAGTTAAGCACCTAGTTATCAAGGCACTAACCTAGCTAACAGTTCATAGTGTCAACTAACCCTCTTGCGTCAAAAAAGCCCTAGCTGAGGGTGTTGCGCCTCCTCTTCTGGCGTTACTAAATCATCATCATTAGCAATCGAACGCAAGTTTGCTAATGTCACTCCAATAAGCCGGATTGGTCTCTTACCAATTTCAGTTTTATGCAACAGTTCTGGCAAAATGCTGATGATTTGCTGTTTTGAAACAACACCATGCACATCGGTTTTACTTCGCGTGTTTAATTGAAAATCGGAATACTTCACTTTCAAGGTAACCGTTTTTGCTAGTAACTGTTTCGATTCAAGAATGCCTTCCAGTCGCTCAGCAATACCAAGCAAAGTCTGCCAAACTGCAGCCTTGTTGACTACGTTTTCCTCAAACGTAGTTTCCTTTCCAATCGACTTACGTACACGATGAGCACGAACAGGCCTATCATCAATACCTCGCGCTACACGATAATAGTACTCACCTGACGAACCAAATTCGGTTTGCAACTCTACTTGGCTTCGTTGTTTCAAGTCTGCACCCGTATAAATGCCAAGTGCATGCATTTTTTTCTCAGTCACTTTGCCAACGCCAAAAAATTTTCGGATATCTAACTGCTCTACAAAGGCTTCAGCAACTTCAGGTTTAATCACGTAGAGACCATTCGGTTTATCCATATCAGACGCAATTTTCGCTAAAAACTTATTAAACGAAACGCCTGCGGACGCGGTCAGATTTACTTCCTCTTTAATTTGCTGCTTAATCAAATTAGCGACCTCTGTCGCTGAGCCAATGTCCCTAGCGCATTCGGTGACATCTAAATATGCTTCGTCTAGCGATAAAGGCTCGATCATCTCGGTAAAACGTTTAAAAACCCGGTGAATACCTTCAGACGCCTCACGATAGGCATCAAAACGATGCGCCACAAAGATTGCGTCTTTACAAAGTTTGGCGGCTTGCGAGCTTGGCATCGCCGAATGCACACCAAATTTACGTGCTTCGTAACTGCAGGCAGCAACAACCCCTCGACTCTCTGGGCGACCACCAACAATCACCGGGAGACCACGCAATTCGGGAAAGTCTCGCTGTTCTACCGATGCGAAAAAGGCATCCATATCAATATGTAGAATCTTCCTCATAAAGTACGTTTAATGTCACGGTCTGTTGACATTCAGTCAGCTTATCGAATTTGCCAGTCGATAGCCTCTTTATCATTAGCGAGTAAATAAGTGTTGGCTTTCGAAAAGTGGCCCGCCCCTAAAAAACCTCGATGAGCCGATAATGGAGAAGGGTGTGCCGCGGTCAAAACGAGATGACGGTTTCGGTCAATCACACTACCTTTCTTTTGTGCATACGCTCCCCAAAGCATAAACACCACGCGTTCACATTCAGCATTTACTAATTCGATCACTTTATCGGTGAAACGTTCCCAACCTTTACCCTGGTGACTACCAGCATTCGCCTGCTCAACACTTAGCACCGCATTTAACAATAGCACCCC
>CAZFVP010000013.1:16973-18310 GCA_964522345.1 uncultured Gammaproteobacteria bacterium | reverse complement strand
ACAACGACTGCATATAATCTTTTTCAAACTCGCCTCGTAAATGCTCAAACCATTGAGGATGCAAATCTGGCATTTTAGCGTTCATATTAATCCAATGTGAAAGGGTAATGATTCAATTTAATCTCGGCATTATGCAAAACTTATGGTGATCAAATTAAGAAATTTTAACTGGTTTTTATTGTTTTGAGGCTAAAAAAACTAAGCATTTATAGGTTTAACCCTATATTAGCGCAGTTTTGAGCATGTCAGCAACGAAACGACAATCTAAACAAATGTTCATTAACTCTAATAAGCTATTACCGAAGAGTAAGGCTGATAATGTCTAGAAATCGGCCCGTTAGACTTCTCTCATTGGCGGTAATCACCACCCTACATTCGGTGTTTAAGTCAATGAAAAATACCCTACTAACTACCCAAATCGAGGAACTACTATGTTATCGACAAAACCAGTTTTACCAAACTTTCTAAAAACTCTCGTTATCACTTCTATGGCGTTCGGCAGTGTGGCTGCATTCGCTGGCGATGATAAAAAAGCTGAAGAAATTGGAGACTTGAAAGACTTGAAAGGCAAACACGCTCAAAAAGCCGATGAAATGGCCGAAAAGGTTGATGCCGAAGTATTAAGCAGCTCTTTAACTGACGAGGCTAAAGAAGCAATGGAGAAAGGCGAAGAAATGATTGACAAGGTTAAAGAGATCCAACCAGGCGAATAATTCGCTGTCTAACATTGTTAATCAAAGGCCTAACGCATGCGTTAGGCCTTTTTTATGCCTGCATCTTTTATCACCATCACACCAAAGCTGATCTATAATAGTGATAATAAATAACTCACCTCCTAACCAAACTCCGGAGCATAATCATGATTAAAATAGGCGACGCTATCCCCGCAGCGAGTATCACTGTTATTTCAAAAACTGGGCAAGAAAACTTATCTGCCTCTGACTACTTTGCTGATAAAAAAGTTGTCCTCTTCGCTTTACCAGGCGCATTCACGCCCACCTGCTCAGAGGCACACTTACCTGGCTTTGTCGTTAAGTACGATGACATCATCGCCAAAGGTGTCGATACTGTCGCCTGCTTGTCAGTAAATGATTCATTCGTTATGAAAGCGTGGCAGGATGCTCAAAACGCGGAAAATATTGACATGATCGCCGATGGTGGCGCCGCGTTAACCAAAGCAATGGGCTTAGTGCTAGACACCGCTGATTTTGGAGGCACTCGCTCGCAACGATATTCAATGATCGTCGACAATGGTGTCGTTACACACTTAAACCTCGAAGAAGGCGGGTTTGAGGTTAGCGATGCTGAAACAGCGTTGGGCCAACTTTAGGTTCATC
>CAZFVP010000013.1:0-16873 GCA_964522345.1 uncultured Gammaproteobacteria bacterium | reverse complement strand
CCTACGGAGGGCAAGGCGGTTTAGGAGATGTCGTTCTGCACCCTGACTACGCAAAAAATCGATTAATCTATATTAGTTATGCCGAGTCAGGTAGTAAAAATAAGCACGGTGCCGTAGTTGCACGTGCCGAACTAAGTTTTGATCAGCAAGGTCAAGGCAAGCTAGACAACGTCGAAGTGATCTGGCGACAATATCCAAAAGTGAAAGGTCGAGGTCATTACGGACATCGCATCGCCTTTGACGCAGATGGCTATTTATTTATTTCATCGGGCGAGCGCCAGAAATTTGATCCCGCTCAAGACATGAATAGCAACCTTGGAAAGATCCTCCGCTTACATGATGACGGCGCGATTCCAAATGACAACCCGTTTGTTAATGACAATCGCATTAGCAGTGAAATATGGTCGACAGGTCATCGCAATCCACTTGGTTTAGCCTTTGATGATCAGGGTAAGCTCTGGAACACCGAAATGGGCCCGCTGCATGGAGACGAATTAAATCTTGTCAAACGCGGCAAGAATTACGGTTACCCAATTGTTTCTAACGGCAATCATTATAGTGGTAAAAAAATCCCAAACCACGATACACGGCTCGAATTCGAAGCGCCTAAAATTTGGTGGAAGCCGACCATCGCTCCGGCAGAGCTCATTTACTATTCGGGTGACATGTTCCCACAATGGCGCAACTCTTTTTTAATTGCTGGATTGAGATCTAAATCAATTATTCGCACCTCTATCAACAAAGAAAATAGCCAAGAAATCGAACGCTTCGACATGAACGCACGAATTCGAGAAATAGAACAAGGCCCTGACGGAGCCATCTGGGTATTAGAAGACGGAAACGGGGCGAAACTATTAAAACTATCAAGGTAGTCGCGCTTTTTAATACTATGTCGAATGTTGAAGATTTTCAGAATTTAACCGCCCAATATACCACTACAAAGCGAGGCTAAATTCAGCGGTAATACGCTAACAATCAGTCAATGCATTGGAATTGCCGAACCCCTCAAATGACTACTCAGATAACTGAGTAAATTTGTGAGCCAATTGAGCTAACACATGATCTTCATGACGTTTACCAACAAAGGAAATACCCATTGGCATACCAACAATTTTTCCACCAGGAACAGTAATATGAGGGTTACCACTTATCGCCGGTAAGCCTGACATGCTAGGGCCAAAAAACGAGTCTCCATTAATATGATCAATTAACCAACCCGGGCCGCCACTAATTCCGATGATGGCATCCAAATTATGTTGTTTAAACATTTTGTCTAAACCGTCTTCTCTAGTAGCTTTTTTAAGGCGTTTAAAAATGGCTTGGTATTCTTTTTCGCTCAACTCAATATTTTGCGATTTAATAAAAATACTTTGATCAAAATGTTTCATTTCTGTCGCTGCATTCTGCTTATTAAATTCGATTAATTTTTCTAGTGTCAGCGTATTAAGTTTACTATTTGGCAAAGACGCTAAATAGGTGTTTAAATCACGGCGAAACTCATACTGCAACAACTGATAACTTTCGCTACCAAAATCATCGTATAACGAAATATTGATGTCATCAATAATGGTAACGCCCGCTTTTTCGAGTTTGGCAACTGCTTTATTAAATAGCTCATCACGACGCTCATCAAACCCAAGTGTCGAGGCAAGCACACCAAGACGCATGCCTTTAAGTGATTTTCCACCATCAAGATCACGTAAGCCTGTCACTAACGCCGTATGATTTTCGGCATTAGACTGCACCATAGTGGATAACACCAAAGCCGCATTACTAACCGTATCAGCAATTGGGCCAGCAGTATCTTGCGACGTAGCTAAGGGCACAATTCCATCACCACTGACAATACCGTGAGTCGGTTTTATGCCAACAACACCATTTGTCGTCGCTGGACAAATGATCGAACCACTGGTTTCAGTACCGATCGCCACACTCACATAACCGAGTGCAACCGCAACACCTGAACCTGCACTCGAGCCGCAGGGCGTGCGTTCAGGGCTATGAGCATTACCTGTTTGACCACCAACAGCGCTCCAACCTGAACTTGATTTTTCTGAGCGAAAATTTGCCCATTCACTCAAGTTAGTTTTGCCCATCACCAAACCACCCGCTTGCTTAATTTGCACAACCAAAGGCGCATCTTCTACTGGATAGTTCTCTATAAGTGCTAATGACCCAGCGGTATTTGGCAAACCAATTAAATCGATATTATCTTTAACCATGATCGACATACCGCCAAGCAACCCAAGCTCCCCATTGTCCAGGGCAGTGGCCTCTTGCTCGGCTGTTGGGCTAATCGCGATCACGGCATTATAAACATCGTCTTTAGCCTTCACTTGTTCTAAAGTATGCTTAAGTTGCCCAGAAGCACTAGTTCTAGCATGGTGCTCAGCAAGTGCTGGGGCTGCGATAAACAGCAAGGAAAGAAGTGAGGAGATATGTCGAACTTTAATCATTGTTATTTACCTTTTACGATGTGACCGTTTTTCATTACGAACTGCACGTTTTCTAGCACACTGATGTTATTCAGCGGGTTACCTTTGACCGCAATAATATCGGCATAAGCACCGACTTTAATTGAGCCAATATCAGTCTCTTTTTTTAATAAAGTTGCTGCATTGATAGAGGCGGCTTGCAATGCTTGCAAAGGTGTCATACCGAATTGAACCATTCGAGACAGTTGCTTTAGGTTATCACCATGCGGGTAAACACCTGCGTCGGTGCCCATGACCATCTTAACGCCAGCCTCTACGGCTTTTTTGAAATTCTCTCGCTGTAATGTGCCTGTTTCACGTTCCTTAGCTAGGCTCTCTTCTAAGATGCCAGCTTTAGCACCCTCACCTAAAATAAATTCGGTCACATAAATATCCATCGACAGATAGGTGCCATTTTTTTTCGCTAACTTAATTCCAGCATCATCGATAAAGCTTGCATGCTCGACTGAATCAACACCAGCCTCAATCGCTGCATAAACCCCTTCTGTTCCATGTGCGTGAGCAGCAACAATGACGCCTCGACGATGAGCCTCCGCAACCACCATCTGCATTTCTTCAAGTGAATACTGCTGAACTCCCACTTTAGTGCCTTTTGACAAAACGCCGCCAGTTGCGCAGATCTTGATTACGTCGGCACCGTACTTAATATTACGCCGCACTTTTTTGGCCGCTTCCCAAGGACCGTCGGCAACACCATCACTTGATACCTGATAGTCAACCGGTAGTAAATTATTATCGCAATGCCCTCCTGTAATACCTAACGATGGGCCAGAGACAAACATTCTCGGGCCATCTATATCACCGGCATTTATCGAATCGCGTAAGGCTACATCAATAAAACCACTAGCGCCTAAATTTCGCACAGTAGTTACACCCGCCATCAACGTAGCCTTGGCGTGCTTTACACCTCGAAGAGCCGCTCGTGTTCGCGAACTAGCCAACCGTTTATAACCGTGTTCAGCCGAGCTGCTAGTCAAATGTGCGTGCATATCTATCATGCCTGGCAGTATGGTTAAACCGCGTAAATCGACAAAGTCACCATTGAGTTCGTAACCACCGCCTGATTGAATATTTCTTATGCGGCCATTTTCGATGGTGATAACCGGTTGAGAGATAAGCTTGCCTTCGACAACGTCAACCATTGCATCCGCGATAACAACCGTTGATGCATACGAGAAATTGCAGGCAAAAAGGAGAAGTGATACGCAGGCAGATTTATAAAACATTCGCGATACCAACAAAGGTTCAAATAGATTTGAAATAACTAGACTACGGTAATCTTACCTTGTTGGTAAACAAAACTATGTGTTCGATTAATTTATGGAGAACGAAAATTAGCAAAGTAATAGTTTTATAGAACAACACTGACCAACCATTAGGCCAATGGCCAACCAAATGAAACTCTCCACAGCAAGCCACAGGGAATTTAACACTCGCAAGCGATTAACCCCGTTACAATGCTTTGATATATCAAAAGTCACTACTTCTCGATAGTTATCAAATTCACTAGATAAGGCTCGACATTCGCTCTGCAAATGAGTCTACTTTATCACGCCCGATACCCCAATACCCCGAGGGTCTGACGCAGTATTAGTTTCCCCATATTCGCTCTCAATTAACTGTAAATCTCCAAACTCCCAACCATGCGGTTCAACGCGATAGCCTTTGCGTTGAAGCTCCGATGTTGTTTGATCATCCAAAGGAATACTAATACTGGTGGTAATCAAATCTGGCGGCAACAGCTGATGATGAAAACGACTCGCCCCTACTGATTCTGTGGCTGTCATACCATTGTCAATAACGTTAATAATACCTTGAAAAACCGACGTGAAAATAGTCGAGCCTCCCGGAGTGCCAACCACCATTCGCACATCATCACCCTCTAATACAATCGTTGGACTCATCGATGAAAGCATCCGTTTAGAAGGCTGAATCTCATTCGCCACACCTCCAATCACACCATAAACATTAGCAACACCAGGTTTGATACTAAAATCATCCATTTCGTTGTTCAGAATGAAACCGGCCCCCTCAACCACTACACCACTGCCATAACTCCAATTAATGGTATAAGTATTAGAGACGGCGTTACCCCACTTATCGATAATCGAAAAATGCGTGGTACTAGGTGAATCCAAACCCGGTTTAGCGTGCTCCAATGTACTGATCGAGTCAATCTCAACTTCTTTAGCACGACGTTGAATATAAGTATCGCTGATTAATTCATTGATTGGCACATCAAAAAAATCTGGGTCGCCAAAGTATTCAGCACGATCAGCAAACACTCGCTTCTCCATCTCTGCAATCAAGTGAATATACTGAGCTGAATTCGGCGCAAGCCCTGAAAATTCATTATCCAATAACTCTTTCATCTTAAGTAATTGGATCACTGCAAAACCACCCGAACTTGGCGGTGGCGCAGTAACTACTTTATAGTTACGCCAATCAGAGGTTAACGGTTCACGCCAAACGGCTTGATATGCAGCAAGATCATCGGCATTAATTAAGCCTTTATCTCGCTTCGACTGGGCCACCAGTAATTCTGATGTTTTGCCAGTGTAGAAATCTTTTGACCCTTTTTTAGCAATACGCTTTAGCACTGCGGCTAAGTCGGCTTGCTTAAACACACCACCATTTGCCATCGCACCAAAATACTTGGCAAAATTCACTTTATCATCGAACCACTCAATAGTGCTCGGTATCGCTTTGGCTTTTTTGGGGTGAACTTCGAAGCCTTGTTCAGCGTAAGCAATTGCGGGTCGAAGTAAACTCGACCACGATCGGGTGCCAAATTTCTGATGTGCTTCCCATAAACCCGCTACCGTTCCAGGAACACCTGCAGCTCGAATACCAACCAAACTTGATTTTTCAATAACGTCGCCATTTTCATCGAGGTACATATCTCGGCTCGCAGTCAAGGGCGCCTTTTCACGATAATCAAGAAAGTGATTTTTCCCGTCCATGTGCGCTAACATAAAGCCACCCCCGCCAATGTTTCCAGCTTCGGGAAACGTAACAGCTAGTACAAAAGCCGCGGCCACCGAAGCGTCAACCGCATTTCCGCCACTCTTAAGAATTTTTTCAACCGTTGCCGCCGCGTACCGATCTGGCATCGCGTAAGCGGCTTCTCGGTTTGGCTTTTCAAGATCGGGCTGACTCGCACATGATGATAATAAAACGAGTAACGTAAAGAAGAACCAACGGCCTGACTGAATACTGTGAATGTTCATATTAACGCTCGAGAATTAGCTGATCATCAAAACAACATACTCTAATTCATCGAAATCGCAAAACCGACCACGAGGCCATCGCTACCAACGCTTATTTTTCGAGAGGTAAATAACCACCTAAATTATCGTAACTGAACACCAGTTCTCGCTGCATTCGACCCAATTTACCATCGTTATAAAAAGGCGCCTTAGCAGCGTCGACCTTATAACTCATATCCTTAAAGCCCTTATCAAAACGTGGATCGTTAATCTTAACGTTTCGCGTTTGATACGAAAATTTTGCCAATTCAATCGGGTCTATTTTACGGCTAAAACGCTTAAACCCTTTAAACGCTAACGACTCATCAACATATGCATCACTTCGTGCAATCAAAGACGTTACTAATTGATGTAAAAAGTCGCCATCTCCTTGCTGCTCACAGATCACCACAAGCGAGCTATCAACGAGCTCAGGAAAGTGCGACGAACTTCCAATTACATTCAACTCATAAACCGTTTTATCACCAAGAAGCAAGTGACTTTGTAACTCAAAGCTATATCCAGCAAATGCTATAGTTTCGAGTTGATGCTCAACATCTAAGGTTGGGGTATTAGCCAACGTTGATTCATTACCAGCCATCAACGGCAAATCTAAGTGGCAATTAAAAGGCGTCGTAACATGTGACCCTTGACCTATTGTCACGGAGAGTAACTCACGTACTTCGTGCTCTCTTACCTTTTTAATCGCTAACAAAGAGGTTTGCACAATTTCCGAAGTCGGGGTCGTGGGCTCGATTAGCCATCGTCGACCGTAAACCATTTTGGCCATCTCCGCGATCTCGGCATTAGCAGGGTAATTTTCCTTACCAATAACGCCAACTATTAAATACATACATGAGTCTTCTTGCCCAGCAAATAATTGATACCCTGGAGGCACCTCGATATGAGCCAACACATTACTTAAGTTACTCAAGGTCCTATCAACATCTATGTATTGCTGAGGCACAGCGTATTCGCCATTTGATAAACGGATCATCGGAGCAAAAGCCAACGGTGTTTCACCAAATTCATTTTGTTTTGGTTGATCACCATTCGGCGTATCGGGTATAGGTCGTAAAATAGGAACACTCATATAATTACCGCGCTGAAAAAAATCACGTACTGCAACTTAAACACAGACCTTAGTTTATACAAATTAATCTCATCTAGAATGTGAATTTAATATTGCAATCGCATGAATCTTTATGTGTTATTCGCATTGTCTAAACCTCGAATTTTAAGCACTCCTACGACTAATGCAGTACCCAGTAAAATAGTTCCCATCCCAACTAACATCATTAATGTAATCTGCTCATTTATAAACAAAGCTCCCCACAAAGAACCAAACATTGGAATCAAGAAAGTTACGGTGATCGCTTTGGTGCTCCCAATTTCTGCCAATAAGCGAAAATACATTAAATAAGCAAGGCTCGTACATAACACAGCCAAGGCCAACAAAGCCAACCAGGCGTTGAGACTCGGCATTTTGGTTGGAATAAACCAAAAAAGTAATGGCAATAATGACAATGCCGACGCGATTTGGCTAAAAGTAGCAATACTAAGGGGAGACACCTCACCCAATTTTTCCGAAGTATAATTAGCCGCAATACCGTACAAAACCGGTGCGAAGGCCGCCGCAGCAATTGCTAAGCTTTTTCCTTGAGTTGCCACGTCAAGCTCACCTGAAACAAGTAACACCACACCCAAAAAGCCAATTATCAAACCAAGCACTCCGTTCAGCGCCAATCTATTGCTTAACCACGCCCATGCCACCACCGCACCCCATATCGGTGCCGTACCATTCAAAATAGCGGCCATTCCACCTGTTATATAAAGCATTGAGTATGCGAAGAGAACGAACGGAACAGATGAATTTAATAAACCAACGATAAAAATTTGATGCCAATGCTGAGTAATTTGCGCACGCCTTAGAGCCGGCTCTCTAAACCACCAAAATGGCAATAAAACAAGCCCCGCTATCAACACTCTCGCCTCAATTAGTGCCACAGCCCCAAACTCAGGCACCGCAATACGCATAAACAAAAATGAAGCCCCCCACAGGGCGGCCAAAATAACGAGTTCTATGATGTTTCTGACAGACATTAACCTCTCCTTTACAAGTCTGAATTGTAAAGCACCGCGATATAAAAACGAGTATTTTTCGCGGCATTAGCCTGCCACCTTCTCGGGATTACTTATTTAATGACATCAAAGATGCATATTGAGTGTTATTATCGGTCAAACAATTAAATTAAAGGAATGCTAACAAGGCGACTTACTCATGCAACGCAATAATCAACTATTTTCAAACATCTCCTCAGACGAACAATTGCAACTCTCTCTTATAGAAAGCGATGTTCCCAATCCTCAACCACACGAAGTTGTGGTGCGCATAGAAGCCGCGCCTATTAACCCTTCAGATATGTGGCCAATGTTTGGCCCGGCTAACTTGGCAGCCGCTAATCTAGAGTACAACGATGACAAAAAAGTCTTAAGTGCACCGTTATTTCCCGGTATGGTATCTCGTGTTAGCTCACGTCTCGATCAAATTTTGCCGGTTGGCAACGAAGGTGCTGGGACAGTAGTTGCTGCCGGAGAAAGTGACGCCGCACAGGCGCTAATGGGCAAAACAGTTGCGATTCTTTCCGGCGCTAGTTACTCAGAATATTGTTGCGTGCCAGTTCAAGCATGCATGGCACACAACGATGGTACTACTGCAGCACAAGCGGCTTCGTCATTTGTTAACCCACTTACCGCTTTATCTATGGTTGACACCATGAAAATGGAAGGTCATACCGCATTAATTCATACCGCGGCGGCTTCTGGCCTAGGACAAATGCTAAACAAAATCTGCTTAGCAGACGGTGTTCCTTTAGTAAATATTGTTCGAAAGCAAGAGCAGGTCGACATTTTGACAGCTATTGGTGCTAAATATATTTGTAACTCATCATCGGATACCTTCCAACAAGATTTGTTAGCCGCTATTGATGAAACTGGTGCAACGCTGGCATTTGATGCCATTGGTGGTGGTGATTTAGTCAGTGATATCCTCACAGCAATGGAACGCGTCGGCAGCAAAGATGCAGTTGGCTTAAATACATATGGCTCCCCGGCTCACAAACAAGTATACATTTATGGCGGTCTGGATTTCGCACCAACCGTTCTAAATCGAGCCTACGGCATGTCGTGGGGCGTCGGTGGTTATCTACTAATGCATTTCTTAGGCAAAATCACGCCTCAAAGAGTTGGCGAGTTACATAAGCGTGTAGCCGATGAAATTAATACCACTTTCGCAAGTAATTACACCAGCGAACTTTCATTTAAGCAAGCAATGGAGCCCAGCTATGTTGCCCAATACAATGCTAAGAAAACTGGCGAGAAGTTCTTAATTAACCCTTCGTTGGGTGTCTAGATTAAGGAACATCATCATTGAAATGGATCATTCAAAGTCGCGCTTACCGTAAAGCTAAAAGCTTGGTCAGCGCGACCATTGAAAGCCCCGCTAAGCTACTTAACTTAGCTAATTCGGCTCAAAAAAAAGCAGCGAGGCAAGCCAGCAATAAGCTTAACGACGTTATTGACCAGGTCAGCGCGTCTTATCGATTAATTCGCGCCTACGCAAACGGTACATATAGGGAGATATCACTGGAAAGCTTTGGCTTAATAGTCGCGGCAATTATTTACTTCGTCATGCCGATCGACGCCCTACCTGATTTTATCGCTGGCTTAGGTTTCACCGATGACGCGACAGTACTCGCATGGACCTTTAAAAAAGTTTCCGAAGAACTTGAGCGCTTTCTGCGATGGGAAAAATCGTCAGCGCCGCAAGACAGTGACCAAAAACCGCCGCCTACTGAAAAGTAAGGCATTTTTAATTTAAGCAAACGAATTACACTACCTTAACGTGAATTCACGTCTTATCCGACGCAAACCGCCTGAACCCTATTGGCAAGTGGATGCAGAAGAGGCTAGTATCCTTGATTCCTTACATAAAGGTCTAAACGGTTCCCTAGCTTATCGTTGATCGATTATTAACAACTTCATATTGCAATGAACCTAATTCAAACGCTAGGCTACCAACAATATAATGTACATAAAGGGTTTTAAACTTGAGTTTAATCACTAAACTTATCTCTAAAGATGAGCTGCAATAGATAAAACACCTCAACCGTGAAACCGAAAACAGTCAGATAGGCGCAGCAAGCATTTGCGTCGCATCGACAATTTTTTGCTAGTGAGTCTCACTAGCCGTTAACTGAAACCAAACAGACAAGATTAGAAGAACCCATAATGGCTGAAGAACAAAATAAACCGACGCTTACTGAGTTAAGCGTAACCGCCCATGCTGACCTAAAAGTAGACACTACAGGTGCTCTAAAAATAGCCGCGAATCAGCACATAATTAACTTAAAGATGAGTGAAGTTAGCATGGCTATAAGCAGCTTCCCCGTGTTTCTTAGCCGTGTATCTGATGAATCTAATTGGAATATTTCCGCCATCAACAGTTATGAGTTAGGCGACAATTTATTCGTTGAAAACGAAATGTGGACTGGCACACACGTGCCAATCGGAATGCAAACATACCCCTTTTTCTTAATGCGCTCACCCAAAGACGAAAGCACGTTTACTATTGGGATCGACGAGCAAGCTAGCGTATTTTCTAAAGACGAAGGTGAAGCTTTGTTTGAGGAAGGTAAGGCTTCTGCTCGTTTAAGTCAGGCCACAGCTCAATTGGAGCTTGAAATTAAACATGAAATTCAGACTCACCAGTTTTCTAAGAAGGTTGAAGAGCTTGGTTTGATTCGTCCGGTTGATTTACAGGTTCATTACCTCAACGGCCGAGTGAATACTCTTAAAGGTTTAAATACGATTAACGAAGTAGCATTGCACGAACTCGACGGTGAAAAGCTAATAGAGTTAAGAAAAGAAGGCTTTCTAATGCCTCTTTATGCAATGTTAACGTCGGTGTATCAATTTAATAATCTGATTAAATTGCATAATGCCAAATTCCCCGATAATAAGATTGGACAGGTTAAGCTAGACACACCAAAAGAAGAAGGTGAAGAAGCTCAGGCATAAATGATGGGTAGTTCAAACGTATTGCCATTAAAAGCCTCAGACTAAAATCTGAGGCTTTTTTGTTTCTGAGAGTAGTGCGTAGTTAAGAGATCGCGCCCGCTATCAACCATATTACCAAAGGTGCTATATTGACGACTTGTCTACCAAACCTATGCGATAGTAAATTATCTCATTCGATGCCTCATCCAATTTTTTGCAAAGGGTTCCTAAATTAATTTATAAACATAATTTTATGGGGATTTATTATGTGGAGATGCATCAATGCTTGCTAACACTTTTCGCACTAACGCGTTATTAGCCCTTTGGTTAATAGTTGCGCTATATAGTCAGGCTTCACAGGCCACTCTAAGAGCGGATAATTTCGTGTTGATTGACCACAAAGGCAAAGCTCACGAACTCTATTATCATCGAGATAGCAACGCAGTGGTAATAGTAGCTCAAGGCAATGGTTGTCAAATTGTCAGGTCCAACTTAGAAGACCTAAGAAAGCTTAGAGACGACTATGCCGATCAAGATGTTGAGGTCTTAATGCTTAATGCTAATTTACAAGATACTCGTTCAACCATAGCAGCAGAAGCTGAAGAATGGGGAGCTGATTTTCCTATCCTAAAAGACCGTACTCAAATCATCGCTAAATCACTAAAGTTAAGCAGAACTGGTGAAGTATTAGTAATAAACCCGAAAACCTGGGAGGTAGTCTACCGCGGGCCACTCAGTGACCGAGTTGACTACGAACGACAAAAAGACAAAGCCAATAAACATTACGTACGTGATGCGCTTGATGCTCTGATTGCCGGAAACGACGTCACTTTAAAGCAAGTAAATTCGCCGGGTTGTATTATTAACTATGAGAAAGTTGATGGTGCAACAATCAGCTATACCGACACAATTGCGCCCATTCTCAAAGAGAATTGCGTCGCTTGTCATATACAAGGTGGCATAGCACCTTGGGCGATGTCTGAATATAGTTTCGTTAAAGGCTTCGCGCCCATGATACGTGAAGTAGTTCGTACTAAACGTATGCCACCTTGGCACGCGGACCCCGAAATTGGTCATTGGCGTAACGAGGTTGGCATGAGTGATAGCGACACTCAAACACTAATCGCTTGGATTGAAGCAGGAGCACCTCGTGGCAAAGGCCAAGATCCTCTAAAACAAGTTGCGGCCCTAGAAAACAAATGGACTCTCGGAGAACCTGACTTAATCATCGATATCCCAGCGTTTGAAGTTCCGGCCAACGGCATAGTTGATTATCAATTTCCTCATGTTGCAAACCCTTATGACAAAGATGTTTGGGTCGTTGCCGCTGAAGTAATTCCCGGCGACCCAAAAGCCGTACATCACATTCTAGCAGGCTCATCTGAGAACCCAGTCAAAGGCCGATTATCCGAAATTTTTGAGAACTTTATCATCACTTATGCACCAGGTAATGAAGCCTCGAAAATGCCGGCAGGCACCGGAGTATTCGTACCTAAAGGCGGGGTATACCAATTTCAAATGCATTACACACCCTACGGCAAGAAAACGATAGATAAAAGCCGCATTGGTCTGCACTTCTCAGATAAAGCACCTGATAATTTCTATCGTGAACAGGTAATCGTAAATTTCGAGCTAGCCATTCCAGCCGAAGCCGAAGAACATCAAGAAAAAGCCTATTTCTTGTTTGATAAAGATGCGGATATCCACGCTCTGTTTCCGCATTCTCATTACCGTGGAGTAAGTTCAACGTTCGAATTAGAGTATCCTGACGGCAAGATCGAAACCATTCTATCGGTGCCAAATTACGACTTTAATTGGCAACGTACATACCAGTTCACTGAACCTAAGCGTGTTCCAGCAGGTTCGAAAATTGTGCACAAAACAATTTATAACAATTCGTCAAAAAACCGAGGCAATCCCGCACCGCAAGAAACGGTTTACTGGGGACTTCAATCAGAGCAAGAAATGCTCTACGGTTCGGTTGGCTATAGTTGGGTTGATGAGCACGCAGATAAGCCAATCCATAACGCACAGCGTGCGCGCTTATTCCAAATGATGGGCATGATGGACCAAAACACAGACGGAAAAATAACGCAACCAGAGCTCACACCTGATTTTTCAGGTTTTGTAGGCAACCGTTTTTCCGAGTTTGATAAAAATGCCGACGGGTGGCTAAACATGCGAGAACTTAGTAGTGTATTTCAAGCAATGCAAGAGGCTCATCGTAAACAAGCAGCAAAGGTCCTGAACTGACTATGTCAAAGCCCAATGATAAAATTCCTCGCTCAACCAACAATTACTCACACGAGGCAATTGCTAAACGGCAACAATTTGTTAACGAAAAAACCGGCGTTAAACTAACTCACGTAGCGCACTCGTCACTAGACTTAGAAAGCCTGAAAGGCAACATTGAAAACCCTATCGGAGTCGCACAAGTACCAATCGGCTTGGCCGGGCCAATACGCATCAATGGCGAATATGCACAAGGCGACTTTTATGTACCGATGGCAACAACTGAAGGTACATTGGTAGCTAGTTACAGTCGTGGTATGCGAGTTTTATCTGAAGTTGGCGGTGTTAAAACTACCGTCATAGAGCGTTACATGCAACGAGCGCCGGTATTCCATTTTAACAACGCTCAAGACGCTCGCGAGTTCGGCGTTTGGTTTGACGATAATCTAAGCACCATCCGTCAGGTTGCCGAATCAACTACCTCTGTTGGCAAACTTTCACATGTTGAGCAATACGGTGTATCGCGCATGCGATTTGTACGATTTAATTACACCACTGGCGATGCAGCCGGACAAAATATGTGCGGCAAAGCCACGTTTGCAGCATGTAATTGGATTGCTGAAAATTACCCAAAACTGAATCGCTATACACTCTCTGGCGCTATCGATACTGACAAAAAACATTCGCAAATAAACACGCTTCACTCTAGAGGAACACGCGTTGTTGCAGAAGCAGTATTGCCGCGAGACATAGCATTAGATCTTCTACGGGTCGACACCAAAGCGCTATTTGATGCTCGTCAAGTGAGCAACGTCGGAGGCATGCTTGCTGGCACCAGCAACAACGGTGCACATTCTGCCAACGGCTTAACCGCGATCTTTATCGCGACCGGTCAAGACGCGGCTAATATTTCTGAATCTCAAGCGGCAATTGTATACTCTGACCTAGCTGAGAATGGCGACCTATACTGGAGCATTACCCTCCCATCTGTCATCGTAGCAAGCTACGGCGGTGGAACAGGTCTGGGCAGTCAACGTGAATGTCTGGAAATGATGAATTGCTATGGAGACGGCAAAGCATTAAAACTTGCCGAGATTTGCGCCGCCACGGTATTGGCGGGAGAAATATCTTTAGGCGCTGCGGTGCTCGCCGGCGACTGGGTATCTTCACATGACAAGTTAGGTCGCAATCGACCTTAGCATTAGAAAGCTTCTCAATTGGTCATAGACAGTGCGAAATCATGCGTAAAAGAGTGGTTTACGCAGTCTAAACGGCGATTTAAGTACATTTCAGACCATCAAACAGTAGTTCATTAACTCAATCGTGGTAGTCTTTTGACTAGTTATTGAGAAGTCTGGGTATGGGAGATTGACAATGTTTCGATACTAAGGAGCAGATTATAATGAATACAACAACACCTTTAACGGATTTCATCTATTTACACAGTCTAAAATTCTCACAGCAAAAGCGGCTGCTTAAAAGATTACTATTAGTCGCATTGATCGCAAATACAATGAGCCCAGCCTCAGCGAATGACACGCGTTTTTCTATGCGTTGCGCGGCGGCGGACAATAGTTCGAACCCTGTAATGGGCATGGGCTATCTGCCACCAGTCATGGATCTTCTTCTTAGCGATACGTCCACACCCGTGGCTACGGCACAAACTAATCGAAACTATTCTCTTCTAGAAAACCCTGTACCCGAGTTCTCGAGAGAGTCGATCACACCTGATCGCACCCCAAAATTAGCGAAGCAGTCAAGTAACGGTTTTACCGAGATCACACCAAGTAGTGACAGCCGCGTGATTTATGTCAGTAGCTCTCAAGGGAGTGACTCAAATAGTGGTTTAAGTGAACAGAACCCCAAAAAAGAGCTTAGCTGCCGCGACGGCATTAGCGCGAAGTGGTTTTCCTGACCACGTGCTTTTAAAGCGAGGGGATCAATGGGAAAACGAATGCTGGTTGGATTTAACAAGTGGGCGCAGTGAGGCTGAGCCAATGGTGTTTGCTTATTATGGTCGCTCGGGGGCTCGCCCGGTGCATGCCTGCAGTGGTGGGCGGCCTTTCTTCAACCGAAACCAAGGTCGCTATCGTTTTGTTCGAATTCAAGGCATTGAGTTTGACGCGTTTAAATTAGACCCACAAAACTCGGCGTTCTCAGGTAACTTTAGCGACCGAGGTTCAATGGTTTTGTTTGGCGACAACCGCAATATTCTTTTTGAGGACAACGTCTTTAACTTTAGTAACGTATTGCTACAGTCTATTGATGGAGAACGTTTAAAAAATATAAGCTTCAAACGCAATATTTGGACCGGCGCTTACGTGAAAGGGTCATCTATTGATGGCGGTAACCGAATCGCGAATGTGTACGCTGACGGCGTTGACGGTTTGAATTTTACTGAAAACGTATTTGACTATGGTGGCTGGAACCCTGATGTGCCCACCGCTGGACCGAACCTGTTCAGCCACAACCTTTATATTCAAAGCAATGTCGGCAAAGACGTCGTCTTTAGAAATAACGTCGTTACTCGCGGCGCAAGTAACGGCATTCAAATGCGCTCAGGCGGTTTAGCCGAGGACAACTTTTTTGGGCGCAACGCGATCTCGCTATTTGTAGGGTATGCAAACCCAACATTATCTAACCGAAGTATCTTACGCAGAAATGTGGTGATGGAAGGTGAAACAATGAGCCGAGGAAGTAATTCTTGTGGCAATGTCTGCTCACCCGCCGTTTGGGGTATTGATGTTGCCGATGAGCCAATACCGGCTGACTATCAAGCTGAAGTAACGTGCAATGTGGTCGCTCAAAGAGCTAACCCAAATGGTGTTTTTTCAGTGGTTTCTGATATCGAGATAGCAGATAACTGGAATTACAGCGACAACATCAGCTTTCGTTGGCTCGACCGTAACCAAGCGACTGGGCCTTACCGTGACCCAAATCGAAACCTTGCAAGCTATAACGCGAGTTTGGGAGGCGTAAATAGTTTTGATGGCTTTATGAACAAGGTAAAAAGCCGTCCGGTTAATGTTTGGGATCGTCGATATGAAGCAACATCAATCAATGCGTATATCAGAGCCGGTTTCGATTAACCGGTAACGCCAAAAGCCACACTACTAAAGCCGTGATGAGAATTTTCGAGCCTGAAATTTTAACGTTTCACGCTCGCGCTCTGGTAATTGAGAATCTCATTTGCCAGATTCCCCATGTGTTTAAATGTGTGATGTGCTCCAGATGAAAGCAGCGTGCTACTTGCCGTTAATTCAGCATAACCGAACACCGTCATCCCAGCTGCTACAGCGCCCTGAACGCCAATGGAACTATCTTCGATTACTAAGCACCTAGATGGTTCTGAAAAACCCATTCTTTGTGCTGCATATAAATAAATATCGGGGAACGGCTTACCTCGATTAACATCTGATGTACTGTAGAGCACATCTTTAAAAAACGTGATCAAGTTCGTTTTCCCGAGTGTTGTTTTCATCTTCTCATATGAACCACTTGAAGCTACGCAGTAAGGAATTGAAATATCTCTCAGCGCTTTCTCAATCCCACTCACTGCGGTGACCGACTTTTCAAGCGCTTGATTTATTTCAGTCTTATACATTGTTTCAAGACTTGACGGAGGTTTCGAGCCGAGCATATTCTCTATAATTTGCATGCACTGTGCAGAGGAGCGCCCTACAAAATGTTCAAACATGTCTTCCAGGCTCAAGGAAAAACCCAGCTCTCGATTTAGAACGTCTGCAAAAACTTCATTAGCAATACGTTCACTGTCAACGAGAACTCCATCGCAGTCGAAGATGATTAGGTCAAAGTCATTCATAAAGTTGTTTTATAACT
>CAZFVP010000012.1:14787-24550 GCA_964522345.1 uncultured Gammaproteobacteria bacterium | reverse complement strand
GCCCCAATCGCAACGGCCATCGGCTCTTCAATTAGGTAAACCTCGCGAGCACCAGCCCCATAGGCCGACTCTCGAATTGCACGACGCTCCACTTGAGTAGAACCGCATGGTACACAAATAATAATTCGAGGACTGCCTTGTAAAAATCGATTCTCTTGTACTTTCTTAATAAAATACTTAAGCATCTTTTCGGTCACATTAAAGTCAGCAATAACGCCATCCTTCATGGGCCGAATGGCTTTGATTGAACCCGGAGTTCTACCAAGCATTTTCTTAGCTTCGGAACCAACAGCAAGTATGCTCTTGTTATTCAAACCGCCACCGGGAGCATATCGAATCGCCACAACCGAAGGCTCATTTAAAATGATGCCTTTCTCTTTGACATAGATAAGGGTATTGGCGGTGCCGAGGTCAATCGCCAAATCGTTGGAAAACAGTCCTAAAATACTACGTAACATTATTTATTTGTATGTGAGGTGCTAAGAATTATTATTATTCGGGTTAATCGATTATTGTACAGCGAATCGGGCGCTTGTGCTATTCAACAACGAGGCTATCTATGGTAATTTCGTGGTTTACCTAAGGTTTTCAGTTTTATCGCTTTTGAGCCTGCTGTGTTCGCTATTAAATCAGCTACAATACGGCACACTATCTCTTTATAGACAGTAGTTAAATAAAGAATAAATGCATGTTCTTAAAACCTTAACCACATACCTTAAATTAGCGAAACTGCTACTCACAAAAAATGGCCTTAGATAACGAAACCGTGCATGCAATCGCGCGCCTTGCCCGCATTAAAATCAACCAATCAGATGTTGCTCAAACCAAGGAATCACTTGAAAATATTTTGGACCTCGTAGCACAAATGGAAGCGGTTGATACCACTGAGGTTGAGCCAATGACTCACCCGTTTGACGCCACCATGCGCTTACGTGCTGATACAATCACTGAACCCGACCAACACCAAAAATTTCAAAGCATTGCCCCGAGTACCGAACGAGGATTGTATTTAGTTCCCAAGGTAATCGACTGAGTCTTGCTCAGCTGTAATTTTTCTAACAATTTGATCACTAACTGGCCCAACTAACTAAGCTCACGGCTTAACTAATTTTCGTCAGTTCACTACTAGGATTTAGTTTTGACTATCACAACTTTGGCCGAGCTAGCGGCCGATCTCAAAAACGGCAAACGTTCTAGCGTAGAGATTACGCACGATTACCTAAACCGTATAAAACAATCAGACCATAATGCGTTTATTAGCATAAACGCAGAGCTCGCCATTACGCAAGCAAACGCGGCCGACCAAAAACGAGCTAAGGGCAATACCAACGCTTTGCTGGGCGTGCCGGTTGCACAAAAAGACATTTTTTGTATTGATGGCACTCAAACTACTTGTGGATCAAAAATACTCAAGGGCTTTATCGCACCTTATACGGCAACCGTAGTTGATAACATGCAGACTCACGGAATTGTCAGCATGGGCAAAACAAATATGGACGAGTTCGCAATGGGCTCATCCAACGAAACGTCATACTTTGGTAGTGTGCGTAACCCTTGGCAATCTACTAACTCAGCACACGATGGTTCAATCTTGGTTCCAGGTGGTAGCTCAGGTGGCTCTGCAGCAGCAGTATCAGCTCTACTTGCACCTGCGGCAACGGGTACTGATACAGGAGGCTCTATTCGTCAACCCGCGGCATTTTGCAACTTAACAGGAATCAAGCCGAGTTACGGACGCTGCTCTCGTTATGGAATGATCGCGTTCGCATCATCATTGGATCAAGCCGGCCCAATGACTCACACCGCGGAGGACGCTGCCATGCTATTAAATACAATGGCGGGATTTGACGCAAAAGACTCAACCTCACTCGATGTTCCAGCGGAAGATTTCACAGCCTCGCTAAACGATTCGCTTGACGGTTTAAAAATCGGCTTACCCAAAGAGTTTTTTGGTGAAGGCTTAGAGTCTGAAATAGCCACTATTATTGAAACAGCGGTTAAACAATTCGAATCACTCGGCGCTACGATTAAAGAAATATCACTACCAAACGCTCACCTTGCTCTACCAAGCTATTATGTCATTGCTCCGGCAGAAGCCTCATCAAACCTGTCTCGTTTTGACGGCGTGCGCTATGGCCATCGTGCTGAGGAATATACCGACCTAATTGACATGTACACTAAAACACGCACCGAGGGCTTTGGTGATGAAGTAAAACGTCGCATCATGATTGGTGCCTATGCGCTCTCTTCTGGTTACTACGATGCTTATTACTCGCAGGCTCAAAAACTACGCCGTCTCATCTCAAATGACTTCACTGCTGCATTTCAAGAATGTGACGTCATCATGGGACCAACCACACCAAGCCCAGCCTTCGAAGCTGGAAGCCGCTCAAATGACCCGGTTTCGATGTATCTGAACGACATATATACAATCCCTGCAAATTTAGCTGGTCTACCTGCAGGGTCAATCCCTGCGGGCTTCACAGCCAATGGCTTACCTACTGGCTTACACTTAATTACACCATACCTAAAAGAAGCAAAGATGCTCAATATCGCGCATAAGTTTCAACAACTTACCGACTGGCATACTCGCATTGCATCTACCGCATTTGGGGGTAAAGCATAATGTTTACATGGGATAAACGCTGGGAAGTCGTCATTGGCTTAGAAGTTCACACTCAACTACAAACCAACTCCAAAATATTTTCAGGTAGTTCAATTGCGTACGGTGGAGAACCCAACACACAGGCCAGTGCTGTTGATATTGCCTTACCGGGTGTGCTGCCCGTGATGAACCTAGAAGCTGCTCGCCTAGCGGTAAAATTCGGTTTAGCCATTGGTGCTCATATTAATCAACATAATGTATTCGCGCGCAAGAACTATTTTTATCCTGACTTACCCAAAGGCTATCAAATTTCTCAGATGGAATTACCTATCGTTGGCTTTGGTGAGCTTGACATCGAAACACCCGATGGCACTAAGACTATTGGTATTACACGCGCACACTTAGAGGAAGATGCCGGTAAATCATTGCATGAGGACTTTCACGGCCAAACAGGAATTGATCTAAATCGTGCTGGCACTCCCCTGCTCGAAATCGTATCTGAACCGGACATGCGTTCTCCTACGGAAGCCGTTGCCTATTTGCGGAAATTGCACAGCTTAGTTCGCTATATCGAAATTTGTGACGGTAATATGCAAGAAGGTTCGTTTCGCTGCGACGCTAACGTATCCGTGCGACCGCGAGGGCAAAAAGAATTAGGCACGCGCACAGAATTAAAGAACATCAACTCGTTCCGTTTTGTAGAGCGTGCGATGGAATACGAAATCGAACGCCAAATCGACATATTAGAAGACGGCGGAAGCGTGACACAAGAAACACGCCTTTATGATTCAGACAAACACGAAACTCGCTCTATGCGGTCAAAAGAAGAGGCTCACGACTACCGCTACTTCCCTGACCCAGATTTGCCGCCTATGGTATTGGAGGACTCTTTCCTCGAAGAAGTTCGCGCGACTCTACCGGAGCTATCAACTGCCAAGAAGGAGCGTTTTCAGTCGGAGTTTGGCTTATCACTAGAGGATGCTCAAACGCTGACTGCCGACCGCGAAACAGCGGATTTTTTCGAAGCGGTGTGCACCGCGACAAACGCCGAAAGCAAAATAGTTGCTAACTGGATGAGTGGCGAATTGTTTGCCAGACTAAATAAATCTGAGCTGAACATTAGCGAATCTCCGATAAGTATTACTCAATTCGCTTTACTCCTTGATCGCATTACTGACAAGACTTTATCCGGCAACACAGCGAAAAAAGTGTTTGCTGCCCTTTGGGAACAAGAAGGTAATGTAGACGCGATAATTGAAGCCAAAGGGCTTAAGCAAATAACCGATACCGGCGCAATCGAAGCGGTCGTTGACGAGGTTATCGCCGCTTGCCCGGATCAAGTGCAACAATTCAAAGATGGGAATGAAAAAGTTATCGGCTTTTTAGTCGGCCAAGTTATGCAGAAATCTCGTGGCAAAGCCAACCCTCAGATGGCGAACGAAATGATTAGCGCCAAACTAAAATGAGCTTAACGAACAATTCGAGTACTGTATCGCTATGAATCATAACCAATCTACACCTAGCTTTTCTGAATTACTTAACAGTCTAGAACAAACGGGCGAACAACAAAGTTCGGTTACCGTTACTGAGAATTGGATGCAAGGTCGCACTACCTACGGAGGTATGTCGGCGGCACTTTGCTATCAAGCTGTGATGAATGACTTTGCTGGCTTACCCCCGATAAGGTCTGCGCAGATTAATTTTATTGGACCTGCAGGTGGAGACCTTAATGTGTCCACAAAAATTATGCGCCAAGGTCGTTCGGTCACTTATATCGGTGCAGAAATGGTTGGCGAGAAAGGCTTGGCGACTCACGCTGTATTTTGTTTTGGCGACGATCGCGACTCACGCTTCAATGACGACTTCACGGCGACACCCAATGTCGCTAGTGTGGAAGAGTCAGTAAACTTATTCAATTCAGATTTTGGCCCCTCTTTTTCGAATAACTATAATTGCTTACTAGCTCAGGGCGGACACCCAATCAGTGGTTCGCAATCTAGCGAACACTATATATGGGTACAGCATAAAGACAAGAGCGCCAACGACCTAACGGCATTAATCGGCATCGCAGACATGCCACCTCCAGCGGTGCTACCAATGTTCACGGAGTTCGCGCCCATTAGCTCAATGACATGGATGATGAATTTTCTAAAACAAGACATCAACACTGAAGACGGGTGGTGGTTAATACGGTCGGCGGCCGAGCACGCGCGTGACGGCTACTCTAGCCAAGACATGCAAGTGTGGAATAAAGCAGGCGAACTGGTGGTTAGCGCTCGCCAAAATGTCGCTATTTTTTATTAGTTGGTGTACTTATACTCATATGCGTTAAAAGGCATTTTATATTCGGACACTAATCCTTAAAGTTTGGAGTGCGTTTTTGCAACTCTGACATGACGGCTTCGAGCTGATTAGGTGTGCCCATGATTTTATCTTGTTCAATTGATTCCATTAGCAAGCCTTCTTGTGCAGTTTGATAATAGCTGGCGTCAATGATTTTCTTAGCAGCACGGATAGCGTCGGGGTTTTTGTAACTAATCTGTTCTGCGGTATTCATCGCGTGTGTCACTGGGTCATCGACAATATCGGTAATAAAGCCCCATTCTTTAGCTTCTTGAGCACCGAAAATTTTAGCGGTGTAGGTAAGTTCGCGAATAATGTCGTCACGAACTAAGTGACGCATAATTTGGGTGCTACTCATATCGGGGATAATGCCCCATCGCATTTCCAATATTGAGAACTTACTATCCGGTTTTGCGTAACGAATATCTGCACCCAACGCAATTTGTAAGCCTCCCCCTAAACAAAAACCCTCCACCGCAGCGATAACAGGCATGGGTAGCTCACGCCACATCCATGCCGCGTATTGCGCCGCGTTCGCAATACCGTGCGTTCGTTCTGCCAGAGACGGTGACCCAGCCACAGACACATCGCTATTGTCTAACATAGACGAAAAATTCGACTTATCTAAACCAGCACAAAAATTCCCTCCATCGCCTGAAACCACAACCGCACGGATGTTCGCATTATTACGAATTTCATCGCCCACCATTGGAATTGCTTCAAACATTTTCTTATCCAAGGCGTTCATTTTATCTGCGCGAGATAAAACAACATGCGCTACATGGTTTTCAACGGTAAGAGTTATTCTATTGTTAATCATAATTTTCTATTCTTAGTTTAAACGCTCACATCGTTTTCTCGATCGATCAGCATTAAGATTGGGGGCAAAATCAAAAAATCAAAAATCAGCGCAATAACGATTGTAATCGCCGTTAAATTACCCGCGATTGCATTCAGTTTAAAGCTAGAGGTACCGAGCAATGCAAACCCCATTGCTAACACAAAAGTGGTAATAATAAGAGCTTGGCCAACGTTCGAAAAAGCGTATTCGATTGACGCTTCTTTAGAGAGACCCTTCACCGTTCTACCTCGACGATACTTAGTAATAAAGTGAACCGTATCATCCACAAGTATGCCTAAGGTGATACTAAACACCATTGCGACGGCCATATTAACTTGGCCATTTACAAGCCCCCAGACACCAAACGCCATAAAGGCGGGAATCGAATTCGGGATAATACTAATTACTGCGTAACGAACAGAGCGCAGCGCTATCAATATGGTAATCGTTACGCCGATTATTGCAAATAACCCACCAACTAACATCGAGCGAATATTATTTTCACCAATGTGTGCGAACATTAAACTAACACTAGAACCAGGCTTGGTATCAGGTCGATGGTTCTCTTTTAACCATGTATGTGAGCGTTCAGCTAAGGCTATCAAGTCTGAGTTAATAATATTGTTAACTAATACGCCAACTTTTGTTTCCGATTTATCTAAGTTAAGTTGATTGTTCAAGTCCAGGCCGTAAGGTAGTGACATTTCGTACATCAAATTATATTGCGCGGCTAAATCCGCTCTCTCTGGCACCACATGATACGCCTGCTCGTCAGCGTTCATGCTGCGGTTCAAACGTTTTATTACGTCTATATAAGTATCCACATGCACCACCGCAGGCTCAGACTCTAAATACGCTTGAAAGTCTTCTAGCGTATTTAAAAATTCCGGGTTTGTCACACACGAGGTCTCACCACATTCAAGAGTAAAATTTATGTCCTTCACACCGGGTAAGTATTCGATCGCAAATTCCATGGAATCGCGATACGGCACACCTTTGTCAAAATAAGTAATTGGGTCATCGTCAATAACGTTCAAAGGAATCATTGCCATTAACCCAAACGCTACCAAAAGAGAGCCCGTCAACGCTTTGGTTCGATGCTTAACGACAAATCTTGCGAAGCTTTGCATGAGTTTGTCATTAATAGCTGAGGGCTTACGTGAACGCGTGATCAACATCGTAATGGCTGGTAACAATGTAAATGTCAAAACCATCGCCCATATAACACCGATAGCCGTCATATTGCCTAGCTCAGCGAATGGCGGTGAGGTCGCGAAATTTAGCGTTAAAAAACCCACGGCTGTGGTCACACTGGTTAACACAATAGGTTGCAAGTTAAGCCTAAGGCTTTCACTCATGGCCTCTTCGGGGCTCAGCTGCTGAGATAATCCCCTTAGGTAAACCGACAATAAATGCACCGCATCGCACACAGCTATTGTGAGTACAATTGTCGGTGTCATTATATTAGCCGTATTCAACGCATAACCAATCCAACCAGCGCTGCCTATTGCAACAGCACTCGCGCAGGCAATAACGAGCAAAGTGCTAACCACGCTTCCGAACGACCGAAAAAAGATAATCAGCAAAATCAAAATTAGGCCATACATAGATGGCACGAGTGCCGATAAGTCATTATTCGCCATTTCATTAAACGAATTATTAATCACCGGCACGCCAGCTAGGTGCATCTCGACATCTGGATACTTAAGTCTATATTCAGCTAACAATTCACGACCAAAGTTAACTACCTGAGGGTGAGACGAATCTCGAAGGCTACGCTGTTCGCTCTGTAACTCTTTGCTTGCACTGGGATCAACTTCTTGTGGTAATTCAAGATTGATATTAATCAATGCGGTTTTGCCATCAGAAGACACCAAGCGCTTGACTAGTTGTTTTTCGCTCAATGCGATTCGTTTAACACTGGCGATTTTACTTATGTTTAAAGCGTCGATATCCAGCACTAAGTCTTCAACCAATAAATCGTCTTGTTCAGCCGTTGTGTTTTGAAAATTAGTGATCGAGTCAACCCGCATTGCATAAGGCACTTGCCAGCCTTGCTCGGTTAACTCATGAATCAGACTTAACATTCTAGTGGTGAACACATCCCCTGACGCAGGCCTAAGCATAATCGACAAGTTATCGGTCTTGGTATAGACATCTTGTATTTCTTCGTGTGCTACCAGCTGCGGCTCATCCTCCTGAAAATAAATTTTATAATCGGATTCCAGATAAAGGTTCTTACCTCCGTAACTAATTAGAACAGTCACTACGAGGCTAAGCATTGAGAGCCAATAACGCCAACGCATCAGAAAATTAATAATATTTCGTTCCATTATGGATATATCCAAAATAACTCAATTGAGGCAAAGCAGGTTAGCATACCTAAGCAATAAAAATACGATACCCGATAGAACAAATCGCTTGGAATTTGGTGCTTTTATTGCATAATCGATAGAAGCAGTTTTAATTGACCCAACTAGTGAGTTTAAAAATGGAAGACGCCTACAAAAAAATTATCACCGAATGTGGAGAAGACCTCAACCGGCCTGGTTTAGTAGACACGCCAAAACGAGCAGCTAAGGCAATGAAGTTCCTAACTCAGGGTTATGAGCAAAATTTAGAAACGGTAATAAACAATGCCCTGTTTCCATCCGATTCACGAGAAATGGTGGTCGTAAAAGATATTGAACTTTATTCAATGTGTGAACATCATCTATTACCCTTCATCGGAAAAGCGCATGTTGCATACATCCCCAACGGTAAAGTATTGGGCTTATCTAAAGTTGCTCGCATTGTCGATATGTACGCCCGACGTATGCAAATTCAAGAACAGTTAACCACCGAGATCGCCGAGACCATCCGTGAGGTAACTGGCGCTGAAGGTGCCGGGGTAATTATTGAAGCGAAACATATGTGCATGATGATGCGTGGCGTACAAAAACAAAATTCAGTAATGAAAACATCATCGATGCTGGGTATTTTTCGCAGTAATCAAGCAACGCGTTCTGAGTTTTTATCACTGGTCCAAGGCTAATTTTAGGTGAAATTCACCCGCTAGGGTGAGGCACGATAAAACCGCAAAAGGTAATATTAGTTTAACAAAACATCACCTGGACGTGAGCATAGTTAATCGAGCAACTTTGTAATTCAAGGAGCTTCTGTTTTGTTACTTAGGGGTCACTGAACGTATTATGTTTAGTGACCTTTTTTATAGATCGCGGATGAATTATCTTCGAAAATTCAATTTAGTCGCAATGCCCATAATTCACAGTTTCGAAACGCTGCTAAGCTGCCAGTTGCGAATCAATTCAATAAGTTCAGCTCCAGAGTCGGCTATTAATAAGTTCTTTCTATGAACACCTTTTATAAAACCTTGATCTTCAGCGTGCTGTAGAAACTCACTAAGTTTTTGATAAAAACCGCCCGTGTTTAACAAACCACAAGGTTTAGAATGAAAACCTAATTGCAACCAGGTTAACGTCTCGAATATTTCCTCTAGCGTGCCTAAGCCGCCTGGCATTGCGATAAAAGCGTCCGACAAGGCCATCATGCGTGCTTTACGTTGATGCATATCGTCAACAACCTCTAGTTTGGTCAAACCAGTATGCGCAACTTCCATATCAGAAATAGCTTTCGGTATCACTCCCGTAACGCGCCCACCGGCATCTAAAATAGAGTCTGCAATAGCACCCATAGTGCCAATGTTCGCTCCTCCATAAACTAAGCCATAACCATTCTCAACGATGAGTGTACCTAGCTCGCGTGCGCCACTAATATAGCTGTCGCTGATGCCGTTACTAGAGCCACAAAACACACATATATTTTCCACCTCTAGCCTACCTCTAGATTTTCAATTTTCGTTTATAACGCGAAATCATGCCATCCAATTCATTTGCAAAAGCACGTCGATCCGAGGAGTTTAATGGTGGCGGCCCACCTGAGTGCTCACCGCTACCTCGAAGCGTATCCATAAA
>CAZFVP010000012.1:8341-14687 GCA_964522345.1 uncultured Gammaproteobacteria bacterium | reverse complement strand
AGACAAACACCAGTAGCCACGGACACATTAAGACTCGACACCACACTTCCAGCCATAGGTATGCTAACCAAAGAATCGCATTTCTTTTCGGTCAAGTCTCTCATACCTTTGCCCTCAGCTCCCATAACAATGGCGACGGCGCCGCTTAGTTTTTCCTGATAAATTGAATGGCTGGCCTTGTCTGAGGTTCCAATCATCCAAATACCATGCTTCTGGAGGTTTACCATTGTGCGAGCAAGATTAGTCACACGAAAAATTGGCGTGGTCTCTACCGCACCGCTGGCTACTTTTTGAACAACCGCGGTCATTGGGCTAGCGTTGTCTTTTGCCACAACAACTGCATCTACTCCTGCGGCATCAGCGGTACGTAGGCAAGCACCAAAATTATGTGGGTCTTGCACTTGATCTAAAATCAGGAGCAAGGGAACCTTATTGCTATCTAATTTCTTAATAAAAGTCTCGAGTTCCTTGTCACCGCCGTCCAATTTAGGCTTTGCTTGTAAAGCAATGCCTTGGTTTTGTTCACCACCACAACGCTTTGCCAACTCTCGTTTATCAACGGTGTGCACTGGTAGACCAAGCTGCTTCATTTGTTGAACCAGCGCTTGTTGCGAGGTGTTATTGCTGTTCATGGTTACCCAAAGCGCCAACGCGCGTTCAGGGTTAATTTCTAATACAGCGTTAACCGCGTGGTGACCTAGCACCCATGAGTGTTGTTGAGCCATTATTTAGATTTCTTATTTTTACTTTTAGGTTTGCTATACGAAGACTTGCGTTTTGGCTTCGCATTACCCCCTTTTCTAGAGTGATGGGACGACGTTTTTCGTCGCTTACTATGGCTAAATTTCTCATTCTTTACATCAGTAAGCGAGAAGTCAATTCGCCCTTGTTCCATATCAACACGAGCGACTTGTACTTCAAGTCGATCACCTGTTTGATAAACTTTACCACTTTGTTCACCAACTAAGCGGCGGTGATCGGCTTCATAGCGGTAATAATCTTGCCCTAATGAAGTGATATGAACCAAACCATCTACATAGAACTCTTCAAGCTCCACAAACACTCCAAACTCAGTCACGCTCGACACGACACCAAAGAGTGTATCGCCTATTTTATGACTCATAAACTCACACTTTAGCCACTGCACCGCTTCTCGCGTCGCCGCCTCAGCGCGGCGTTCAGTTGATGAGGTTTGCTCTGCCGTTTTGTCGACTTGAACAAATTTTTCATCCGTATCCTGCAACTCAGGCTGATCCAAAAGGCGGCGAATCTGCCGGTGTACTAATAAATCAGAGTACCGCCTAATTGGCGATGTGAAGTGAGTATAAGAATCAAAGTTCAACGCGAAGTGTCCAGAATTTTCGGCGTCATAACGCGCTTGTTTCATGCTTCTTAATAGCGTTGTTTGAACAATTTTTGCCGTGATTGGGTCGTCCACCGCATTAATAACTTCAGAAAAATGCTTCGGATCTGGTGCATCACCACCGCCCAACAGCAATTTAAATTGACGCAAAAATATCCTTGCATCAGCAATTTTATCTTCATCAGGTGCATCATGAACTCGATAGATTCCTGCTGCACCAGAGTCATCTAACATGAGTGATGCACAAATATTAGCCGCCAACATGCACTCTTCAATTAGTCTGTGTGCGTCATTTCTTTCTCGGGCTTCTACTCGTTCAATCTTTCGATTCTCATCGAAAATAATAATCGGCTCAGGTATTTCGAATTCAATCGTTCCGCTTGTGCGGCGACGCTTACCGAGTTTATTTGATAAGGCGTACAAATCATGAATTGATGACTGCAATTCTAAGGGAATATTTGACCCTTCAGCATCACCGGAAATCAATGCCGCTACTTGGGTGTATGTTAAGCGTGCATGCGAATACATCACCGCTTGATAAAAATCATAACTTTCGATTTCGCCCTCGGCATCGACGGTCATATCACAGACAAAGCACAATCGATTGACCTTTGGGTTAAGCGAACATAAACCGTTTGATAGCACTTCTGGCAACATCGGTATTACATTATTCGGAAAGTAAACTGAAGTACCTCGCTCCCATGCTTCTTGATCTAATGGGCTTTGTTCTTTGACGTAACTTGATACGTCGGCAATTGCAACAATTAAACGATTTCGCCCGCCATCGAGTGGCTCGCAATAAACGGCATCATCAAAATCTCGGGCATCTTCACCGTCGATCGTCACAAGCGGTAGGTCTCGAATGTCTGTTCGGCCCTTAAAGTCTTTTTCCGTAACCTCCTGATCAAATGACGTCACTTGGCGTTCAACTGCCGAAGGCCATTTATGCGGTAACTGATGTTTGCGTATGGCGATTTCGATTTCCATACCCGGCGACATATAATCACCAAGTACTTCAACGATTTCGCCTAAGGGTTGAAAGTTTTTAGTCGGGTGCTTGGTAATTTTAATCGCCACCACTTGGCCACTTTGAGCACCTGCGGTGTGCTCTGGCAAGACATATACATCTTGCCCTATACGTTGGTCGTCGGGCACCACAAAATGCACATTACTCTCATTAAAGTAACGCCCAACAATGCTTAAATTTCCACGCTCAACAATATCGATTATTTGACCAAATAATTTATTTCTTCGGTCTCGCCCCGTGATTCGAACATTAACAATGTCATTATGCAAAACGTCGCGCATATCATGTGACCTCAGAAACACTTTCTCACGTGTTTCATCGGTAAGAACATAACCATGACCATCTACGTGACCGACGATTCGCCCACGATGCTCGACAATGGCGTGTTTCATTGCCCAACGATGTTTACTTAGCTGCGAAACTTTTCCTTCGTCTCGAAGCACTTCTAATATATCGAATGTTTCTTGTCGGCCATCCTTGCCGACTCGGCCCAACGTTTCTGCGATGGCCTTGGTGTTTGCAGGCTCAGTGCGCTGCGATAAATATTTCAGAACAATATCGGTACTTAACCGTTTATGTTTTCTTGTAGATTGTTTTCTATTTCTCTTATTACTCAAATTTTATTCTTATTCCTAATTTCTCTACCTTACATCAAAACTGCCAAGACACTCACTTTAATGCGAGTGCCTGCAATTCAGTATTAAATGTTAAGTATAGAGATCTTTTAATACAATCGTCTCTGCCCTATCTGGGCCTGTGGAAACGATATCAATTGGCACACCGACCAATTCAGACAGGCGTGCTACATAATTTTGCGCAGCTTGTGGCAATTCAGCCATCGTCTGCGCTCCTTGTGTGTTTTCAGACCAACCAGGCATACTTTCATAAACCGGTTCACACTGAGCCAATGCGTCTGCACCAATAGGTGCAACACTAAGCTCTTGGCCTTTATAACGATAAGCATTGCAAATTTTCAATTCTTCTAGACCATCAAGTACGTCTAACTTGGTCAAACATAAAGATGATAAACCGTTCACTTGACGAGAACGACGCATTAATACTGCATCAAACCAACCGCAACGGCGTGAACGTCCGGTCGTCGCACCAAACTCATGCCCCTTAACACCTAAATGTTCACCTACTTCACAAGCAAGCTCAGTAGGAAACGGCCCAGCACCAACACGTGTTGTATACGCTTTTACAATGCCCAAAACTTCGTCAAACGCGTTCGGGCCAACACCGCTGCCTGATGCAGCAGAACCTGCGGACGTATTTGATGAGGTCACAAACGGGTATGTCCCATGATCAACATCCAACATCATACCTTGCGCACCTTCAAACATCATTGGGCGGCCTTCGCGAGTATAGTCGTCTAGTAACTGCGTTACATCAACCGTTAATGGCGCTAAACGTTCTTTATACGATAAGACTTGATCTAGGCATTGCTGATAATCTAATTCATCAGCTTTGTAATAGTTCTTTAGTGAAAAGTTATGAAACTCCATAACATCTTCAAGTTTTTGTGCGAAGTTATTATCGAATACTAAGTCACCAAGACGAATACCTCGACGCGCCACTTTATCTTCATATGCCGGACCAATACCGCGTCCGGTGGTGCCAATAGCAGCTTTGCCTCGTTTAATTTCACGAGCTTGATCGAGTGCAACATGATGCGGCATGATCAATGGACAAGCTTCACTAATGCCTAAGCGATCACTCACTGGGACACCATTGGCTTCAAGTTCGTCGACCTCTTCAAATAGAGCATCGGGCGCGAGTACGACACCGTTGCCAATTAAACAATGAACTCCGTCTCGCAAAATACCAGATGGAATAAGGTGCAAAACTGTTTTCTTGCCTTCGATCACTAAGGTGTGGCCAGCGTTATGACCACCTTGAAAACGCACCACCACGTTCGCAGTATCGGTAAGCAGGTCTACAATCTTACCTTTACCCTCGTCGCCCCATTGAGTGCCAACAACTATTACTTTTTTGCTCATGCTTAATTTTCTGTTTATTAGTCGGTATTTCAAATAACCGAATTTTAGATTACTGTCTAAATAGTGCTGGTAAAAGCTTAATTACTAACCAAGTTTTACCAACGTTTTTAAATCGGCGCTGAAACCTGTCGCCGGCCGGGCTCGACCAAACTGCTCGCCAATGCGATCGTAACGACCACCTTGAGCCACCGTTCTGCCTCTACCAGCGACGAAGGCATTAAACGTAAGGCCCGTGTGATAACGATAACCAAGCACATCTGCTAAATCGATATGGATATTAATATCGCTCTCTGCGCTCAAGCGATTCAATACTAGCTCTAACTGCGCCAGAGAGGTTTCTATCTCTAAATTACCAGCAAATACGTTTTTAGCCGATTCGACGATGCCCGCGGTGCCAGCAAGATTCAATAACTGACTAAACGGAGCAACATCAAGCTTATCGGCTAAGTCGGCTAAATCAGGTGCCGACTTGCGTAACAACACATCGCGCAAATCTTGTTCTAATGAACCGCTAACGTTTTGCTCTTTCAATAATGCACGATAAATACCAACATGCCCCAAACTCAACGTAATGTCGGTCGCTTTACTTAATGTTAAAGCCGTCAACATTGCTTCTATCACCTCTACATCCGCACTTTCATCCGTGACTCCAAAAATCTCGGCGCCTATTTGCAACAACTCTCGTTGACCACCCATTTGTGACGGCTGTGTGCGTAAAACAGTACCGGCATAACACAACTTATTGACGTCTAAATCGGCCAAAGAGTGTGAGTCAATACGTGCTATCTGAGGCGTGATATCTGCTCGAATTCCCAACATACGATGTGTATGTTGATCCATAAATTTGTATGTTTGAGTATCCAACTCTTCGCCAGTTCCTGTTAGCAAAGAATCTACAAATTCCATGACTGGTGGCATTACAAGTTGAAAACCACGACTAATTAAGTCATCTGTTACGCTTCGGCGTAACATTTCTAACTTAATAGCCTCGTCAGGCAGAATTTCTTCAACACCTTCTGGTAATAGCCAGTTAGCGTCATTGACCATGGCGAATCGCCTTCTTGGAAAGAGTCACGTTAATTACGGGCGGATTATACGTGAACCCGCTTTTGAGTACAGTGTTGTAGACAAAAAACAAACAATTAAACTCTGAGCGGCACGCCGCAAAGTATATTTTATTCGCGACAAACCGCAAGGAACTTGCTCTCTCGAAAGATTAAAATGAAAAAGGCTGTCTATTAAGGCAGCCTTTTCAAGGCTTGCTTATTGAGTATTTGAATTGAAATGCTTAAAGAAGTCAGAACTTGGATCCAAAATAATCAAATCACCAGACGAATTAAAGGTGTTCTTATACGCACCTAAACTTCTATAAAAATCATAAAAACCTTCATCTTGACCAAAAGCGTCGGCGTAAATCTTAGTCGCTGATGCATCGGCATCACCGCGAGTAAGTTGTGCATTTTTCTCAGCTTCAGACACTAACTCAACTTTGGTACGGTCTGCGTTCGCTCGTATTTCAATCGCCTTCTCATTACCCGTAGCTCGATATTCATTGGCAATTCGTTGACGCTCTGAACGCATTCGTTCATACACATTGGATTGAATTTGGTCTGCCAAATCCACACGCTTTAGACGCACATCGACTACTTCTACACCAATTGATACAGCCTCTTCTACAATCGCTGTCTGCACCACATTCATTATCTCGATTCGATCTCCGGCCACAACATCACTAATAGTACGTTTAGCAATTTGAGCCTTAAGACTATTATTAATCTTCTGTTCTAAACGATTTTCAGCGTTAGCGCGATTTTTTACCGATTTGAAATAAACTTGTAAATCTTTGATCTTCCACTTTACAAAACTATCGACCAATAGCTCTTCTTTATTAACTGTGATGAAACGTTCTGGCGCTCTGTCCATCGTTTGGATACGAATATCGTACTTAGAAATGGT
>CAZFVP010000012.1:5738-8241 GCA_964522345.1 uncultured Gammaproteobacteria bacterium | reverse complement strand
ATTATTCTCGACAATTTTATCAATTGGCAAGTACATCAAACTGTTTCCGCCACCGGCGTTTTGATCCATTAGTACTTTACTGCTATCAGCCAAAACATCTTCCATTGTTTCGATATACAGACGTTTCTTAGTGATAGCTGGCGCCTTTTGGTACTCAGCTAGTATCTTATTAAAACGCTCAGCTTCACCAGTCGCTTCAGCAACAACCTTTGCTTTGTAAGCTTCCGCTTCTTGCAAAACTCTAGCCGCCTCACCACGAGCTTCGGGGACTAATTTCTTAGCATACGCTTCGGCTTGGTTCGTTAGTTTTGTTTTATCTTGGTCAGCACGCACTACGTCATCGAAAGCGTCACGCACTTGTAGCGGCGGTTTGGCGTCTTGAATTTCAATTGACTGAACTTGAATACCTGTTTGGTATCGGTCAAGAATTTTTTGTAACAATGCTTTGGTCTCCGAATCCACTATTGGGCGATCGGTAGTCAATAAGTCATCCATTTCGGTACTACCAACCACTTCTCGAAGTGCGCTTTCTGTAGCACTTCGAACAACGCGCTCCAAGCCACCGCGCTGAAAAATATCACCGACATTAAAAACCAAATCTTCGATCGATTTAATTGTGTATTGTACTGCCATGGTCACGTCGACAATATTCTGATCTCGAGTCAACATCAGAGCTTCTTTGAGCTCTGGAGAGTTGTTACGATAGCCAACCTCGACCGTCCTCACTTGTTGTGTGTCTACAATGATCTTTTCTTCCAAAGGCCAAGCGATAAAATTCAACCCAGCACCCACGGTTTGTTTGAATTTACCAAAACGTAATTCAATACTTTGATTGCCTTCATCTACTTGATAAAAGGATTGAGTTCCCCAATAAAAGACTGCTATGAGAAGTATTAACAGCCAAGGTGAAAATATACCCTTGCTCTTCCCATTGCGTCCTCCGCCACCGCCACCGCCACCAAAGCGTTTACGTACGTTATCAATAATCTGATCAATGTCCGGGCTTTGATTGCCCTTATTTTTATTACCATTACCCCACGGGTCGCGGTTTCCTGAGTTGCCTGAGCCAGGTTCATTCCAAGGCATGTGTTATTTCTCCAAAAAGGGAATTGAAACTTATATTACAGTTTAATAGCTTAAGTTTAGCAAAGATATAGTGATTTAGGTGAGTACAAACAAGCTCTAGACCCTCTTTATTGCGTTAATGTCATCTTGTTTCTTTAACCAACCAAAATCAGCTGACGACAGTTCGAGTTGCAGCTCGAATGAACCGTCATCATTAATGTTCTCAGTTTTGACTACACTCTTTTGATATAGCGCTGCTCTAAGTTTGCCATTACTCGCAGGCAAACTAATTTGACAACGAGTATGCAATAAAGATAAGTAATCGGTGATCGCTTCCAGCAACATATCAACGCCCTCACCAGTATGAGCGGATAACCAAATGTCCGTAACCAAGCCTTTATCGTTGCGTTTAACTTTAGCTGATGAGTTATTTAAGTCGATCTTGTTGAATACCATGATAGTCGGTATGCCAGACGCGTCGATTTCGTCGAGCACTTTATTCACCTCAGTGACGCAGTCCTCACGATAACTGCTCACAACGTCGACCACGTGCAATAGCAAATGCGCGTTACTGACTTCTTCTAAGGTTGAATGAAATGCTTTCACTAATGAATGTGGCAAGTCGCGAATGAACCCAACCGTATCAGATAAAATTGTTGCACCAAATTCATCAAGTTCAACCCGCCGCATGGTGGTATCGAGAGTCGCAAATAGCTGGTCTTCGGCATACACGTCTGCATTGGTTATATTGTTGAAAAGGCTAGATTTTCCGGCGTTAGTATACCCCACTAACGACACCGTTGGCACCGGCACTTTAGCACGCGATTTTCGCCTCAACTGTCGTTGAGCAGAAACGACGTCTAAACGCTTATTAAGCGCTTTAATACGGTGCCCAATTAACCTTCTATCCGTTTCTAATTGGGTCTCGCCAGGGCCGCGTAAACCAATACCACCTTTTTGACGCTCTAAGTGAGTCCAACCACGAACCAATCGCGTGGAAATATGCTGCAACTGGGCCAATTCTACTTGTAATTTGCCTTCATGGCTGGTCGCCCGCTGAGCAAAAATATCGAGAATCAGGCCAGTTCGATCAAGCACGCGGGCTTTTAAAGCTCGCTCTAAGTTTCGCTCTTGAATCGGGCTAACTGAATGATTAAGAATAACTAAGTCGATCTCAGATACTTCTATAATCGCCTTAACCTCATCAACCTTGCCTTTACCTATATAAGTCGAAGCGTCAGGAGAGCGCCGAAATGCCGTGAGAGTATCAACCACAGTCGCGCCCGCGGATGCAGCAAGCAGCTGAATTTCCTCAAGAATTTCTTGGTCTTCTTGCGATGAATCTCGCTGATATACAATCAGCGCCCTTGGTTGGACTTTAATCTCTGATAGTTCGAACACAATACAATTTTACTACAATTTGATAGGCCTATATTTG
>CAZFVP010000012.1:0-5638 GCA_964522345.1 uncultured Gammaproteobacteria bacterium | reverse complement strand
GATTAAACGATAAATTTACTCGCCTTCTTCAAAATCAATTCGCACTGCCTTTGATGGAACAACAGTAGAGACAGCATGTTTATAAATCATTTGATTGACGGTATTTCGTAACACGATTACAAACTGATCAAACGATTCAACCTGGCCTTGCAGTTTAATACCGTTGACTAAGTAGATCGAAACTGGAATTCTTTCCTTTCGTAGCGCGTTTAAGAACGGGTCTTGAAGCGCGGTTCCTTTATTCTGTGCCATTTTTCTTATTCTCTTTTTAATTCTTAATGTGTTTTAATTCTTAATGTGCGGTAAAAGACCAAACACAAACTATATTGATTGTAGGTGGTTTATATTTAATGTCTTCTATCAGCCATAACTAAATAATTTAAATACCAATCGAAACACTAAACGCATTTATCTAGTTCAATTTACAAATGGTACTTGCTGCCATTATTCGGTGGAAACATAAAAACGTGACGTATGTTTGAGGGTTGCAAAACGATATTACTAGTACTACAAATATCAACCCTTGTCCTTTCTCACCTCAGTTCAATAACTTGACCTTAAGACAAACAAACTGATTGCTTAATAGTAGCGCTAATACGTGAAATCTTTAAGATTCATGTCGCATATTTCATCGCAGCCCAAGACACTATTATCTCTCTACTATTGCACTAGGGTTTATCAAATATTGCATTAGAGTAAGTTAAGTGACTTAGTATTCCACTCACCTATCACACATCTACCCCCTCAAAACACATATAAGATTATATGCTAGTTTCTCACGCAAAAGCGATTAAATAAGGCTTAATTATCATACGATTTGTTTAATAAGTCTTACAAGCTCTTGAAATTCCTTGTTTTCTAAACCGTGATCAACCCACCATATAAGATTACTTTGATTTCGAAGCCAGGTTAATTGGCGCTTAGCAAGTTGGCGAGTCGCCGCCATCCCCTTCTCTCTCATTCGCTCGTAGCTGCATTCGCCCTCAAGGTATTCTCGCATTTGACGGTAACCAATCATTCGCATCGACGCTGCATTCGCATCAACACCATTGGCCAATAATTCACGTACTTCTGCCTCCAAACCCGCATCCAGCATAATGTCAAAACGCCGTGCAATGCGGTCATGTAAAATGCTGCGATCAGAAAACGATAAAGCGACCTTAACCAAGGGGTTTGGGTTTGGCAATTTACGGTTGGCATTGTGCTCAGAAACCGGCTTACCTCCGGCCAAAACGATTTCAATAGCACGCTGTATTCGCTGAGCATCCATTGAATCTATTCTTTGAGCACTTTGTGGATCCAGAACAGCTAAGCGTTGATGCAAAGCAGGCCAACCTAGTGCATTCGCCTCCGCAGATATTTTAGCTCTGAGCTCCTCATCGGCCTGAGGCAACACACTCAATCCGGTTTCTAAAGCGTTGAAATAAAACATGGTGCCACCCGCTAGTACTGGCATTTTGCCACGCGTAGTAATGTCTAGAATCAAAGCGTTGCAGTCATTAAAAAAGTTGGCCACTGAGTAACTATCATTCGGGTGCCGTACATTAACCAGATGATGAGGGTATCTAGCCAAAAAACCATCATCTGGCTTAGCCGTACCAATGTTCATGCCAGAGTAAACCAAAGACGAGTCGACACTAATAATTTCTGCGTCAACGCTGTCATACAGTTGCGCTGCCGCGTCGGTTTTACCCGTAGCGGTTGGGCCCATTATGCAGACAACGGGAATTTGCTCTGGCGCCAAAGACAATCGATGCTTCTTCATTATTGACCGCGTTTGAACCAACCGTCGAGCTGTCCTATAGACATTTGCACCCATGTTGGACGCCCATGATTACACTGACCACTGCGTTCGGTTACTTCCATATCGCGTAAAAGAGCATTCATCTCAACAATAGACAACAAACGATTAGCTCTGACTGAGCCATGGCACGCCATAGATGAAAGCACTTCATGCATTGTTTCCTCGATTCGACTGCTATGCTCATCGGTGACTAAATCGGATAAAACATCTCTCACCAGCTGAGAAACATCGGAATTTACCAATACGTCAGGCACACTCCGTATTACTAATACCTGTTTATCAAGTTGCTCGACTTCGAGTCCAAGCTTGGCAAATAGATCTTGCTGCTCGCTCCATGCCATTATCTCTGTTTCGCTAAGCTGTATAGTCACCGGAACCAATAAGGGTTGCTGTGATAACGACGACGATTCCATTGCTGATTTCAAACGCTCATAAGTGATACGCTCATGTGCAGCATGCATATCGACTAATACAAGCCCACTTTCATTTTCAGCTAAAATATAAATACCTTTAAGCTGAGCCAATGCATAACCCATTGGCGGTATTACCGAATCATCACTCGAATCGTGTTTGGGAGTCAACGGTATGTTTACATTTGCGATGCCACTTGTTGAAACAGGGTCTGGTCGAAAAGACGCGTCTGATATCTGCTGATAACCACCAATTTGCTCTCGTACTTGATCTGGAGTCAAACGATCGCCTGTTGCATAATGAATAGGCGATTGTTGATTCATTTGAGCAGGCCCTTCGGGCGATGAACTTGGATTAATTGGCTTCGGCGCAGCAGCACCTTGCACGGCATCGACTTGTAAACTACCAACTTCTCCAGCACTTGCTCCGACATGACGTTGAATCGAGCGGAACACAAAACCATGCACACTGCGACTCTCACGGAAACGAACCTCGTGCTTGGTTGGATGTACATTAACATCAACACCGGCAGGGTCCATTTCTAAATACAGCACATACACTGGGTGGCGACCATGAAACAGCACATCTTGATAACCGAGTCGAACTGCGTGAACAATTGTTTTATCTCGGATTAAGCGACCATTCAAAAAGAAATATTGCATATCTGCTTGACTACGTGAAAAGCTTGGCAGGCCGACCCAGCCGGACAACCTCATGCCATCTCGGTGTTCATCGAAATGCACACTATTTTCCGGTACGTTATCACCACAAACCATTTTCAAGCGACGAGCATCATCAGCGGGCACGCTTGGTAAATGCATCACTACTCGACCGTTGTGTTGCAGCTTGAACGCCACATCAAAACGCGACAAGGCCATACGCCTGACGACCTGATCTACATGTTTAAATTCAGTGTTGTCCGTTCTCAAAAATTTACGCCGTGCAGGTGTATTATAAAAGAGATCTCTTGTTTCAATAGACGTCCCAATAGGATGTGCAACTGGCTCTGGCTCAGTAGTTTTGTTATTACCGTCGCTCGAAACCATCCAAGCTTGCTCAGCATTTATCTCGCGCGATTTGATAGTCATTCGAGTTACTGATGCGATACTTGGTAACGCCTCACCACGAAAGCCTAGAGTGGCAATCTGCTCCAAGTCAGTTAAGTTTTCTATTTTACTAGTTGCATGACGAGACAAAGCCATAGCTAAATCTGGTTTCAATATACCGTGTCCATTGTCGGTGATTTTTAAACGCTTAATCCCTGCATTCTCTACCTCAATATCAATACTCGTAGCACCGGCATCCAATGCATTCTCGATCAACTCTTTGAGCATTGACGCTGGGCGTTCAATTATTTCACCTGCTGCAATCTGATTAATCAGGCGAGGGTCTAGAGCATGAATTCTCTGTTTAGTTATTGCCTTGTCGTTCATAAATTTAAACGTTCTATTTTGGTATCTTCAAAATTTGACCTAAGCGTACCGTTTGGTTTCGCAAGCCGTTTTCTCGTATTATCGAGTTCGTTGTTACGCCATACTTTTCAGCAATCTCAGATAAAGTATCTCCGCGAACGACCTTGTGTTTACCTGCAGCTTTCGGTTGGTGGACACCACCTGGTATTTTAATTTTCTGGCCTTTATAGACAGAGTTTTTAGTCAGACCATTAACTCGCTTCAGAGCACTAATGGTCACATTATAACGCGCCGATATCTTCGACAATGAATCTCCTCGCTTAACTACATGAACTCCAGTTTTTTGCACTGAGCCTTGAGAGAGCTCTGCACCGCTAGAGGCCTGTGGTAATTTAAGTCGCTGACCAAGAATTGCGGTATTATTCTTTAACTTATTTACTCGCTTTAATTCAGATACGGTGGTACCGAATTTCAACGCGATACTTGAAAGCGAATCACCTCGCTTTATTTTATATCGCGTTGGCTGAACATCGCTGCCACTGCTTGACGAAGCAATACTTGGAGATGAGTAGTTCGCTTGATTGTAGTACGGAGTTTGCTCGTAGTATTCACCTAAGGCCCGATGAATCGCATTGGCTATTTTCTTCTGATATTTTGATGTGCGTAATTTTTTTTCCTCAGCGAGATTAGTAATAAAACCTGTCTCAATCAAAATTGAAGGTATGTCCGGTGACTTAAGTACTACAAAAGAAGCTTGCTCCACTCTTTTGGAATGTAATCGCCCAACGGTCGATAACTCTTTCAACACTCGACCGCCTAAATTGACGCTTTCACTAATGGTGTTAGTCATGGATAAGTCGACTAATACTTTTTGCAATACTGCGTCTTTATTAGCCAAGCTTACACCTCCAATTAAATCAGAAGCGTTCTCCTTTTTCGCCAGCGCTCTTGCCATAGCACTAGTAGCGCCTCGTTGAGACAATGCAAATACAGATAGACCATTGGCACTCTTCTTTATAAATGCATCGGCGTGTATCGATAGAAATATATCTGCGTCTTTTTCCTTAGCCAACGTTCTACGACGATTTAAGTCGATATAATAGTCTCCTTCTCTAACTAAGAAAGCGTGCATTCTAGAATCAGAGTTGATTTTTTCCAACAAATGCTTGGCTATCGATAAAGTGATCTTCTTTTCTCGACTACCTCGATGACCGATAGCGCCCGGATCTTCTCCACCATGACCCGCGTCTATCGCAATAACGATTACTTGCTTCTCTTGTTTAGAAACAGGCTCGGTTTGCGGGTTGTTAACAAGTGCGCTTTCTCTATTAAGCTGAGAATCCGATGAAACTACGGCACCACCTTGGCGGCCTAACTCCTGATCAGAGGCGGTAGCGCTTTGCTCATTCTTAACACCTTCCACCTCAATCATAGAGTCCACTAAATCAAGTACTAAGCGATGATCATATAATTCGTTGGGCGTGAGCACAAAGCTATGAGCTTGTAATGTTTTTTTCAACTCGAATACTAAGCGAAGCACTCCTTGACGAGGCGAGCCAGAGCGTATGCCTGCAAGATGGCGATTCTCCGCCTGCATGATCGGTAACTTTGTGTTTAGGTTAGCGTTTTCAATGTCAACAACCAAACGCTCAGGGTTCTTAAGGCTGAAAACTGTGTGTCTAATATTGTCAGAAACATCAAGTACTAGCCGCGTTTTATCTGGCGCATGCCAAAGTCGAATATTATTGATTTGATTGGCTTTCTCTTGAGCACGTAGCGTAACCGAACCACATAGGGCGCCCGCCATAAATACGAATATCGTAAATAGAATTAGATACGAGTGATTTGTTGGTACAAATACAGGTTTGGTCGTCACGACCAGTCGATTTTCAGTCACTTAAGGACGTACGCAAGGTTCATTTTATTGTATAGAGTAATTACAACAGGTTTTATGAGCCAGTGCGAGAATTTATAACAAGCGTTAAGAAAACTGAGTCGCCAAAAAGAAACT
>CAZFVP010000011.1:22383-24774 GCA_964522345.1 uncultured Gammaproteobacteria bacterium | reverse complement strand
GTGACTTTTGTGATCATAAGTATCTTTTTAGTTTTGCGTGTCATGGGCTTTTTAAGTCAAGCCGCTGAAGGTCTAATTCCTGTCGGTGGTGTGATGACTTTGGTCATGTTGAAGATGGTTTCATACTTAGATGTATTGTTGCCGTTGATGTTCTACATTGCGCTCATAATGGTATTAAACCGCTGGTATGCCGATCAAGAGATGGCGGTTTTGGCTAGCGCCGGCTTAGGAACGTTTTACTTTCTTCGACCGTTAGGCTTACTCATAATAATCTTAGGAGGAGTCGTTACGTTCTTCTCGTTCTATTTAACCCCTCTGTCATTGGCCCAAGGCTACAGTTTAGAGGCCCAGTATAGGCAAAGTAATGAAGTGTCGGGGGTCATTACCGGGCGGTTTGTCGAAGCCAAAGACGGTAACGGTGTTTATTTTGTTGAAGACTATAATCGGAGCACTGGTAATTATGAGAATGTATTCGTATATAGCAAGTCCTTCGACCGTGAAGGAGTGGTGGTCGCGAAGACAGCTTATAGAACGGAAGATGAAAAAACTCAAGATCAATTTTTAGTGCTAGTGAATGGGTCGCGTTATGAAGGAAACCCCGGTTCGCCGGATTATCGCGTGGTTGATTTTGAAAAATATGCCTTGCGCATTGAACCTAAAAATCAAACTAAGTTGTATTTGCCTGTTCGGGCTAGACCGAATAACGAATTACGTGATTCGAATGACCCGAAAATTAGAAGCGAGTGGTATTGGCGAGTGGCGAAAATTTTTACGCTGCCAATTTTGGCAATATTTGCTTTGGCGCTGAGCCATGTTGATTCCAGGCGCGGTAAAGCAACGGGCATGGTGCTCGCGTTTTTGGTATACCTCACTTATACCAATTTACTGGCGTATACGGTGGCATTAATTAAAAAGGGCGAGGCTGCGAATGGAACACCAATATGGATTGTGCATTCCTTCTATTTGATACTGGCTTGTTATTGCTTGTACCGACGTAATTATAACTTGCCTCTATTGCCTGACTTTAGTCTGCGTAGACGCAACGACATTGATAGATAAATAGTGATGAGAATATTAGAGTTCTATATTGGCAAGATTTTATTACGCCACATCATGATTACCATAGTCGTGTTACTGGGCTTATTTACCTTTGTTAGTTTTATTGAAGAGCTGAACGATTTAGATAAAGGTAGTTATGGAATTCTGCAAGTAATTCAGTATGTGATTCTGACCATTCCGAAGAATTTGTATCTAGTATTCCCGATGGCTGCGTTGATTGGCTCTATTCTCGGTTTGTCGACCCTAGCCCGAGATTCGGAATTGATTGTGATGCGAGCGTCTGGCGTATCGATTCTGCGTATTGTGGTGTCTGTTTTAAAGGTGGGTATTATACTCGCGCTATTCTCAATGTTTATGGGCGAGGTGGTGTCTCCGTTTACCGAAGGCCGTGCTGTTCAGGTAAAAGCGGAGTCCATAGTTAATAATATTGGCCGTAAGGGCGACTTTGGGGCGTGGGTACGAGATGAAAATACCTATGTGAACATCGCTGAGGTATTGCCAGGTCAGCAGCTTCGTTTGTTGAATATTAAAATTTTTGAATTCGATAGCCAGAATTCATTGCGCTTTTTAACAGTAGCGCGCGAAGGCGAGTTTCAATTATCTGAGCCGGGCAGCGGTCAAAGTGGTCGCTGGTTATTGAAGGGCATACGAAGAACCATGATTAACGAACAAAGCTCTGCGGCAGAAGAAGCCAAAGCCGCTTACTGGACTACCGCTTTAGACCCTGAGTTATTGAAGATTTACCAAGTTAAACCTGAGCAATTATCGATTTGGCAATTGCGAGAATATATTGCGCATTTGGGGTCAAACAAGCAAGACACCTCTACTTATGAATTGGAGTTTTGGTCTAAGATAGTGACTCCGTTTGCTACCTTAGTGATGTTGATTCTTGCGGTGCCATTTGTATTTAAAGAAGCTCGCAGTGGTAATCTCGGGCGTAGTTTATTCTCAGGCATTATGGTTGGCTTAGGATTCTTTATTGCCAATCAAGCTTTTAGTTACTTCGTAACTTTATTTGGTATTCCTCCATTATTAGGAGCGTCTTTGCCGACAATGGTTGTTGCGTTTCTTAGCGTAGTAATGATTCGCCGAATTACCTGACGTTAATTACCTTTTGCTGCATTTTTTGCACGATGCTTGGCCAAGTTTTTCTGCTTATCTTTTTCTGCTTGTTGCTTAGATTTGACGATTTTAGTGTTGGTTAAAATGTCGTGCCAGCTACGCTTTTGATTGTCTAGTAAAACCCAAGTAAAACCCAAACCAAGGCAAGCCCATGACAAGAGAGCCGCTAGATAGCGTTTCAGCGCAGTGTTCCAATCTATAAATTTTCCG
>CAZFVP010000011.1:12539-22283 GCA_964522345.1 uncultured Gammaproteobacteria bacterium | reverse complement strand
AAACTTGAGTGTTTTTATCGCATTTTTTCATCATATCGGAGACACTCATGCTTGAATTAAATCTCACTAATTACTATTGTTATATACGGATGTGTCTTCGGGTGACAGTGCCTGACGATTTCTGCACCTAACAATTGCCACTAAATCCAAATGGGGGAAGCATGGCCAACACTTTTCATTATCTAGATAAAGCGCTTTCACAAGTACGTGACCTCGGCTTAATGCCAGAAAAAGTTGACGAAGCTCCAGTGGTGTCTCTATTAGAGAAGCTCACTGACATTGACGAAGCTAAAGTAATTGCCATCGCCCGTACTCTTTCTCAGGCCTCAGTGTTTAACGATATTGTTCGTGAGCAAGTGTCGGAAATGCGGGTTGGTTCTCGGTATGAGAAAATTACTGAGTCGTTCAATTCTATTCGCGATGATGCAAAGCGTATGGTCGGTCAAGTAGAGGATGGTAAGGTTGACACTTTTGAACGCATTAGTAATATTTGGATGAAAGCTACCCGTGGTGACATTGCATCACGATTTGATGACATTAAACAAGTTTATCTAGAGGTTGCTGGTGACTCGCGAGAACAAATTGAACGCGAGCGGGTTATTTTAGAGGCGTACCAGGATTTTCGTGGTGCTATAAAGCAATCTGAGATATATGCTTTAGACGTGTTGAAACAAACTGAGGCAATTTGGAACGAGTCAAAAGGTGCACTTAAACAAGCAAACGATACGGTGTCGGCATTTGCTGGTGATGACCTTGCTGAGCGCGCCAAATTAGAACTTGCACGAGACGAAAAAATGCGTGCTTTACAATTCGGGGAAGATCGCTATCAAGTTGCTAAGGATATCTCTGATAATTTAACCGTTAGCTACAACACATCAGAAGTGATTATGGCTCGATTGATGCAGACAAACAGTGCAAAAGAGCGAGTTTATAAACAGGCTATTACCTTTTTTGGTACTAACGAGTCTGTGTTAACGGCGTTAACGGCCTCGTTTACGGGCTTATTTGGGTTACACGAGAGCACTCAAACACTTGAGGCTATGAAAGAAGGCGTTTCTAAAAGCTTAGAAGACTTAGCTGATATCGGTGGCAAAGTCCAAGAGGCGGCGGTTAAAGCTGGTTATGGCCCGACTATTAGAGCTGATGCGGTTAAAAAGCTAGTTGATTCTGTGGTTAATTTTCAAGAGCGCTCGAGAGAAATTATTGAGGAAATGCGTGTGCTTTCTACTAAAAATGCAGAAGAGATTCGCGAGTCGGTTGAAGATGGCAAGCAACGTATGGCTAAGATCATTGAGCGAGGTGGTTCACTTCCGCTGTCTCATAAAGTTTAATCTAATCAATGCATTATGGTTGATGTAAATGAGAAAGCGCCGTTAGAAGATCTCATGGCGGCAATGGATGTTGTGGATACTCTTCGCCACGACCAGAGTATCGCTGAACGAGAATTAGACGGAGAAGGTCGGCGAGAACGTTTATTAGCTCGCCTGCGCGATATGTATTCAGCGCAAGGAATCGACGTGCCTGATCATGTGCTTGAAGAGGGTATAGATGCACTTGAACAAGAACGATTTAAATACCAGCCGGTAGAGTCGAGTTGGCGCATTAAGGTAGCCCGACTTTGGGTCAGTCGCGCAAGGTGGGGTAAGCCTATAGGTTTCTTAGCGATAGTAGCGAGTGTGTTTTACGGTTATTACTTTGTGTCAGATGTCTTGCCTAAGCGTACCTTGCGTGCCAACCTCCCTGACCAAGTTAACAGTGTGTTTTCGAATATCGTTGCTACGGCTAAGAACCCTGACATTGTCGAACAGGCGAAAGCTTCTTCAGATAATGCGTATCGAGCAATTGATGATGAAAACTTTGAAGAGGCGCAAGCGATTCTTGAGAACATGCAGAGCGTCAAAACTCAATTGAGTTTGGAGTACAGTATTCGTGTGATATCTCGCCCGAACCAAAATTCAGGTATTTGGCGTAATCCTCCAAAAAACCCGAACGGTAAGAACTACTATTTAATTGTTGAAGCAATCGATAAGAGTAATCGAATAGTCGAGCTTGCGATAATAAACCAAGAAAACAATAAGGTCGCTCGTAAAAAGACGTGGGGTTTAAGGGTAAGTGAGGAGACTTTTTATAAGGTTGCCGCAGATAAAAGCGATGACGGAATTATTCAAGGGAATAAAGTTGGCACTAAGAGAATAGGTTATTTAAAACCAGTGTTTAGTATTCCAACGACTGGCGCAACAATTACGGAGTGGTAGCCTATGTGGACTGGAACGTCAGCACTTAAGAATATTGATCAAAGCTTGCAAAGCATCCGTAATGACGTTGTGCGATTAGACAAGCAACTGGATCAACTAACGTCTCAGGTAGCTACAAATCAGCGTCACCGTGCCAGACTTATTAATGATATTGCGAGTGTGCGCTTATCAGAAATTGAAAGTGGCGAGTTAAATGCGAATTACACCGCGGCCGATCAAGAGTCCGCGGAATTATTAGAACAACGTGAACAAGCGTTGATGGATTTAAACGCTCGAATAAAAAGTGTAAATGAGCGTATTCTTGACGCGGAAAACCAGCGTGATTTGCTACTTGAGACGGTAAATGGAACATCCGAAAAAATTGTTGATATAGAAGGGCAGGTTCAACAAGACCTTAAAATCGACCAAGCTTATCTCGAGCAGCTCGAACGTGCGCAGCTTGCCGAGTCGGTAGCTGAAGAAGCTCAGCAAAAAATGCAACGAGCTCAAATCAATATGGCTGAAAAGGCTGAGCCGTATCAAGCTGATGATTTGTTTATGTATCTATGGAATCGAGGCTTCGGTACCACAGAGTATGACGGCGGAGTATTGACACGTTTTGTCGATGCTTGGGTCGCAAAAGTAATTAAATACGAACCGTCTCGTGTTAACTATTGGAATTTAGTTGCAATACCTCAAAGACTAAATGAACATGCCGACCGTGTTGGTGATGAGGCTGATGAGCAGCATATGTTGCTTCAACAATTAGAAATGAATGCACTGGAAAGTGCTGGCGTGAAATCATTGGAGGCTGAGTTAGAATCTTTGAGGCTCAAACTTGATGCACATGACGACACCATTGAAGCACTAGAAACTAAGCTTAATGAATATCTTGCGCAAAGAACACGTTATATCTCGGGTGAGGATGAGTATATTCAGAAGTGTTTGCAGAGAATATCTGCGTCGCTGGAGCATCAGAGTTTACAGGCAATTCATCGTTACGTAAGGGTAACTACGTCTCCTACCGATGATAGCCTAGTAATTGAACTTCAAGCGTTGGAAGATGGCCTCGATGATGTGGAAGATGATTTAAACGACGTTCGCAGCCTCCATCAGGCTAAGCTAAGCAAACTTAAAGATTTAGAGAAGGTTCGAAGAAATTTTAAGAACTCTCGATTTGATGATGTTCGTTCTGGCTTTGGCAATCAGGCATTAATTACGGGTGTTCTGGCCCAATTTTTGCAAGGTGTGGTATCTGGCAACGATGTCTGGAGAGTGATTAAGCGCAATCAGCGTTATCGAAAAGTTGCGTCAACGCCTGACTTTGGTAGCGGCGGCTTTGGAGAGATTGCTGATATTCTTGGCGAAGAACTTTTACGTCAAGGTCGTCGTCAGCGAAGATCGCGGCGGGGGTCTACTTGGCACTGGCCAAAACCTCGAAGCGGTGGAGGTGGGTTTAGAATGCCTCGCGGTGGCGGTTCAGGTGGTGGAGGCTTTAAAACCGGCGGCGGTTTTTGATCGGCAGTAAGTCTCATGTTTATCTTCAAATACTAAAAAGGCCAGCGTAAGCTGGCCTTTTTAACTAAGCAATTACTGGTAGATCTTTTTCAGTAGAGCTACGCTGCAAAGTTTGCAGAGGCAAACTCCCAATTGGCAATTTGCCAGAAATTTTTAAGATATTCAGGGCGTGCATTGCGATAGTCAACGTAGTACGCATGCTCCCATACATCCACTGTTAGCAATGGCGTAATGCTGTCATCGGTAATTGGCGTGTCTGCGTTGCTGGTGTTTACAATTGCCAATGATCCGTCGGAATTTTTTACTAACCAGGTCCAGCCAGAACCGAAATTACCTGCTGCACTGGCGGTAAATTTGGTTTGAAATTCTTCGAATGATCCGAAGTTTGAGTTAATAGCATCCGCAAGCTCACCCGTTGGCGCGCCAGCAGCATTCGGAGCTAAACTATTCCAATAAAAAGTATGATTCCAAATTTGAGCAGCGTTATTAAATACCCCGCCAGAGCTTGAACGGATAATCTCTTCCAGTGATTTATCAGCGTTATCAGTGCCTTCGATCATTTTGTTCAAATTAGTTACATAGGCATTATGGTGTTTACCGTAATGATAATCGATGGTCTCTTCAGAAATAGTAGGGGCTAGTGCATCACGAGCGTATGGTAACGCGGGTAATTCAATTGACATTAAGGACTCCTTAGCGATCTAGTAAGTTTACAAATAGAAATTCAATTCGCAGGAGTCTACCACAGCCTACGCGTCGAGAGTTAAATTCCCTGCTGCTTGCTCAAAGGAGTTTCATTTAACGTGCTCTAGACTTCTAGTTTGAGTGTATAAACTCGCTCAAGCACTAATTATCATATAAATTAATGTTGTCATATAAATGTAAGCAAATTACAATATAGTTATTGCTTATGGCACTAAACTCTAGTCGTTAGTCGTAGCTGGTCACAAATTACTTACTGAGCTCTCAAGTTTTTGAGTTAATTATGAAAGAAAATTACAAAATAGAGAACCTAAATAGAACTAAAATTGTGGCAACTGTTGGCCCTGCATCCGCCAATGTCGGCGTATTGGAAGATATGATCTTGAATGGTTGTAGCGTGTTTCGAATTAACTTTTCTCATGGTTCGCATGAGTCTCACGGTGAGTCAATAACAAACATTCGCCGAGCAGCGAGCAATCTTGGTCAGAACGTCGCTATATTGGGCGACCTTCAAGGTCCAAAGATTCGTATCGGCGCAATAAAAGGAGATAACATATCATTGGAAGTAGGTCAGGAGTTATTGCTCGATTCAAGTATTGCCGATGAGGATGGCGGTGCTGAAGGTGTTAGTTATTTATGTGATACCTTGGCCGAAAGCTGTGGTCCAGGTCGTATTTTGATGTTGGACGATGGTCGAGTTCAATTAGAAGTACTTTCGGTGAATGGCTGCGCGATTAAAACCAAAGTGGTCGCGGGCACTAAACTTTCATCTCGAAAAGGTTTGAACTTGAAAGGCGGCGGCTTAGCTGAAGACGCACTAACGCCGAAGGATATTAAAGACATGGCGTTCGCAGCCACCCAGCAGCTCGATTATATGTGCGTATCATTTCCTTCTAAGGCGTCCGATATGCAAGATGCACGTGCCAAGCTCGATGCGATAGGCTGTTCGACTAAATTAATTGCTAAATTAGAGAGGGCTGAAGTTGTTGAATCGGAAGTTGTGATTGACGAGATGATTAATAGTTGCGATGGCGTTATGGTCGCTCGCGGGGATTTAGCCGTTGAGGTTGGTTTTGAGTCGGTAACGTCTTACCAAAAGCAGATCGTTGCACGCGCACGTACACTCAATAAGCCGGTTATTGTCGCGACTCAGATGATGGAAAGCATGATTGATTCTCCGGTGCCAACACGTGCCGAAGTATCCGACGTGGCAAATGCCGTGTTTGATTACGCAGATGCGGTAATGTTGTCTGCCGAAACTGCCGTTGGGAACTTTCCGATTGAAGTTATTAAAACAGTGTATGACGTCATCATTGCTACGGAAAAACACGTAGCTACGCAAATTTCGAAACATCGTGTTGAGATCGAATTTGACTATGTGGATGAGTCGATTGCAATGGCATCTATGTATTTGGCCAATCATTTCAAAGCGGTTAAAGCGATCGTGTGTTTAACCCAATCTGGCAGCACCGCCCTGTGGATGTCTCGTATTAAAACACATTTACCCTTGGTAGCGATGTCGCCAAAACAAGCAACCCTGAATGGGGTTGCCCTCTATAAAGGAGTAAGGTCCGCTCATTTACCACATAGCTCTGAGCGAAATAGTCAGATGGAAGATGTCCTTAAATATGTCAGAACCGCTGTAGAACTCGAAAGTGGAGACTACGTTGCGATCACGTTTGGAGATGTTGTCGGGGTCGATGGCAACACAAATACTCTTAAATTGCTGAAAGTGCCCTAGAGCCCCTTCTATGCCTTGAAAAGGTGTTTTGGGGAGTCTTTTTTACCTCGGAATGGTATTGCAAGCGTTGAAATCTCACATTAGATGCGTATAATTCCGCGATGGAAAATATCAAACAAGCCCTCACCTTTGATGACGTCCTTTTAACGCCCGCTAAATCGAGCGTTCTACCTCGTGACGTTGACCTCTCTACTCAACTTACTAAAGAGATACGGCTAGGTATCCCGTTGTTGTCTGCAGCGATGGACACTGTCACCGAATCACGTATGGCAATTTGCTTGGCGCAAGAAGGTGGCCTGAGCGTTATTCATAAGAATATGACGCCAGAGCTACAGGCCAAGAACGTATCCAGAGTTAAAAAATTCGAAAGCGGCGTTATTAATGACCCTATTACCGTTTCGCCAGATACTAGTATTGGTGACGTCTTGGCACTAACGCGTAGGCATAAGATTTCCGGAGTGCCAGTAGTCGATGGCGATAACTTGGTTGGGATTGTTACAGGGCGCGATTTGCGTTTTGAGACTCGTTTAGATGAGCCAGTGTCTAAAGCGATGACACCACAAGATAAGCTAGTTACGGTTAAAGAAGGCGCTAGCAAAGAAGAAGTTCAAGGTTTATTACACGAGCATCGTATTGAAAAAGTGCTAGTGGTTGATAGTGCTTTTCATCTTAAAGGTTTAATTACCGTAAAAGATATTCAAAAATCAACCGATCACCCAAACGCATCAAAAGATTCTAATGGAAACCTGCGTGTAGGAGCAGCCGTTGGGACTGGGGCGGACACCGATGAGCGAGTTGCATTGCTTGCTGAAGCGGGGGTAGACGTTATTGTTGTTGATACTGCGCATGGTCACTCTGTGGGTGTTCTAGACGCGGTTGCTAGAATTAAGAAAGCCTATCCACAAATTCAAATTGTTGGTGGCAACATTGCTACCGGTGCTGCTGCTTTAGACCTTGTGAAAGCTGGAGCAGATGCGGTTAAAGTAGGCATTGGCCCTGGATCGATCTGCACTACTCGAATGGTTGCCGGGGTTGGTGTGCCACAAATCACAGCGGTCTACGATGTCGCGCAAGCTCTAAAAGATTCGGGAGTTCCTTTGATCGCTGACGGTGGTTTGCGTTTCTCAGGCGATATTGCCAAATCGATAGCAGCTGGCGCCAACTGTGCAATGGTCGGTGGTTTACTCGCTGGTACGGATGAAGCGCCTGGCGAAATTGAGTTGTTTCAGGGCCGGTCCTATAAATCATATCGAGGTATGGGGTCGATTGGCGCTATGGAACAAGGTTCTAAGGACCGCTATTTTCAATCCGATGAACCTGAAACCGAAAAATTGGTTCCTGAAGGTATTGAAGGTAGAGTCCCGTATAAAGGGCCTGCGATCAATATTATTCATCAGCTAATGGGTGGTATTCGTTCAAGCATGGGATATACCGGTAACTCCACGTTAGCTGAAATGCGTGAAAACTGCCAATTTGTTCAAATTACCAATGCTGGTGTGACCGAATCACATGTTCATGATGTGACGATCACCAAAGAAGCACCTAATTACCGAAGTTAATAAAAAGAAGCCCAATGACTGATATCCATAGCGATAAAATCCTAATCCTTGATTTTGGTTCTCAATATACTCAGCTAATTGCCCGCCGAATCCGTGAGCTCGGAGTGTACTGCGAATTATGGGCTTACGATAATGACTTAGCTTCCATTCAAGAATTTGCACCCAAAGGAATTATTCTTTCAGGAGGTCCGTCGACTGTCACTCAAGCGCATACGCCGCGTGCACCAGAAGGCATTTTCGAAATGGGTGTGCCGGTGTTGGGTATATGCTACGGCTTACAGTGCATGGCGGCAATGTTAGGTGGCGAAGTATCCACCTCAGACAAACGTGAATTTGGTCATGCTGATGTAGAATTCTGTGAAGACAACTCTCTCATTAAAGAAGCATCGCAAAGTGTTTGGATGAGCCATGGGGACAAGGTGACCGTGGTTCCTGAAGGCTTTAAAGTTATCGCGCAATCAGCTAATGCGCCATTGTGTGCAATCGCTGATGAAGAACGTAAGTTCTATGGAGTTCAGTTTCACCCCGAAGTAACGCACAGCGAGTTTGGAGAGCAACTATTGAGCCGCTTTGCTCACGATATATGTGCTTGTGGCGACAGTTGGTCAGCCAGCAATATTATTCAAGATGCGATTGATTCTGCGCGGACTAAGGTTGGCGATGATCACGTTATTCTAGGGCTCTCTGGTGGTGTTGATTCCTCTGTTGTCGCTGCTTTATTGCATCAAGCGATTGGTGACCGACTAACCTGTATCTTTGTCGACAACGGTTTGTTGCGTAAAAATGAAGGCGACCAAGTAATGGAAACCTTCGCTAACAATATGGGCGTTAGGGTAATACGGGTTGACGCTGAACAACGCTTTCTCAACGAACTTGCTGGAGAAAATGAGCCCGAAGCCAAGCGTAAAATTATTGGCAGAGTGTTTGTGGAGATTTTCGAAGAAGAGTCTAAGAAGATCGATAATGCAAAGTGGCTGGCGCAAGGAACAATTTACCCTGATGTGATCGAATCCGCGGCATCCAAAACTGGTAAAGCGCAGGTAATTAAGTCCCACCATAATGTTGGTGGTTTACCAGATGATATGGAGTTGGAATTATTAGAACCACTACGTGAATTGTTTAAAGATGAAGTACGCAAAATCGGTATTGAATTAGGTTTGCCTGCGAAGATGATTCATCGTCACCCGTTCCCAGGGCCAGGTCTTGGGGTTCGGATTCTTGGTGAAGTTAAAAAGGAATACGCTGATTTATTGCGTGAAGCTGATGACATCTTTATGCAAGAGCTTTATGCCACAGGTTGGTACGAAAAGACAAGCCAAGCGTTTGCGGTATTTTTACCAGTTAAGTCAGTTGGTGTTGTCGGCGACAATCGTGCGTATGATTGGGTTATTGCCTTACGTGCTGTTCAAACCATCGATTTTATGACGGCGACCTGGGCGCATATTCCTTACGATATTTTAGGTCATATTTCCAATCGTATTATCAACGAGGTGCGCGGTATTAGCCGAGTAACTTACGATATTTCAGGCAAGCCTCCTGCGACTATTGAGTGGGAATAAGGCTATAAAGCTAAGTTAAACTATTTTAGCTGGCCAGTGATAGAGCGCGAAAAATTGTAATAGCAGTAAGCTGGCCTCTACACCTTAAGTGTTTTTATTCTCACCTTATTTAAGGGCCTTAATAGTTAGATTTAGACAAAAGTGATAGTCAAAACAGCACTATTTTACAATAGATAGCATACGGACGCGCAGTTTTGTCAAAAGAGGCAGTGTATAAGTGAAAGTTTATTAAGAAGGTGCATAAAAGGTACGCGTATCAAGGTTGCAGTGCTAACATTCGCACTTATCACTGATATCTATTACTTTTGAGAAAACCTAGACTACGTGCGCACGCCAACTATAATTTATCGTCAATCCGGATTCACCTTGATCGAAATCATGGTGGTGGTGATTATTATTGCGGTCATGTCGGTAGCGGTGGTCTCTTCTAT